>NZ_JBGCCI010000010.1:0-101146 GCF_041262125.1 Flavobacterium sp. 28YEA47A
AACGGGCACCCGCTGCCATCGACCGACTACTGGTTCAAGGTACTCTACAAGGAGAACAGTGCGAGCAAGGAGTTCAAGGCTCACTTCTCGTTAAAGAGATAATGATAATTTTGTTTAGGTTATTTTGATTGAAAAAGGGAGCTACTGTTTTATGGTAAGCTCCCTTTGGATTTTTATAAAAATGATGTAATTATGTAGTCAACTCTGATAAATAGAACTTAAAAAAGAAAATATATAGATTGAACTGTCAGGGTTATATTTTACTTTTTTTAACCCGTCTCAAATCCAACATATTTAGAGGATTTATACCCAGGCCGGTAACGTTTTTTCTTGTAAATCGGGCAACTTTGTCATAAAATAACGGAATAACGGGAGCTTCTTTAATAACCAATGCATCCATTTTCTGATATAATTCAAAACGTTTTGCATTATCTGTCTCTAAGAAAGCCTGTTCGTAGAGTTTGTCAAATTCGTCGTTTTTAAAGTGCGTATAATTAGGCCCGTTAGGAGCAAAATTTTTACTGTAAAATAATGAAAGATAATTTTCAGCATCAGGATAATCTGCAATCCAGCTTGCCCTGAAAAAAGAAACTTTTCCGGTGGCTATTGCCTGTCTTAAAGTTGCAGGAGGATTGACATCTATAGCAACATCAAGACCAATTTTTTTCCATTCCCGCTGTAAATATTCTGAAATATCAAGATAAGTGGCATTGGTGCTCAAGGCAATTTTTGGATTAGAATCGCCAGTAGCTTTTTTATAGGATGCTACCAGTTCTCTTGCTTTTTGGATATCATAATCATATCCTATTTTTGAAGCATCAAAACTTGGAAGTCCGGCAGGAATCATTCCATTTATTGCAGGAGTTCCCATTCCATTTCTGAGATAGGTTACTAATTTTTGCCTGTCAAATCCGTAATTCATTGCCTGACGAATTCTCTTGTCGAGTATGGCTTTGTCTTTTCCATCCATACGAAAACCCAAATATTCTGTATTGAGATAAGGGCCTGTAATCATAGTGACGTCTTTCTTATATTTTTCCTGTAATTGTCCACTTTGTGTCAGGATTTCATCTTTGTAAGACGGATGTAGTCCGGATATAAAGTCAATTTTACCTTGTGCAAACAAAAGAAAGCCACTCTGCTTGTCAGGAAGAAAAGTTACAGCTACGGCTTCCAGATACGGCAGCTGCTGTCCGTTTTTATCTTTTTCAAAATACAACGGGTTTTTTCTCAGCACGAGTTTTACGTTTTCTTCCCATAATTTAAACTGAAAAGGGCCGGTACCTATAGGTCTGGTTCTGAAATCGTAACCAGAAATAGCAAAAGCTTCCTTTGGAACTACCGAAGCATATTTCATAGAAAGCAGCCCTAAAAAAGCAGGAAATGGCTTTTTTAACTGTATTTCAAACACCGAATCATTCCTGGCCTTGAAATTTTCTACGTTCTGCATGATCCACCCACCGGGCGATGCTATTTTTTCGTCCAGAAGTCGGTTAAAGCTGTACTCAAAATCGGGAGCATTTACCGTACGAGTAGAATCTTTACTACTGGCAAACACGCCGTTTTTGTGAAAAAACACATCCTTTCTTAAGTTGAAACTATAGGTTTTCCCATCTTCAGAAATCGTCCAGGATTTAGCCAAGTCAGGCTTAATATTCAGGCTGTCGTCCAATTGTACCAGGCCATTATAAAGCTGGTTGCACATCCATATATTGTCCTGAGATTTTGCAAAAGCAGGGTCAAGAGAGCTAACATTCGCATCCTGATTAAATCGGAAAACTTCATGGTCACGATTTTCTTCCGCTCTTTTTCCGCAGGAATATAAAGTTAACGTTATCCAAAATATTGATATATAGTGTATTGTTGATTTCATTTTGAAAAATATTGTATGTAAATTTGCAGGCTATTTGCAAAATGTAAATATAATTAAAGATACCAATTCCCCAATTTTCGGGAATATTTATAATGACAGAGAACAGAAAAAAAGTTGCTTTTTATACGCTGGGATGTAAGCTGAATTTCTCAGAAACATCTACTATTGCCCGAAACTTTCAGGATGAAGGTTTTGACCGTGTCGAATTTGAAGAAGTTGCCGATATTTATGTTATAAATACGTGCTCCGTAACCGAAAATGCTGACAAACAATTCAAACAGGTTGTAAAAAAAGCAATGAAACTCAATGAAAAGGCATTTGTAGCAGCAGTGGGTTGTTATGCACAATTGAAGCCAGAAGAATTGGCAGCAGTTGATGGTGTGGATTTGGTTTTGGGTGCTACAGAAAAGTTCAAGATTACAGATTATATAAACGATTTGTCGAAAAATGATTTCGGCGAAGTACACTCTTGTGAAATTGGCGAAGCTGATTTTTATGTGGGCAGTTATTCTATTGGAGACAGAACAAGAGCGTTTTTGAAAGTTCAGGACGGCTGCGATTATAAATGCACCTACTGCACGATTCCTTTAGCAAGAGGAATTTCCAGAAGCGATACTATGGAGAATGTCCTAAAGAACGCCAAAGAAATTTCACAGCAAAATATTAAGGAAATCGTTCTTACCGGTGTCAACATTGGTGATTATGGAAAAGGAGAATTCGGAAATAAAAAACACGAACATACTTTTTACGAATTGGTTCAGGAATTGGACAAAGTAGAAGGAATTGAACGTTTGAGAATTTCTTCAATAGAGCCGAATTTACTTCGTAATGAAACCATAGAATTCGTTTCAAAATCAAGAACGTTTGTTCCGCATTTTCATATTCCGTTACAATCAGGAAGCAATGATATTCTGAAAAAGATGAAACGCCGCTATCTGAGAGAAGTATATACCGATAGGGTAAATAAAATCCGTGAAGTTATGCCGCATGCCTGTATAGGTGTTGATGTTATCGTAGGATTTCCTGGTGAAACCGATGAGCATTTCCTGGAAACTTATCATTTCCTAAATGATTTGGATATTTCCTACCTGCATGTTTTTACCTATTCCGAAAGAGATAATACAGAAGCGGCAGCAATGCCAAACCCTGTTCCGGCAAACGTGCGAGCCAAAAGGAGCAAAATGCTGAGAGGATTGTCCGTCAAAAAGAGAAGAGCCTTTTATGAAGGCCAGTTAGGAACCAACAGAACAGTCTTGTTTGAAGGAGAAAACAAGGAAGGCTATATTCATGGTTTTACGGAGAACTATGTAAAGGTAAAAACGCCTTGGAATCCGGAATTGGTGAATACGCTGCACGATATCAATCTGACAAAAATAGATGAAGACGGATTGGTAAGGATGGAATTTTTAAACGTTGAAGTCTAATCAAGATTTGGGCTTCAATACTTATAATGGAATCGAATTTTAGTAATTCTAAAAACGGATTCCCCATATTTTTCTATAAACTCAAAAGAATTTCTGCCAGTTTGTTTAAAACTTACAATCAGAGCTGCGGAAATTTCAAAATACATCTTTTCACCTTCCATCATCATTCGGTCGCCGGTTTTTCGATAGCCTGAACGGATAAGCGTAAATTCTGATAAATTCCAGGTAGTAGAATGGTGGTCAAAACTATCGTGGAGGCTATACAGTCCTTCCGTGATTTCGGTTTTGCACCCATAATATTTCTCGATGTTTTCGAAGAAGCTAAGAATTTTAAGATTTTCTTCTGTCATTCGATAAAAATAATTGATTGCCGGAAACTTTACAACAAAAATATATTCGATATGTTTTGCGGCTCTGCGTCTTTGCGAGCAGTTTTTCACGCAAAGACGCAGAGCCGCAAAGAGAGAATCATTGAAACTTAAAATTTTTCATGCCTTCCTTCATTTGGAATAGACATAAATTAGGTATAATTATTCTAATCTGTGGCTAATATAACATAGCTGGACTAGCCAGATTAAATGCGGATTCCAGGAGGAAGTAATTCTTTGTAAGCAGGATTTTTTCTGAAAAAAGCTGCGATTTTTGGATGAATCGGAACCACTTTTAATTTACGCTGCTCTGCAATCGACATGATTTCTTTTAGAAAATCGTTTAAAAAATCGTCATTCTCAAAGGGATCGGGAGTGAGTATTTTTGTCAGGAAAATTTTTTTCTCCTGGAAAGAATATTCAACTGCAATTAGTTTTCCGTCAATATGAGCTTCAAACTGTCTTGAAAAAGTATTGTCTTTAATTTCCATAATTCAAATAAAGATATTGTAGTGGTATCGATGCTTTAAACGGCATGAGTTTTGATTTTAAAAAAACATCGGCGTTTCATAACTTATCGATTATTTAAAATGTTGAGAAGAGGTGTTTGGTATAAAAACCATAATTTTATACAAATTTCGTAATAAAAACCTTTTGTTGCTGTTATGATACCGTTAAAACAATTATGATGGAGAAAGTTCCAGTGTATTTTATGCCCGGCATGGCGGCAAGCTCAACAATTTTTGAAAGGATCCGTCTTCCGGAAGACCAGTTTGAAATCCATCTTTTAGAATGGACACTTCCGCTTGAAGGAGAGGGTCTTAGGCAGTATGCAGAACGGATAGCGAAAGAAATCAAACATAAAAATCCGGTACTAATAGGCGTGTCTTTTGGAGGAGTTTTGGTTCAGGAAATGGCCAGGTTTGTACATCCGAGAAAAGTCATTATTATTTCAAGTGTCAAAAGCAATGCCGAATTTCCACGAAGGATGAAGGTTGCAAAATCGATTAAGGCCTACAAGTTTTTCCCGACCGGACTGATGCAGAATGTCGAAACCTTTGCCAAATTTTCTTTTGGAAACGATAAGATGAATAAAAAGCTAAAGCTTTATGAAAAATTTCTTTCCATGAGAGACAAAAAATATCTGGACTGGGCTTTAGAGCAGATTATTCTGTGGGATAGGACTGAGCCGGATGGGCAAGTGGTTCATATTCATGGTGATGAAGACGAAGTTTTTCCGTCTAAATACATCAAGGATTTTATTCCTGTGAAAGGTGGAACGCATATTATGATTATTACTAAGTTCAAATGGCTGAATGAGCACCTTCCTAAAATTATATCAGGAGTATAAAAATTAAAAAAATGTTTGTAGGTTTACAAAAACACAAAGAATAAAGACTATGAAATTGATGAAAAAGACTGGCTTGATAGCCTCGGTTGTTTTGGTAAGCGGGATTTTAATCCATGCGGTTTCCAATGAAAAGATAGAAGATAAGGCTCCGGTAACAAAAGGATATTTTTTTCCTGCGGAAATTGATTTTGCCGGTGAAAAAACACCACTTAATATTATTGATGTAAAAGAACGTTTGGATAGAGAGTTGTTAGTAAATGCAAATCTGGATGCTTCCACGCTTTTGATTATAAAAAGAGCCAACCGCTTTTTTCCGGTTATAGAACCTATTTTGAAAAAGAATGGTGTTCCGGATGATTTCAAATATTTGGCTGTGGCTGAAAGCGCATTAATGAATGCTACTTCTTCTGCTGGAGCCAAAGGCTTCTGGCAATTTATGGCTGACACGGCAAAAGAAAGAGGTATGGAGGTAAATGATGTTGTCGATGAAAGATACCATTTAGAAAAATCAACAGAAGCAGCCTGTAAATATTTACTGGATGCCTATAAAAAATTTGGCAGCTGGACTTTGGCAGCAGCTTCCTATAATGGAGGTTTTGGTGGCGTAAATAAGCAGATTACGATACAGGGAGTTACAGATTACTATGATTTGCTTCTGACAGATGAGACAGCTCGTTATGTTTTCAGGATTCTGGCCTTAAAGCAGATTATGAAAAATCCGGTACAATACGGATTTGATATAGCACCGGCAGAATTGTATCAGACTATTCCAACCCGAAAGCTGGAGATTGACAGTTCGATAACTGATTTGGCTTCTTTCGCAAAATCACAGGGCATCAATTATAAGATTTTGAAAATCCATAACCCGTGGCTTCGTGACAGGAAATTGACAAATCCTACCAAAAAGAAATATGTAATAGAAATTCCTACAACAGGATATTAAATAAAACCCATAAAAAAAGCCATACACTCAGTATGGCTTTTTTTATGAATATGATTTTTTAGATTTTCTTCATCTGTTCCTTCATCATCTTAATCTGATCCTTAAGCATATTCTGCTTGTCTAATTTTTTGACTTCGTTCAATAAGTTCGTCGCCTCAATTTTTCGTCTTCTGGACATGGCAACACCGGCAAGATTTAATTTAGCAACGGCAAGATCCATATCCATTGATAATCCTAACTCTACCGCTTTTTTGAAATGTTTCTCAGCCTGCATCAGGTTAGTTTGCGAAAGCATCAGTCCGTGAAGGTAGTTATAATATCCTTGTTGTTTTCTGACTAAGGCAGTTTCAGGGTTCTTGATATAGGCTAACCATTTTTGCGCTCCTGCAAAATCCTGTTTTCTCAATTTCAGGAAAGCCAGTAAGATAAATTCATTTTTAAAATAAAGTAATATAAAGACTAATGAAAACAGAATAAGAAAGATCCCGTTTCCAATGTTGTTTTCTGTAAATTGCCAAATTCCGGTAGCGATAATTAGTCCGGCTAAGATGAGTTTAATATTTCTATGGAACATAATTTTGTATATTTGAGTCGCAAAGGTAATAAAATCAATTAAAAATATTTTTATAAAACTACTTGCCAGAAAAAAAAGACTTTGTATATTTGCACTCGGTTTTGGAACAGCTATTGATTTCGAACCTATAAAAAGATATTTAATTAAGATTTTTAAAGATATAAAGCAATGAGCAAAAGAACGTTTCAACCATCGAAAAGAAAAAGAAGAAATAAGCACGGTTTTATGGATAGAATGGCTACTGCCAATGGAAGAAAAGTGCTTGCTCGTAGAAGAGCTAAAGGAAGACATAAATTGACTGTTTCTTCTGAACCAAGACACAAAAAATAATGTTTGAATAAACATCGATAAAGGCGTTACTTGTTTTAGTACCGCCTTTTTTTATACCTTGTCGCTAAATTAAATAGGTCAGGGCTCGCCCTGGCAGGATTAACTACAACAACACACAACACATGCCAAAAGACAATTCAATCAAATCAGTTTTGATCATCGGTTCAGGTCCAATCGTTATAGGACAGGCCTGCGAGTTTGATTATGCTGGTTCGCAATCCGCGCGATCAATCAGAGAAGAAGGAATTGAAGTCATCCTGATCAATTCCAATCCAGCCACAATCATGACAGACCCGTCAATGGCCGACCACGTTTATTTAAAGCCACTGACTACCAAGTCTATTATCGAAATCCTTAAAGAACATCCGCAGATTGATGCTGTTTTGCCTACAATGGGTGGACAGACAGCTTTGAATTTATGTCTTGAAGCTGATGAAAAAGGAATCTGGGCAGATTTTGGTGTCAAATTGATTGGAGTGGATATCAATGCAATCAATATTACTGAAGATCGTGAACAGTTCAAACAATTGCTTGAAAAAATTGAAATTCCTGCAGCACCTGCAAAAACAGCAACATCTTTCTTGCAAGGAAAAGAAATCGCTCAGGAATTTGGCTTTCCGCTGGTAATACGCCCGTCGTTTACTTTAGGAGGGACCGGAGCAGCTTTCGTACATAAAAAAGAAGATTTTGATGACCTGCTTACTAAAGGATTAGAAGCGTCTCCTATACACGAAGTACTTATTGATAAAGCCTTATTTGGCTGGAAAGAATATGAATTAGAACTTTTAAGAGATAAAAATGATAATGTCGTAATCATCTGTTCTATTGAAAACATGGACCCAATGGGAATCCATACAGGCGATTCTATTACGGTAGCTCCGGCTATGACATTGTCTGACGCGACTTTCCAAAAGATGCGTGACATGGCTATCAAAATGATGCGAAGCATTGGGAATTTTGCAGGTGGATGTAATGTCCAGTTTGCTGTTTCTCCTGATGAAAAAGAAGATATTGTAGCCATCGAAATCAATCCACGTGTTTCCCGTTCTTCGGCCTTGGCATCAAAAGCAACAGGTTACCCAATTGCTAAGATTGCTTCAAAACTGGCTTTGGGATATCACTTAGACGAACTTCAAAATCAAATCACAAAGTCGACTTCAGCTTTATTCGAACCTACTTTGGATTATGTAATCGTAAAAATACCACGTTGGAACTTTGATAAATTTGAAGGAGCAGACAGAACGTTGGGACTTCAGATGAAATCAGTAGGAGAGGTGATGGGTATTGGCCGTTCTTTTCAGGAAGCGCTGCATAAGGCTACACAATCTTTGGAAATCAAAAGAAATGGTTTGGGAGCTGACGGAAAAGGCTATACCAACTATGAGCAGATTATCGAGAAGCTGACTTTTGCAAGCTGGGATCGTGTTTTTGTGATTTATGATGCTATACAGATGGGAATTCCATTGAGCAGAATTCATGAAATTACGAGAATCGATATGTGGTTCCTGAAACAATACGAAGAATTATATACGTTGGAAAAAGAAATTTCCAACTTTAAAATAGACACGCTTCCAAAAGAATTATTATTAGAAGCCAAACAAAAAGGTTTTGCCGACAGACAGATTGCTCACATGATGGGTTGTCTTGAAAGTCAGGTACACAAGCTGCGTGAGGACATGAATATCAATCGCGTATACAAGCTGGTTGATACCTGTGCTGCCGAGTTTACTGCAAAAACACCTTATTACTATTCGACATTTGAAGCAGAAATCGAAACAGCTGACGGCAAGCGATATGTGCATAACGAAAGTACGGTAACTGACAGAAAGAAAATTGTTGTGCTTGGATCGGGCCCGAACCGTATCGGACAGGGAATTGAGTTTGATTACTCCTGCGTACATGGAGTTTTGGCAGCTAAAGAATGTGGCTACGAAACCATAATGATTAATTGCAACCCTGAAACGGTTTCTACTGATTTTGATACGGCAGATAAATTATACTTCGAGCCTGTTTTCTGGGAACATATCTACGATATTATCCAGCATGAAAAACCGGAAGGCGTAATTGTTCAGTTAGGCGGCCAGACTGCATTAAAACTGGCAGAAAAACTTTCTAAATATGGAATCAAAATTATAGGAACAAGTTTTGATGCGCTGGATTTGGCTGAAGACAGAGGGCGTTTCTCAGAACTCTTGACAGAATTGAAGATTCCGTTCCCTCAATTTGGTATTGCAGAAACGGCTGATGAAGCTTCGGCTTTGGCAGATAAACTGGATTTCCCTTTGTTGGTTAGACCATCGTATGTGCTTGGCGGACAAGGAATGAAAATCGTTATCAATAAAAAAGAACTGGAAGAACATGTAATTGATTTGTTACGTAGTATTCCTGGAAATAAACTGTTACTAGATCACTATTTAGATGGTGCGATTGAGGCAGAAGCCGATGCAATTTGCGATGGTGAAAATGTCTACATCATTGGAATCATGGAGCACATAGAGCCTTGCGGAGTACACTCGGGAGATTCTAATGCTACTTTACCACCATTCAATTTGGGTGAGTTCGTGATGCAGCAGATTAAAGACCATACGAAGAAAATCGCTCTGGCCTTAAAGACGGTAGGTTTGATTAATATCCAGTTTGCTATTAAAGATGATATGGTTTATATCATCGAAGCCAACCCGAGAGCATCCAGAACGGTTCCGTTTATAGCAAAAGCCTATGGTGAGCCTTATGTGAATTATGCGACTAAAGTAATGTTGGGACATAATAAAGTAACTGACTTTGACTTTAATCCTCATCTGAAAGGTTATGCCATAAAACAGCCGGTTTTCTCATTCAGCAAATTTGCAGGAGTTAACAAGGCACTTGGCCCGGAAATGAAATCTACAGGAGAAAGTATTTTGTTTATTGATGATCTGAAAGACGATCAGTTCTATGAATTGTATTCCAGAAGGAAGATGTATTTGAGCAAATAATAAGCTCAATTTTAATAAAAATAAAAAGCCCCAAACGGGGCTTTTTTTATTGCTTATTTTAAATTAATAATGATTTATTGTTCAATAATTAACTAAAATATTGAGTAATGATATAAATTTTAAATAAATTTACAAATGCCTTGAATATTATTTTTAATGAACGACCTATGAAAAAAACTACTTTTCTTCTTTTTCTTTTCTTTTTATCCGCAACGGTCTTTTCCCAAAAAGATATTTTTAATGTAGCCCGAACCGGAACAGTCGATGAAGCAAAAACACTGATGAAACACAGCCCGGATTGCATTAATAATTTATCTCCTGAAGGTTATTCTCCGCTCATTTTGGCCTGTTATAGAGGAAATGTTGAGGTAGCCGATTTTTTGATACAGCATGTAAAAGATATCAATATGGTGAGTGGTATGGGTACAGCTTTGATGGCAGCTACCGTAAAAGGAAATGTAAGAATAGTAAAAAAGCTGCTTGAAAAAAAGGCAGACCCTAATATTCCGGATTCAAATGGAACCACCGCCTTGATATATGCTTCTATTTTTAAAAACTATGAAATTGCAGATTTTCTCATGAAGGCGAAAGCTGATCCGAATGCAAAAGACAATCGGGGAAATTCTGCTATTGATTATGCCATATTATCCAATGACGATAAGTTGATACAAATTCTAAAAACAAATTGATATGAGAAAAACTACTTTAGCTTTTTTTGCAATACTACTTTCGGGTTTTGCTTCGACTGCCCAAACCTATAGTACGGGAACAGTGACTTTGACAACTGGATTTACCGCTAAGATAGATGTAACCAGCAGTCTGGTTACGCTCACTTTTGTTGGTCCGTCAACAGATTGGCTGGGCTTGTCTTTTAATTCAACATCTATGAATGACAATGGAAGCGATGTGGTAATTTTTGACGGGACTAATATGACAGATCGGACATTTGCTGGAATAGGTGTGACGCCGCCTTTGGATGCCAGCCAAAATTGGACAGTAACCTCTAATACGATCAATGCTGGCGTAAGAACCGTGACGGCAACACGTGCACGCGATACGGGAGATTCCAATGATTATACTTTTAGCGCTTCGGCTCAGGCGCTCAATCTGGCATGGGCACATAGACCTGGAAGTTTGGCTATGGGTTATCATGGATCTGGGAATAGTGGGGCTACTGCCGCTAATTTTACACTCGGAACCGAAAGTTTTACTGCGGAATCGTTTAAGTTATATCCTAATCCTGCTAAAGGTTTTACAACGGTAGAGCTTCCTGATTTTGTGTCAGAAGGTGAAATTAAAATATATGACAATTTAGGTAAGGTAATTAAGGTACAGGCTGTTTCAGAATCGCAGGCTACCATTAGCACTTCTGGTTTGGCTACAGGCTCTTATATGGTAGTTGTCAGGACAAATTATGGAAACGCGACAAAAACGTTGATAGTTGAATAATCGTAAAAGAACCAATAAAAAAATCCCGAACATTGTTCGGGATTTTTTTATTGGTTAAAGTGTGTTTTATTTTTTGATGAACTTTTGAGAGAATTTTTCACCCTTGCTGTTCTGTAAAACCATCATGTAGTTTCCTGCTGATAAAGACTGGATATCAATAGTGCTATCTTTGATTTTTACATCGGAAACCATTCTTCCGTTATAGTCATAGATCTTCGCATTAGTAATCTCATATTTCATTTCATTAAGCTGAATTCGGATTTGATTAGATGCCGGATTAGGATAAATTATAAACATGGTGCTGTTTGCTTCAGATATACCTAAAGTAGAACCTTCAGTAACAAGCAGTCTGGAATTTTTAGATGGATTTGGAATTATGTCTACTAATCCTGAAGGCCATTTGATAATTACTTTTTCAATTACTGTCGCTGTTCCTATTCCAAAATGTGTATTTAAAGTATTGGCAAATTCAAAACCTTCACCACTTCTAACATCTCTGATTTGTTTGCCCCAGGTTCCGTAAAGCTCGACTCTTGCTCCAATACCATTACTGTTGCTTTGAATGCCTTTAAGATTAATTGTAATCCAGTTGTTATCATTTCCGGTATTCAGATAGATGGTGTTCCCGTTCTGAACATCAAGGAAGCCATCATTATTTAAATCTCCGATAGGGCCATTAGGAGGAGCTCCACCAGATTTTGTGAAGGTCCAGTCGCCGTTATTAATCATTATGATACCACCCGGACCATAAACATCAATAAACCCATCGTTGTTGAAGTCACGCGCAATATACTCTCTACCCATATTATTGTAGGTGTCAAATCCTGACCCGGCAGTTACATTGGTAAACGTACCATCTTTATTATTACGCATCAGTTTCTGTGCTGTCCCATTTGCGTTTGAGCCAATTAAAACATCCATATAACCGTCATTGTCAAAATCACCAAAAGCACTTGACCATGATTGATCCGGATCAGCCAATCCGGCTTGTGCGGCTACATTGGTAAAGGTTCCGTCTCCGTTATTTCTGTGTAATTCATCAGTACTTGCTGCAGGGTTACCTCCTCTACATTTTGCAATAAAAAGATCCTGGTCGCCATCATTGTCATAATCAACAAAGATAGAGCCATAATTTCCTCCATTTGGATAATCACCCATACCTCCTTGATGGAAGACAAGGTTTCCGTTTCCGTCATTAATGTAATAAACATTAGGATTTACGTCATGGCAGACAAAAGCATCAAGATGTCCATCGTTATTGATGTCTACAAAATTGGAACGCTGGCTGAATATAGATTGAGGACCTGATATTGCGGTATATGCTGTTCCGTTACTATTGGCTTTCAGGAAAGTTACGCCATTTCCAGCTCCAAATAATAAGTCATTATAGCCATTTTTGTCAAAATCACCTGCAGTAACGCTCCATGAAGGTAAAAAACTAATTGATGTAGTAGGTACGGTGGTTGAAGTAAATCCGCCAGCGCTATTTTGATAATGGATATTAAGATTATTGCCATTGATACCGACAATGTCATCCAGATAATCGCCGTTCATATCTACAACACAGTTTTTATAGGAACCTGAAATATTGAGGGTTTGCGTTGTAAACCTAACAATTTGTCCTGGAACTTCTGGCTGTTCCGGAGTATAAGATCCTTCAGCAAGAACAAAATCAAAGCCGTTGTTTTCCCATCTGTTATCAAAAACAATATAGTAAGTAGTTCCTGCAATGGCGTTAAAAGTATACTTAGACAAATATCCATTTCCTAAATCTCCGCTATCATCATCCCCGCCAGCACAAGTCAGGGCGCCACACGTACCTCTGTAAAGTTGAAATCGGGTATCTCTACCAATGTTAAGAATAAGGTCGGTTGTTATAGTTGCAGAAATATTTGCAGTTGGTGTGTATTTGTACCATTTAGCATTTGATGCTGTACCGCTTCCAGCGCAAATAGCACTTGTGTTGGCTGCTCCATTGATTATGTCAATAGTGTATCTTCCTGGTGTAATAGTCAGGGCAGATTGACAATTATCTTGTGCCTGTGCAAAAAATGCGGAAAAGGCTAAGATAATTAGGGGTAATTTTTTTTTCATATTGCTGTTTGTTTATTAGTTACATCTTGTTTCTAAAGAACCTATCCACTGGTTTATCATTTCGACAGCTTCCTCATGGACAATGGTTCTTCCTAGTAAGGGCATTCGTGTTGATTCGTTTACAGATTCAATTCGGAAAGATAGTACTGATCTTCTAGGGCTTCCCGGTGCTACAATGTGAGAAAACCCGCTACCTACATTATCTACAGGAATCATGCAGACACCCATGTTGGCAATGTCAGAAGTTTCATTGAAAGCAAAACGCATGTCACGATAAGAACAGTGGCTGCCTTCCTGATGGCAGTGAGCGCAATTAATGTCAATGTAGGATCGTACTCTTTTTTCCAAAGGCTGAGACGTATCATTCCATCGTACAGTCGATACAATTTCTCTTGGGTAGTTATTATCCAGATAGCCTACTTCAGCCCATTTTTCCAATTGATTTTTACTGCCCGAACCATAATTTATTGCAAAGTTCAGGTTTTGAGGTTTTGGCCCGATAGGCAAAGCTTTGTCGACTGATTTATGGCAGGTTAAACATTCGCCACCAGCAGATGACGGAATGCGATAGTTCGCGGTCTTTATGGTTGTGCCTTCCCTCCATGTGATTTCAGTGAAACTACCGTTTGTATCAAGCGTGGCTTCTGTCTGTTCTGCATTCCATACATAGTTTGCAAAAATCCAACCTTCTTCTTTTCGAATCATGAGCCGTGTTTCGATAATTCGGGTAGTATTATTAGGTTGTACATTGTCATAGTAAAAAGTCTTGATTAGTACAGTGCCTACAGGAAAAACCAATGTTTTTCCATCACCGTCATAGACAGCTTTTTTGTTTTTAGGCATCCACACAAATCTCTTTTTGTGAGCATAATCTGTGAAAAGCTGGCTGGCTGGCTCGTAAGGTAATACGTCAAGCGATGGAACCTGATTTTTCATCGTTCCCTCAAAAAACTTGTAATCAGATAACTTTGCATAAGGGACGGATGCAAGGTCAACTACAACCGGAGAAGTCGGTTCAGGGATAGGCACATAATCATTGTCAGAACCGCATGAAATAAAGGCAAAGAAAAGCAGGAATAATAAAGATTTCTTTAAAAAATAGTTTTGTTTCATAGATTTGCTATCAAAAAATTAGGAAATAATATGGCAAATATATAATAAAACTATAAAGAAAATGATTTTATAATAAAAAACTTATAGTCTTGATAATAAATTGTTTGAAAGTCTTTATAGATGGATTTTGATGTCCATGTTTTGAATCTCTTGCAGCATATCCAGTGAGGTGTGGTCAAATAATTGTTCCTGTTCCTTGTGGTCTTTTTTGGATCGGATTCTTCTCAAAGAATCACAAAAACGGCGTACTTCTTCTGCTGTTGTCAGTGTTAATCTTGGTACAGATACGTTTTTACCTGTATCGTCTTTTGCGACCATGGTGAAATAGGACGAATT
Organism: Flavobacterium sp. 28YEA47A; assembly: GCF_041262125.1. Taxonomy (NCBI): domain Bacteria; kingdom Pseudomonadati; phylum Bacteroidota; class Flavobacteriia; order Flavobacteriales; family Flavobacteriaceae; genus Flavobacterium; species Flavobacterium sp. 28YEA47A. The sequence goes on from NZ_JBGCCI010000010.1 coordinate 14,831, forward strand.
GCAATGTTTTATTTTTCGGGTTTGGATATTTTCAGCCGTAACGCGAATACCGATTACCATCGAACTGTTGCCTACATAATTTACAGAGGCTTTCAAGGTAACTAATTCGCCAATTTCTATAGGATTTAAGAAATCTACAGTGTCAACGGAAGCTGTGACACAATAAGTTCCGGAAAATTTTGAAGCACAGGCAAATGCAATCTGATCCATCAGGGATAAGATGTAACCGCCATGAATTTTACCGCTGAAGTTAGAATGTGAAGGTAGCATCAATTCGGAAATCGTGATTCGCGAAGATTTCGGAGTTTTATAGATTTTGTCCATATTCAATAAGGTTAATTTTCGGTTTCGTCGGTTTCTGCTCTTCTTAATATATTTTCGGGAAGTGATTTTTTTGCTTTGGCCCCCATTTTTTTCAATCGTTCTACACTGTTTATAAGGTTGCCTTTTCCGTCAAATAGTTTGTTCATTGCGCCCTGGTACTCTGTCTTGGCTTCGTCCATTTTCTTGCCAATTTTTATAAGGTCGCTTACAAAACCTTCAAACTTGTCGTATAACGCTCCGGCTTGTCTGGCAATTTCAAAAGCATTTTCCTGCTGCTTCTGGTTGGTCCACATACTATCAATTGTTCGTAAGGTGGCTAAAAGAGTAGATGGAGTGACGATTACGATATTCTTTTCAAAAGCCTTATTGTATAAAGTTGTGTCTTCGTTAAGTGCTATGGCAAATGCAGGTTCCATCGGAATGAAAAGCAGGACAAAATCAGGGCTTTCTATTTGGTAAAGATCGTGATAGTTTTTAGCGCCCAGCTGCTCAACATGTCGTCTTATGGAATTTAAGTGCTCTTTTAAAAACGAGGCTTTCAGTATTTCGTCTTCTTCATTAATATATCTTTCATAGGAAATCAACGATACTTTTGAATCCACGACCATTTTCTTCCCGTCCGGAAGATTAATTACTACGTCTGGGAAAACGCGTGCTCCTTCTTCCGTTACAAAACTTTGCTGTACTTCATATTCCCTGCCTTTTTCAAGACCAGATTTTTCAAGTACTCTTTCAAGAATGAGTTCGCCCCAGTTTCCTTGCATTTTGCTATCGCCTTTTAATGCTTTGGTAAGGTTGAGCGTTTCCTTGCTCATCTGTTCGTTCATTTCACGAAGGCCTAGTATTTGTTGACGAAGCGCGGCATGATAATCGATACTTTCTTTATGCGTGTCTTCTACTTTTTTTTCAAAAAGCTGAATTTTATCCTGAAGAGGGGAGAGTATGTTTTTTAAGTTTTCTTTGTTTTGTTCGGTGAATTTTGAAGATTTTTCTTCTAATATCTTATTGGCAAGGTTTTCAAACTCTTTTGTGAATTTTTCCTGAAGTTGTTCTACTTCCTGCTTCTGTTCTTTGTTACGTTCCCATAAGTTTTCAAAATCTACCTCTTTTTTGGAAAGCTGTATTGCGAACGCTTCTTTCTCCGCTCTGAGATTTTCCCGTTCCATTGCCGTCTGCTGCAACTGATTTTCTGCATTTCGGATTTCCTGCTGTTGCTGCAACTTTAATTGTTCGATTTGTGACATGAGTCCACTTACCCTTTCTTCAAGGCCGGCTTTTTCTGATTTTGCATTGGCGGAAAACAATGCTTTTCCAATAAAAATTCCTATAGCTAAGGCAATTATAAAAGCAATGATGGTAATGATAGTGTCGTTCATTTTGAATTTTTTGAAGAAGTAAAAGTAAGAATAAATTATTCAGGTTTTGCGGTGCTTGATTTCTAGCCAAAAAGTTTTGACAGATGTTAAAGTTTGAGGATTTACGGTCTATTTTGGCTTTTTAAATTTTATTTTAATAATAAAATTCATATCTTAGTAGAGTATAACGATGTAAATAATTTTTTAATACGAAACTTAACCCAAATGTATTAGGTGTTATTTGCATGAAAATAACTTTCATGAAAAAAACTACATTACTGTCAGGTGTAAGACAAAACTTTACACAAATTAAAGGCTTATTTTTTGGCGCATTTTTATTAGCGTCAGTTTCTGCTCAATCTCAAACTTATTGTACGCCAGAAGAAGGAGACTGCTCTGATGGCGACGTAATTGTAAATGTTACTTTTGCCGGGATTAACAACTCCTCTGCCTGCTCAGAATTTGGGTATGGTAATTATACTTCAGCAATGTCGGCTGTCGTTATTGCTGGAAGACCGTATGATATTTCGGTAACAATTCCTGAACATTTTGGTGTCCAGCAAGTAGGTGTATGGCTTGATTATAATAACGATGGTTCTTTTGATGCTTCAGAATTTACAAACATAGGAAGCTCTCCAGCAGCAGGTTCAGTAGTGACGACTTCTATTACAATTCCAGCTACAGTTCCGGTTGGAAATATTAGGATGAGAGTTAAGTCTCAGTATTCACAAGCGATTGCCGCAACGAGCTCTTGCGCCGAACCTTATCTTGGATATGGAGAATATGAAGACTATACCGTAACTGTAATTTCTCCAACAGAATGTACAGGTGCTCCTGTAGTAGGAGCAGCAACATCTACTCAGGCTTCTGTTTGTTTTCAAAGTTCTTTTGTTCTGAGTGCTTCGGGAGTAACACCAACGTCAGGATATTCCTATCAATGGCAGTCTTCTCCTACAGGGACTGATCAATGGACAAATTTAGGAACAGCACAATCTTTTTTAAGTTATGCCAGAACAGGTCAATCACAAACTACTTTTTACAGAGTTGTAATAACTTGTACAGGTAGTAGTCTGAGTGCTACTTCAACAGCAGTTTCTGTTGCACAAAATCCAGCTGATGCTTGCTACTGTACAAATGCTATCAATTTCAATTGTGGTGACGGTGACGTAATTACTAATGTTAGCATCGGAACGATGAATAATGCTACAACTTGCGGAAATGCAACAACAGGATATACTAATTATAGTGGTTCAGTTACGCCTCCGGTATTGAATGTTGGAGCGACAGTTCCGGTTTCTGTTTCTGTAGGTCCATCAGGAGATGGATGGTTGTATGAATCAGTTGGCGTTTGGATTGATTATAACAAAAACGGAGTTTTTGATGAGGCAGAATATAACTATATCGGTACCGGCTTGAATCAAGCACTTACTGCCAATATAACAATTCCTGCAACGGCAGTAGTAGGTAATACGAGGATGAGAGTTGTTGTTGCAGCATCTGCAGCGACATCTTTCGGACACCAATTTGCTTGTGGACCAGTAGTTGCTGATAACAATTTTGGTGAAATGGAAGATTATACGGTAACAATAGCTCCATCACTTTCAACTCCTGGATTTGAAAATGCTTCAGTTTCTGTTTATCCAAACCCTACAAATGGATTGGTGAATATACAGTTTGCTAACCCAACCACGGTTGATGCAATCAATGTATACTCAGTTTCTGGTCAGTTAGTTTATTCTAAGCAATTTAACAATGCATCAGATAACTATACAGTCGATCTTCAAAAAGCAGCCACTGGTGTTTACATCATGAAACTGGAAGGAGAAAACGGAACAATTGTTAAACGTTTGATTAAAAATTAATCAGCTGCGATTCAATTAATTTGAAATATAAAACCGCCTCTTGTAGGCGGTTTTTTTGTGCTACAAGTAGTAAGATAATTTTAAAAAAAGGCTATGTTTTTTAGGGCAATTAGGTGATTTAAGGGTGTATTTTGGTATTTCATCGATTTTTTAATTAATTTTTAAGAAAATGTCTTATTATTGTCGTCTACCCCCTAAGTTCTTATAAATGAAACCACAAAATTTAACTTTAGAAAAAGTCACAGATTCCCCTATTAATTATGAATTTGTAACTAATGTAGCTACGCGTATTATCAAAGTCCTTTTTAGGACCGATAAAAACATCAGGCTGATTTACTCCAATTATTCGAATAAACACTTCTTTGGAGATAAATTTATCATATTAGACTACAGGTTCCGAAATGCCTTATGGTATAAGGTAGGAAATAAAATTACCGAAAAGAGACACTTCTTGCTTGAAAAGCCAGATGCGTCACAAAAAATTGTACTTACCGTCTACGGATTTTTCAGGAAAAAAATGTATCTGCTCGATTTTTCGGCAGCAGAGTATATTGATAGCAGTACATTCTGTATTGAACTGAAAAAATCTTCTCTCCAGGATTTGGAGAATACGGTTTTAGGCTAATATAGCTCGGGATTATCTCTGGAATTGATTATTTTTATAGGATATAACCAAAATTATCGTCCTATGAAAACGCAAAGCTATTCCAATCATATCCGTTTCTATAATCCACATCATTTTGTTTTATATCCCTTGCTATTGCTTTTGCTTGGGACAGCTATTTATTTTATTTTTAGTAGGGAAACTGAAAGAACAATATGGATTTTTATCAGCATAGTACTGCTGTTAATTTTCTGGCTGGCTTTTATGTTGCGACAGCATTATGCATTGACTTTGCAAGACAGGATTGTTAGACTGGAATTGCATTATCGGTATTTTACACTGACAGGTGATAGGCTGGAATTGTTAGAGAATCAATTATCCGACAGTCAGCTGTTTGCTTTAAGATTTGCTCCAGACGAAGAATTTCCGAACCTGTTAAAAAGAGCCCTGCAGGAAAATCTTTCTGGGCAGGCAATCAAAAAGAGTATAATCGATTGGAAACCAGATCATCATAGGGTGTAAACTTTAACAAACAATTCACGATTTATTTTTACTAAATGAAAATCGCTATGCGTAAATTTATACTTAGCCATTCTCACACTAAAGGATACAATTATGAATTTTACTACACATTGGTTTATCGATCCCGATCATTCAAACATAGAATTTAGAATCAGGCATTTGGTTATTTCTCATATTTCTGGAGCATTCAAGATTTTCAACGGAAAGATGACCACAAAAAATGACGACTTTGAAACTGCCGAAATAGCCTTATCCATTGATGTTTATAGTTTTGATACGAACAATATTGAAAGAGATGAGCATATCAAGTCTAAAGATTTTTTAGATGCTGACCAGTTTCCTGAAATTAACTTTAGCTCAACAAGCCTCAAAAAAGTAGAAGGAGATCATTATAAGCTCACCGGAAACATAACCATTAAATCAGTAACCAGAGAAATTGTCTTGGATGCTGTTTTTGGTGGACAGGCAAAAGACGGTTTTGGTAAAATGAAAGCAGGTTTTGAAATCAGCGGTAAGCTGGACAGAAAAGACTTTGGGATTTTAGCCGATGATGTGACCGAAAGCGGCCATTTGATAATTGGCGAAGAATTAAAAATCCATGCTAACATCGAATTTGATAAAGAAGAAGATTAATCCTCTATTTTATATTGCCCCGGTTTTTCTTATTGTCCGGATGTGACGAAGGATAACGATTCGGATCAATATCTGAATTTTTATCTCGGTTCTCCGGATTTTTCTTGTTTTTCAGATTTTCGTCTGTTTTAGTCTCCTTACTGGGACGAGCTCTTTTTACGACATCGGTATTGCCTTTTGCGTCTTTTTCTATTTCCGTTTTTAATTTCCCTTTGGAAGGATTATAATCGGCAGGAAGATTTTTTCCGCTAAAACCTTCGTTGATTTCTCCTTTTTGCTTTTCCTGTTCGCTATTCCATTTTTTATTTCCAATGTCTTTATCTGAAGTTGCCATAATTTTAATTTTTAGTTTGTCTTGTTAATTTACGACGATATAAAAACAAAAGCCACATCTTTAACATTGCTTTAATGTGTAAGATTTCCGATTGTTAGTAGTAAATTTGCGGCAAAAATATTCTATGTCTGCCCACAAGCATTTTTTGTTGCATAAGCCTTATGGTTATCTCAGCCAGTTTATCTATGAATTAAAACGAAAGAAAAAACTGTTGGGAGAACTATATGATTTTCCAGAAGGCACAATGGCAATTGGACGACTGGATGAAGATTCGGAAGGATTGCTGCTTTTGACAACAGATGGGCAGATGAGCGAATTGGTGAGGAGTAAAAAAGTAACCAAAGAATATTATGCGCAGGTTGATGGAATAATAACCCAAGAAGCCATTGAAAAGCTAAAAAAAGGCGTTGAGATTGGTTTTGACGGAATACGATACGTCACAAATCCGTGTAATGCTGTTAAGATAGATGACCCGGGATTCGAACCTCGCTCAAAAAAAATAAGAGACGAGCGCCACGGGCCCACTAGTTGGATTTCCATTACATTAAATGAAGGAAAGTTCCGCCAGGTCAGGAAAATGACATCGGCTGTAGGATTTCCCACATTGCGATTGGTACGAGTAAGAGTAGGCAATGTTTACCTTGACAATTTGAAATCGGGAGAAGTCAAAGAAGTCGGCCAATTCTCACTATAATAAAAACTTTAAAATTTCTAAAAATGCTGAATATAGTTCTTGTAGAGCCAGAAATACCAAATAACACCGGTAACATAGGCCGTTTATGCGTTGGCACAGGCAGTCGTCTTCACCTGATCCATCCTTTTGGTTTTCAAATTACCGATAAAAACCTAAAACGTTCCGGTCTTGACTATTGGGTACATTTGGATTGGAAAGAATACCAGTCTGTTAAAGAATGGATGGAGCAAATACCGGATAAGTCCAGAGTTTTTCTATTTAGTTCCCACAGCCCAAAGTCGTATTTACAGGAAACTTTTCAGGATGGCGATTGGCTCGTGTTCGGAAAAGAATCGGTTGGACTGAGTAAGGAAGTTTTGGATCAATTTGAAAACCATTTGACTATTCCTATCTCACCTCTGGTAAGGAGTTATAATCTGGCAAACTCGGTTGCTTTTGCAATAGGCGAGGCAAAAAGGCAGCTTTCCATCTAAAAAAACAGTATATTTGAAAGAAGCTTTTTTCAAATATCTATGATTGACAAATCCTACCTTCGCAGCTCTATTTTCAGGCATCTCGACGGCCTGGCTGTTGCTCCTGTAGCCGTTGCTCTAAAAAACAAAGGAGTTCTTGAATACATCCAGGAGAACAAAAAAGCCAGCCTGTCAGAATTAAAAAACCAATTCAAAGCCAACGAAGGTTATCTGAACGTTGGCTTACGGGTATTGTGTTCGCAAGGCTTTTTGGACTATCATATTGATAATGCTGCCGATGCTATTAGTTTTTCGATAAACGACAAGACACCAATAGCATTTTCAATGGTACATCTGTATCAGGATGTAGTCGATCTTTTGCAGTTTTCGACACAATTCCATCCCAGAATTTTTGAAGATGCTCCTTTTGAAATGCTGGATCGGATTTTTGAGAAATTTAAACTGAATTATGGAATCAATTTTTCGGCGGATGCGTTAGAGAATGAAGTCCAGAAACAAATCCTAAAACATATTGAGGGTTATCTGATAGGGCCAACCGTTGTTCGATTGGCTATGAGTGGAATGTTCCATAAGTATTTTATGGAAACTTCTTTCAGGCCGGAAGAATTTCACAAAAACCCTGAAAGTTTTAAAAAGATATTGAACTTTTTTACCCATTTGGGATGGTTTCAGGAAAAAAATGGGAATTACCAGTTTACCGAAACCGGACTGTTCTTTGCTAAAAGAGCCAGTGCCTATGGTGTTACAGTTTCGTATTTACCAACATTTGCTAAGATAGATGAACTGATATTTGGAGATCCAAATGTGCTAAGGATGGTTGCTGATGGCGAAAATGAAATCCATGTAGACCGCGAGATGAATGTTTGGGGAAGTGGAGGCGCACACGATACTTATTTTAAAATTGTGGATGAAATCATCGTTCAGCTCTTTAACCGCCCGATTGAAGAACAACCTAAAGGAATTTTGGATATGGGTTGTGGAAACGGTGCTTTTTTGCAACACATTTTTGAAGTCATTGACAGGCAAACCCTAAGAGGAAAAATGCTTGATGAATATCCGCTGTTTCTTGTTGGAGCCGATTACAATCAGGCAGCCTTAAAAGTTACGCGTGCCAACCTGATAAAAGCAGACATCTGGGCAAAGGTAATCTGGGGCGATATTGGAAGACCGGACCTGTTATCGCATGATCTGATGGAAAATTATGCAATCGACCTGAAAGATTTGCTGAATGTCAGGACGTTTCTCGACCATAACCGTATTTGGGAAGAGCCTAAACATATTTCCCAAGATAGGATTAGCAGCTCTACCGGTGCTTTTGCTTTTAGAGGCGAGAGAATTTCTAATAATAAAGTAGAAGACAATCTTTTAGAACACCTTCAAAAATGGTCGCCTTACGTTAAGAAGTTTGGGCTTTTGCTTATAGAACTCCATACTATAAATCCTGTTTTGACTGCAAAGAATATAGGCAAGACGGCAGCAACTGCTTATGATGCTACACATGGATTTTCAGATCAGTATATAGTAGAAATAGATGTGTTTAATAAGATAGCAGCTGAAGCGGGCTTATTTCCGGACGAAGCTATTTTTAGAAAATTTCCTGATTCCGATATCGCTACCGTAAGTATCAACCTGTTAAAAGGAAATTAAGTCTTGGCGTAATTGGTGATATATTTATTGTAAGAATCGAGTATAATGCCAACTGTTTTCTCAATAGACGATTTTACTTCCTGAAATCCGTCTTTCATTTTTCCGTCTGGCGTAAAATAATCCGTAATTCCCGATTTCATGAGGGTGTTTTTAGCATAAATTTCAGTGACCTGAAAAGAAAGCACATATTCATTTCCTTCCTTAGAAATTTTCATGCGGTATTTTACTTTTTGATAATAGGTATCTCCAAGGTTTCGGTAAAAAAAAGCATTGTCCCTAAAAGCATCAATCGTCAGCGAATTTTCGGTTATTTCAGAAACATCTGCTTCACCACGGCTAAACTCTTGTATCCAAAGTTTTGTACCATCGAGAAATTTCTCGTTGGTCATAAAAGGAAGGTTGCTTCGTATCGGATTCGGATCAAATCCTTTTGGTGTCAATTCCATTCGAGCCTGCGCACCGACGATAATTGATGTGAAAATGAATAAGATAGAAAAACAAAACTTCATGGTATCGGTTTTAGTGTTCTATCAAAGATAGGCGATACAGCGATTATTTTACAGGTTTTTGAGAATAAATTTAGCCTTTCCGGTATCAAAAAAGATGTTTTCGTCTTTAAATAAAGAATTTAATATTCCTGTCTGAATTAAGAATTCAGGTGTGCCTTGTAAGGTTTTTTCGGGACTCATGACAATCATTTCATCACTTAATTGTAGGGCCAGATCTAAATCGTGTGTAGAAAACAAAATACATTTTTGGGTTTCTACAGCCAGTTTTTTAAGCAGTTTTAACAAAGAAACTTTATGAAGCAGGTCTAAATGTGTTGTAGGTTCATCCAGAATTATCAAAGGAGTGCTTTGTGCCAATGCTCTTGCAACCAGAACTTTTTGCAATTGTCCATCACTGATTTCATAATGTTTTTTATCTGCCAGATGGCTGATTTGTGTAAGATCTATGGCTTCTCTGATCTTTTCCCTGTCATCAGTTGTTAGTTTTCCTATCCAGTTTGTATAAGGCTGCCTGCCTAAAGCAACCAATTCAAAAACGGTAAGATTGCTTGGTGGTAAACTCTCTGTCAATACAATACTAAGTTGTTGCGCCAAAGCTGCCGGACTATAATTCCGGATATCTTTTTCGTTTAATATAACCTGGCCAGAAAGTGCTTTTTGGATTCCGGTTAGCGTTCTAAGCAAAGTTGATTTTCCTATGCCGTTAGCTCCAATCAAAGAAATTAGCTTTCCTGCTTTTAAATCCAAATGGATTTGCGAAGCGATGGTGGTTTTCTCTTTTTTTGAGAGATATCCAATGCTCAATTCTTCAGCCCTAAGTATGGTTTTGCCTGTGCTCATCAGATCATGAATTTTCGTTTACGGACTAAAAGCCATACCACGATTGGTGCTCCTACGATAGAAGTTATCGCATTGATAGGCAAAGTAAAATCATTTCCGGGCATTTGTGCAACGGTGTCGCATATTAACAGTATTATAGCCCCAAAAAGTATGGTGCCCCAAAATAATATATAATGGCTGCTGGTCTGGAAAACCATTTTTGAAATATGCGGAACAGCGAGTCCTATAAAAGCAATTGGCCCGGCAAAAGCGGTAATGCTGCCTGCCAATAAGCTGGTTGCTATAATAATAATCAGCCGTGTTTTTTTAAAATTGATCCCAAGGCTTTTTGCATAACGTTCGCCTAAAAGCAGGGCGTTTAAGGGTTTGATACATAAGGCACTCAATAAAAGTCCAATCAAACAACAGATGGACAAAATCAAAATATTTGCCCAGGATAGATTACCCAGGCTGCCCAAAGACCAAAAGGTAAACTTTTGCAGCTCTTCAGCCGTACTGAAATAGGAGAGTACTCCAATAATTGCGCTTGTAAAACTTCCAAACATTAAGCCAACTATAAGAATAGCCATCGTATCGCGAAGTCTTTGTGAAACTACCAATACGGCTAACAACACCATAAGACTACCCAGGCATGAAGCAAGTACGATTCCGTAGGAAGAAAGGAAAAAGACGCTTAAAAATGAAGGTAGAAGTCCTGAGCCAAGTATTATAAAAGCAACTCCAAGACTGGCTCCGGAACTCAATCCTAAAATATAAGGTCCGGCAAGCGGATTTCGAAATAAAGTCTGCATCAGCAAACCGCTTATCGATAAGCCCATGCCTACCAATATTGCTGTCAAAGCCTTAGGAAGCCGATAATTCCAAATAATAATTTCCCATGAATTTTTGCTGGCCTGTCCGCCTGAAAGCGAACTGGCGATATCCTCAATAGGGATATTGACAGATCCCAAGCTGATATTCAGCAAAAAACAGGCAGCCAGACAGATAAGCAGGGCTGTAAAAAGAATCTTATTTCGGCTGTCTTGCTGCAAACGATCGATTATTTTAATTTTTCAAAAATATACAGTTCATATTCCGTAAGCAGTTCAGGATGTAAAATCTTGATAAGGTCTTTCAGGATAAGATCCGGGCGATTTGATGCCAGTTCATAATACAATATTCCGCCCGTTTTTCCTTTTTTGCTGCTAAAAGAATAAATGTTTTTATTTTTAAAGGCTTTAAAATGGGCATAATTCGGATTACTTTCTACCATTTCCTTAAAAGTAGTAAATTGAGCCGGACCAATCCAAAAATCTACATTTTCAGCCTTTTCCATGACGGTTTCGAAAGAAAGTGCCAAACTTCCCGTTCCTTCTGTATCAGCCCAAAGATAAGCCGCATTGGCGTCCTTCAGAAATGTCGCTGCCCAGCTGTTACCTCTTGGCATATACCATTGCTCTTTATAAATGGCGCCGCTTAAAACAGTTGGTTTTGTTTTTGCATTTTTAGCTAATTCTGTAGCTTCTTTATAGGCAGTTTCCACTTCAGAAAACAAGAGGTCTGCCTTTTCGTCCAGTCCATATAAAGCTCCAAAAAACTTAATCCATTCTGCTTTGCCCAAAGGCGATTCTTCCATCCAGTCTCCATTAAAAAAAACTTTTAGTCCGCTTTTCTGCAAATTATCATACGTTTTGGTATCGCTGCCACTGCTGTAGCCTACGAGAGCTTCCGGATCAAGGTCAATCAGTCTTTCTGTATTGAGACTCTGGTTCGCTCCAATTTCCGTAACCTTACCGGCATCAATAAGCTTTCGGGTCTTTTCAGACGAAACAAGGTTGGTGTCCGGAAAACCAAGCAGAGTGTTTTCAACTCCAAGCATTTCTAAAGACGGAATATGTGTTGTTGAAGTCACCACAATACTCTTGATAGGAACTTGTAGCGAAGTATAATTTTTTAAACTGTCGGGTAAAGAAACTCCTTTTTTATGAAGCACATAGGTAAAGGTTTTATTGGCTTCAGGCCAAGGGTTTGAAACCTTTACGATAGAAAAACCTTCATGTTTGTAAATTTCAAATCCTTTTGCGTAACGAATGCTATTTTGAATCTTTGTTTCAGTAATACTGGAGCTGACCGGCTCATTTTTTTTACATGCCACTGCAAAAAGCAATAACAGAAACAAAGAATATTTTGAAAGAAATGATTTCATAAAAAAGTTTTTGTGAAGACCGCAAAGATAAAAGTTATTGTATTGAACCGACAGCAGTTTTACAAATTTTGATTTTTTTGTATCTGAATTTGTAGCGAACTGTTGGATAATTTTAAGAATTGAATAAAAAAAATCGCTGCGATTTCTCAGAGCGATTTTGTGTTTGTCTTAGACTACTTTTTAAATCTTAATCAGTTTTTGAGTATAGTTCTGATTGTTGTCAAACGTTAGTTTTAAAAAATAAGCACCGTTTGAAAGCAGGCCGGATTGATTATCCAGTCTTGATTTTGAATCAGTAGAAATCAAGAGCTTTCCGGAAATATCGTATAATGAATAATTTGAAATAGTAGCGTTTGTTTCAATTTGGAAATTCAAATTGAAAGGATTTGGGTAAATTTTAGGGTTTATATTTTTAAAACCTTCGTTGCTTAACAAATAAGCAGCAGTGTTATAGCCTGTACTCTGAACAACATTGTTGTAGTTGTCTAAAGCCATTTTTAATTGAGTGTTATCGCAATCGCAGCTTAATTTATACTCGACTGGACTTCCGGCCGGGTCAAATGACCTGACATTGAAATTTTGAAAAATTTGGTTTAGGCCTGAATCATTTGTAGTTGCAATATTTGCAGTAGTTCCCGTAGGAGTTCCAACAGCTGCGTTTTGTAAAACTACAGACAAAGTATTTATGAAATGAGTCTGACTTGCAGGATATGCTTTTGCAACGACCGAAGAATAAGCCTCCAAATCAGCTTTAAGTCCATTAAGATTACAACCTACACATTTGATCTGTATAATTCTTCCTTCATATTCGGAATAAGGATTTCCTCCTTTTAATGTATATTCTGAAATAGGATATGATTGTAATATGCTATTCAAACCCTGATCGTTTGAAGTAGTAGCGCCCCAATTGCTCAAAGGAGTTCCTACTTGTTGGTTGACCAACATCATTTCAACTCCGGTGTTTTGCGCCCACGACGCTATTGGAATTAGCAATAAAAGTATTATTTTTCTCATAAATGTTGACTGTTAGGTATTGTAAAGATATAAATATTAATGAAACAGCAAAAAGTATATGACTTAATGTAGTATATTTGCACTCGAATTAAGGTTGTGATTTATTGTTACAAATCACATTAAAAGGGAATTTGGTGTAAAACCAAAGCTGTTCCCGCAACTGTAAGCTATTTAGCTTGCTGTTATCTACAAACCACTGTCCGCTTAGCGGATGGGAAGGTAAACAGCAAGACGCAAGCCAGGAGACCTGCCTTTTTTCTTAACAATTATCAAACCTTCGGGAAAAAGGTTTCGAAAATTATGATTTTTAGAAAGCTATACCTGTTTTTGTTTTTCTGCATCTGCCAATCTGTATTGGCACAGCACGACAGCATTCATAATTTGAAAGTAGTAGAGATCTCAGATCTGCAACTTAAGGATTATTCGGATTCGCAGTCTGTATTGAAATTGCCGGACTCGATTATCAACAAAAATCAATCTTCACTTACCTCATTGCTGAATTATAATTCCGTAATCTATTTTAAAGAAAACGGTCTTGGCATGGTATCTTCTCCGTCTTTCAGAGGAACAACTGCGCAGCAAACTGCCGTTGTCTGGAACGGTATCAATATTAATTCGCAATTGAACGGTCAGACGGATTTCAATACTATCACTACCAGAGATTTCAATTCTATTGCTGTCCGCGCCGGAGGCGGAAGTTCTATTTACGGAAGCAGCGCCATTGGCGGAAGTATCCACCTCAATAACACAATTAATTTTGAAGAGCATTTCTCTAATACACTTCGATTAAATTATGGCAGTTTCAACACTTTTGGCGGAAACTATAAGATCGATGCTTCTAATGGCAAATTCAGTGTTCAGGTAAGTGTGTCCAGAAACAGTTCGGATAATGATTATGATTTTGTGGATTCTGATAGTAAAAACTTAAACGGACAATACTATAATACCAGCCTGAATGCAGCAGTGGGTTATAAAATTAATGAGGCTAACTTCTTAAAACTATACAGTCAGGTATTTGAAGGGGAAAGACATTTTTCGCTAATCTTCCCTTCTGAAACTCCAACCAAATACCAAGACCTGAATTCGAGGAATTTACTGGAATGGGATAGCTTTTTCGGCAAATTTGTTTCCAAAGTAAAAGTAGCCGCCCTCAGCGAAAAGTATAAATATTTTGGCAACACCAATTCAGATATATACACGTATGGACAAGTCAGGACTTACATTGGGAAATATGACCTTGCTTTTGATGCCGGCGATGCTATCAAGTTGAATGCAGTTGTTGATTTTACTCAAAATAAAGGAGAAGGTTCGGATATTAAAAATGAGCAAAGAAACATCGGTTCTGCCAGTCTGCTATTTAAGCATAAGCTGACACAAAAAATACTTTATGAATTAAGTTTCAGAAAAGAATTTACCAATAATTACAAAAGCCCATTCTTATTTTCTCTAGGAACTAAATGGGCTGCTTCTGATTTTTATACACTGAAACTGAACGGATCAAAAAATTTCAGAGTACCCACTTTTAATGATTTGTATTGGCAGCCGGGTGGAAATGAAAATTTAAAACCGGAGTCATCCTATCAGGCAGAAATAGGAAACGAATTCCGTTTTGCAGGTTTCAAGGTCACATTGACCGGATATTATATCGATATTAAAGATATGCTTCGCTGGATTCCGAATGGTTCTGTTTGGTCACCACAAAATACAGACAAAGTCCGTACCTACGGAGGAGAAGCCTTACTCAATTGGTCCAAAAGTTTTGGGAAACACCATTTCATATTGAATGGAACTTATGCTTATACCGTTTCAGAAGATATGGAAAAAAAGAAACAGTTAATTTATGTTCCCTACCATAAGGCTACTTCCTCATTGGGTTATTCATGGAATAAGCTGGCTGTGGATTACCAATGTTTATATAACGGAGAAGTTTTTACAAGATCTGACAACAATTCGCGGTATAATATTGATGCCTATTTTGTAAATAATGCTTCAATAAGCTATGACTTTGGAAAAAAAGATTCCTGGATTTTGGGTTTTCAAGTCTTGAATCTTCTAAATGAAAACTATGCCAGTGTAGAAAGCAGATTTCTGCCTGGAAGAAATTTTAATATGTATCTAACCTTAAATTTTTAAAATATGAAAAAGCTAAATAAGTTTTTTTTGATGCTGATTGCAAGCTCGCTTTTTTTGGCTTCATGTAGCAGTGATGACAATTCTCCAAACGTATCATTAGGTCAATATGATAATGGAGTATTTGTAGTAAATGAAGGAAATTCAACCGTTACTACCAGCTCTATCACTTTTATTAGCAATTCTGGTGCTGTAGAGCAAGATGTTTTCAGGAATGTCAATCCCGGAGCGGCAGGATTAGGAACGTACCTTCAGCCAATGTTCTTTGATAATACGAGAGCTTTTATCATTTCAGGTTCGGCTAATAAAATTACGGTCGTTAACCGTTATACTTTTGAAT
Source organism: Flavobacterium sp. 28YEA47A (assembly GCF_041262125.1). Lineage (NCBI taxonomy): Bacteria > Pseudomonadati > Bacteroidota > Flavobacteriia > Flavobacteriales > Flavobacteriaceae > Flavobacterium > Flavobacterium sp. 28YEA47A. Next base: position 30,297 of record NZ_JBGCCI010000010.1, read on the forward strand.
TTATTGCAACCATCAGTACCAACCTGCAAAATCCACGATTTGGAGCGGTAGCCAATGGTAAGGCTTATGTAACCAATGCGGCGGGATGGGAAACAGGAGCAGACGATTACTTGGCGGTAATTAATCTTTCGGATTATTCTACCAGTACTGTAACCATAGGTGTTTGGTCAGAAAAAATAATTGAAGAAAATGGCAAGCTCTATATTGCGAATGGTTCTTATGGTAATGGTACGTCCGTAACGGTTTTTAACCCTGCAAACAATACAGTAGAAGCTACTATTCCATTAGGATTTAGCCCGAACTCTTTTGAAGAAGAAAACGGTATCCTATATGTTTTAGGTTCTGAAAAACTTGCAAAAATCAATCTGGCTTCCAATACGGTTGTAGGAACTCCGGTTACTGTTGCGGCACCGACTTCAGCAGGAGCTAAAAACCTGAATATTGAAGACAATAAGATTTACTATACAGTGGATACGGCTGTTTACGCTATGCCAATTAATGCAACTGCGGCTCCGTCAATTCCATTGCTTACCTATCAATCTCAATCAGAATATGGAAGAATGTATGGTTTTGCAGTAAACGATGGTAAGATTTATATTGCTGATGGAGGAGATTTCGCTTCAGACAGCAAAGCCTATATCTATTCAACAACAGGTTCCCTATTAAGAACAATTACAGTAGGTGTGGGACCAAACGGCTTTAATTTCAATTAATAATCAATTTTTTTTAACTCAATTCCATGAAACAACTTTACGGCTTTCTTGCAGCCAGTTTATTATCTTTTACCGCTTTGCCGGTTTTTGGACAAACTTTTAATGATGGCGTTTTTATCCTGAATGAAGGAGGTGCCGGATCTAACAATTCTTCGGTTTCTTTTCTTTCCAATGCAGGAGACCTGCAAAACAATATTTATGCAACAGTAAATCCTAATGACGGAGCTCTTGGAGATACGGCTCAAAATATCGCTATCCACGGTGATTATGCTTATATCGTTTTGAATATTTCTAATACGATTAAAATTGTCAATAGCCAGACATTTCAATATGTAGCGACTATCAATACAGGACTTAACAATCCGAGATATATTGCCTTTAGTAATGGAAAAGCCTATGTAACCAATTGGGGTAACGGAGGAAATGCGAATGATGATTATGTGGCCGTAATTAATCTTTCTACAAATACAATTGAAGCGAATATTGCTTTGGCTGAAGGTGTTGAAAGAATTCTGGAAATAAACGGAAAGCTTTATGTAGCACATCAGGGAGGTTATGGTTATGGAAACAGAATTTCTGTAATCAATCCAACAACAAATACATTGGAACAAACTATTCAGGTAGGCGATGTTCCAAATTCTATGGTAGAAAAAGATGGGATTCTGTATGTGCTTTGTGGTGGAAAACCAAACTGGTCAGGATCAGAAACTTTTGGAGCTTTAGTAAAAATAAACACGGAAACCAATACTGTTATAGGACAGGTTGATTTTCCTCAAAAGCATCCATCGAATTTGAAAATCGATGGCAACAATATGTATTATGGTATTGATGCAAATGTTTACAAAGCTCAGATTACTGATACTGCGATACCAGCAACGCCTTTCTTTACACTTCCTCCACAGAACCAATATGGAATCTACGGAATGGAAATCATCAATAACAAGCTATATGTAGGAGATGCGGTTAATTATGTATCTAACGGTAAAGTATATGTGTATTCCACAACCGATGGAACTTTGTCAAATACCTATACTGTAGGGAAATTGCCTAATGGTTTCATCAAAGCTGTTGATAGCAATTTGGGAACTGGAGGACATACAAAGCTGGATGTTGTGCTTTATCCTAATCCGGCAACAGACCATTTATATGTGAGTACAGACAAACCGGCTACGATAAAGATGTATGATATGGCAGGAAGATTGATAAAAAACCAGGCCTATGCTACATCTGGAGTTAGTATTTCGGAATTAAATCCAGGTATGTATGTTGTGGAAATCACAATTGATAATACTACAAGTGTTCAAAAAATAATAAAAAGATAAGACTGAATGAAAAGAATCTTATCCCTGATGTCTTTTATGGCTCTTTCTCCGGTTTTAGCGCAATCGTATGCACCGGAAGCAGGAGTGGCTGGTTCGACAGCTATAGAGCCAAATAGTCAGCTTTTTGTAGCTTGGGCTACTGGCGTTGCAGTGGAAAGAGGCTATATCAATAAGGCAAATCCAAGTCTTGTTGTTTCAGGGAGCAACCGGGCTTCGGCTGGTATTCCTGAAAATGCATTAGGACCTGCAAATGGAAGCATCGTGAGTTTGGGTGATGAAGGCAGTGCAATTCTGACATTTGAATTGCCAATCATTAACGGACCGGGATTTGATTTTGCTGTTTTTGAAAACGGTGGCCCTGCTTTTTTAGAGCTTGGTTTTGTAGAAGTAAGTTCTGACGGAATCAATTTTTTTAGATTTCCGGCGCATAGCCAAACGCAGACCGCTACCCAGATTGGAACTTTTGGGACACCTTCAGCACCTTTTCTAAACAATCTGGCAGGAAAATACGGAAGTAAAGGAACGCCTTTTGATTTGACGGATATTCCAGACAATCCCTTGTTAGATAAGAACAAGATTACACATGTAAAAGTAATCGATGTTGTAGGCTCTATAGATCCGTCGTATGCTACTTATGACAGTTATGGAAATGCAGTGAATGATTCTTTTCCTACGCCATTTAATTCGGGAGGATTTGACTTGGATGCCGTTGGTGTAATCCATCAAAGCGCATTGAGTATAGGCCATGCTTCCAGAAAAGCAATGGCTCTGTATCCAAATCCGGCTTCTGAAAAATTCTATATCCGTAATCTGAAAGAAAGTGCCAGGATAACAATTTATGATCTGTCTGGCAGAATTGTTTATGAAAAGAACATTCAGGAAGAGGAAGCTATTCCGGTCTCGGGATTAAATACAGGAATGTATATAGTAGAGATACATATCGGAACAAAAAAGGTTAATGAACGTTTGATTATAAAATAATCTTGCAACCTTACAATAAAAAAGGCTTCCAAATTTTGGAAGCCTTTTTGTTTTTTACTATCGATTAAAACTTGAAAAAATCTTTAATTCCCTCCGGAACCTTATCAATATACATTTCTGTTCCAAATCGCTGCATTGATTTACGGTCTTTGAAAGCTTCGTATATTTTTTCAGGCTGTTGTACTCTTCTTCTTCCTACGTTTGTAATCTGTGAAATTGCGATACTCAAAAGAGGTTCAGTAGGCTCGCCAAGAATACCAAGATCACCTAAATTTTCAACTTGAGGTGTAGTAGGAGTCAGACCATTTTGATATTCCCCAAATCCTGTTGAGTTCACAATTTTGAAACAGATAGGCTGCATTGCATATTTATGACGATTGGAACGTCCTTGCTTTCCAAACGAAGGTGAATCATATAGAGTTACAGAACCCACATTTTTTCCAGTTGTAACGTCTCCAATCTGGATAACCTCAATATAAGGTTTTAGTCCGTTAATGACTAATTCGCTGGCAGAAGCCGTACTTTTTGAAGTCAATACATATACTTTAGTCAGATTTAGGCTGTTTATAGCATTACCGCTGATATTATTTGAAAATCGGTTAATAAGCTGTTCCGGATCATTGTCATTAAAATAATCTTCGATTTTGGCATTCCATTGTTGTTTTGCAAAAACCTGTCCGCTAAATTGTCCGGTAATCATACTCGCAAGATACGCGGCTGATTTGACTGCACCACCGGAGTTGTATCTCAGGTCTAATACTAAATCAGTTATGCCTTCTGCTCTGAACTGCCCAAAGGTTGTATTCAGATTATTGTCATACTCTCCATAAAAGCCATTATACATTAAATAGCCTATTTTATGCGTATCATAAGTAAGAACCTTATTAATCAGGATTGGATTTTCAGCCAATATTGTTTTGGCCAATGCCACTGAACGTGTGTTTGGAGTAATATTACCACTATCATAATCGGCCAGATTTAAGGTATAATTCTGTCCGGCAAGCAATTCTCTGTAATTATTGACATTTAAAGGAGTTCCGTTCACGGCATAAAAAATGTCACCACGACGAATATCTTTAGAAGCAGCATCTGAATTTGGGAGAATATAACGTACCCAACCAAAAACTTCATCTGAACCTTCCGTTTTTCGCAACAGTTGATAATCCACTCCGTTATTAGCCGTATTTCCGCTAAGAACGCCTTCTAAAACCGTATAATCGCTGAAAATTACACTAAATCTGTCGGTATTAGGATAATTGTTCAGAAGACTGTAAAACAAATCTTCTGGAGAGCTAAAACCATTTAGATAAGCATTCAATTCACCTTGATTAGCAAAGCGGCTATCTGAAAGATCTGTTACATCAGCTTGCCAATAATAATATAAGTTAAGCCCTTTCCAAATAAAATCGTTAATTTTTAATTCTCTTGGAACTTCAATATCATCAAGGTCATCCTGACAAGCAAAAAAGCCGGAAATTCCGATGAATAAAAGGATTGCGAATATAAAAGTCTTTTTCATAAACAGATTATCTTATTGGTATAGCAATATAATTAACGTAAATTTAGAGGTTTTAGTCTTAATTTCAATTTTTTCTTGTAACAAAAAATAAAGTGGCTCGTCTTGATTATATAACCGACCAATTAAAAGTTAAATAATGAACCAATCTGAGTTTGTAAAACTGATAACTCCTTTTAAGGATAAAGTCTTTAGGCTTGCCAAGCGTCTGCTTGTCAGTACGGAGGAAGCAGAAGATGCAACGCAGGAAGTTTTGGTCAAGCTTTGGGATAAAAAAAATGGGTTGGACAAGTATAATAGTGTTGAAGCTTTTGCCATGACAATTACAAAGAATTATTGTCTGGATCAGCTAAAATCAAAAAGAGCCGGAAACCTCCAGATTGTACATAATAATTATACAGATGGACAGGCCGGAATGCAAAAGCAGCTTGAAGACCGGGATAGCTTGGGATGGGTTGAAAAAATGATTAACGAACTACCGGAACAGCAACGAATGATTATTCAGTTTAGAGATATTGAACAATATGAATTTGAAGAAATTGCCAAAATGATGGATATGAATGAAACCGCAGTGCGAGTTGCGCTTTCAAGAGCAAGGAAGACGATTAGAGAATTTATGACAAAAACACACAGTTATGGAATTGGATAGAATAGAAATATTATTAGAAAAATACTTTGAGGGAGAAACCTCTATTGCCGAAGAAAATGAGTTAAAATCTTATTTTTCATCTGCAGATGTTGCGCAGCATTTGGAGCATTACAAGGCAATGTTTGGTTATTTCTCTTCAGCAAAAGAGCAAAAGTTCGAGCAGCAAATACCGCTAAAATCTAAAAAATTACAGGTAGCGTGGTTGTCAGTTGCAGCATCAATTGTGATTATGCTGGGCATGTTTACATTTTACAACCGAAACATCAATCAGAGCGAGGATTTAGGTACCTATAACAATCCTGAAAAAGCGTTTGAAGAAACGCAAAAAGCCTTGAAATTGTTGTCTAAGAATGTGAATGTAGGCGTTGAAAGTATGCAATACGTTAAAGAGTACCAAGATTCAAAAAACTTAATATTTAAAAATTAGAAAAAATGACAAAATTTATAATTACCCTAGCTTTAGCCTTAGTTCCAACTTTCTTTTTCGGACAGTCAGTATTTGATAAATTTGACGGGCAGGATGACATTACTTCCGTAATCGTAAACAAAAAAGCATTTGAAATGCTTGGAGAAGTCAAACCGGATGTAAAACAGAAGGAAGCGGCAAAATACATGAAGATGGCCAACAATATTGATAATTTCAGATTGTTCTCTACATCAAGCATCAAAAAAGCGGCAGAAATGAAATCGGCATTCGAATCCTACAGAAAAAAAGAAGGCCTTGAAGAATTACTAAGAGTAAATGACGATGGAAAGAATGTAATGATTTACATGAAATCAGGAAAAAATTCTTCTAAAGTAAAAGAATTGCTTATGTTTATCGACGGAGGAGATAAAAAAGGTGAAGATACAGTTTTGATTTCACTTACCGGTGACATTGACCTTGCCAATCTTGACGGTTTGTCAAAATAAGAAACGCATATAAAAATCAGTAAATACAACTAAAATGAAGAAGTTTTTAATAACAGCAATCCTAGCATTAATGCCGCTCACCTTTTTCGGACAGTCAGCTTTTGACAAGTATGACGGGCTTGATGAAGTAACAGCAGTCATCGTAAACAAAAAAATGTTTGAAATGATGGGAAACATCAAGTCAAATGACAAAGAATCACAGCAATATATGAATCTGGTCAAAAAACTTGATAACTTGAGGGTATTCGTTACATCGGATCCTAAGGTAACGTCTGATATGAAAGCGACTTCTGATAAATATCTTAAGTCTGCTGCCCTGGAAGAACTCATGAGAGTCAACGAAGGTGGAAAAAACATCAAGATTTATGTCAAATCAGGAGGCTCTTCTACCAGAGTAAAAGAACTGCTGATGTTTATCGAAGGCGGTGGCAAAGACGAAACAGTCTTGATGTCTTTGAGAGGTGATTTTGACCTTAACGACGTATCGGCATTGACAGACAATCTTCCGGGTGGAGACGCATTGAAAAAAGGATTAAAAGGGCCGAAAGGACCAAAAGGACCGAAAGGACCAAAATAAAATGAAAGCCATGAAAAAACTTGCAATAGTAGCGGCAATATGCCTTATGTTATGGAGCTGCAATTCAGAACCAACCTTACAGCAATATTTTGTTGAAAACACGGAATCAAAAGATTTTATCGCTCTTGACCTTACGACAGACATATTGAGATTGAACAAATCTGAGATTTCTGCCGAAGAAAATACGGCACTGGAAACCTTAAAAAAGATGAACATCTTAGCGTTTAAGGCAGATGAAAAAAATCCGGCGAAGTATGAGACAGAGCGTGCTAAAGTCAAGACTATCCTGAAGAATGAAAAATATCAGGAGCTTATTAAGGTGAATTCAGGAAAAGAAGGCGGAGCCGTATACTTCGTAGGCAAAGATGATGCAATTGATGAGTTTGTGCTTTATGCCAATAAAAATGATGCAGGGTTCGCAGTAGTCAGAGTGTTGGGCAAGAATATGTCTCCATCATCAATAATGACAATGCTTTCTGTATTGAAAAAAGCAAATCTGGATATTGAGCAGTTAAAACCACTGCAAAAAATGGTACCGAATTAGATTAGGTTGTTATGGTTAGTTATAAAAGCGTCCAATTTTGGGCGCTTTTATTTTTTACGGAATTCCTGTCTGAAGTATTTGAATGGAACCAACAGCATTCCGAAACATTCTCCATCTTCTTTCCCGATATGTTTATGATGCATTTTGTGTGCCCGTCTTACGGCCCTCGCGTACCGATTGTCAGTGTTTCTGAATAGCTTAAACCGTTGATGGATAAAAATGTCATGTACCAAAAAATAAGCACAGCCATATGTAAAGATTCCTAACCCAATAGCCAATCCTATTTCAAGAATATTGTTCTGCCATAAAAGAAAAAAGATAATGCTGATGACGGCATAGATGATAAAAAAAGAATCATTTTTTTCAAACCACGAATCATGGTCTTTTTTATGATGGTCGGCATGTAATTTCCATAAAAAACCATGCATGATGTATTTATGGCTAAACCATGCCATAAATTCCATGATGCAGAAGGTAAGTATAAAAACAATCAGATGTAACCACATAATGCGAATTATAAAATGTTCAATTTATAGCTGAAATAGCATTTGGCAAACAAACTTAGCTTTTCATAATCAGGAACGCGTATGCGTGTGGTTCTTATTTTAGCCGAAGGTGTTTTCTTTAGCTTATATAACAGTTTTTTGTAATAGACGTAAGCTGTGTACACGCCTAGTCTGGCTTCGATAGGTAGTTTTATAATGCCTTCGTAAGCATGTTTGAAATCATTTTCAATTTCGTCTATGATTTGTTTTTTTGATGCTTCATCCAGTTGTTCCAGATTTGCATTTGGAAAATAAGTGCGGTTAAGACTTTCAAAATCTTCTTTCATATCCCTCAGAAAGTTTATCTTCTGAAGAGCAGATCCTAATTTCATGGCACTATGCTTTAATTCTTCATACTTTGCCGTATCACCTTTTACAAATACTTTTAAGCACATCAACCCTACAACATCAGCAGAACCGTAGATGTAATTTTGGTATTCGTCTTTATTTTGGCATTCTGTTTTGGTCAGATCCCAACGCATGCTTGCCAAAAAAGCTTTGACCAGTTCGATAGGAATGTCGTATTTTTTTACGGTATGCTGGAATGAATTTAATATGGGATTCAGGCTGATGCCATCTTCTAAGGCATGATAAAAATCCTGTTCGAAAGAATCAAACAATTTTTTCTTATCGTATTCATGAAAGCTGTCGACAATTTCATCGGCACAGCGTACAAAGCCGTAGATGTTGTAAATATCCTGGCGGATAATTGGGGAAAGCATTTTTACGGCAGAAGAAAAAGAAGTACTGTACGCCTTAGTCACGCTTTTGCTGGATTCAAAGGAAATGTAGTCAAAAATAGCTTTCATGGTGGTTGTGGTTTAGCAATTCTAAGATTTGTTCTTCCGGATCAGTTCCGAAACCAATTTTCCTGAAATCAATGCAGGAGGAACTCCGGGTCCAGGAACCGTTAGCTGGCCTGTAAAATATAGGTTTTTGACTTTTTTGCTTTTGAGTTTGGGCCTTAAAAAGGCGGTCTGCAAAAGCGTATTCGCCAATCCGTATGCATTTCCTTTATAGGAATTGTACTCTTTTGTAAAATCATTGATACAAAAGGATTCCTTAAAGATAATATTATTTCGAATGCTTTGTCCGGTAAGTTTCTCAAAACGTTCCATGATTTTGCCAAAATAAACGTTTCTCAATTCTTCCGTATCGGTTATGCCTGGTGCCAGCGGAATTAAAAATATTCCGGCTTCTTTTCCTTCAGGAGCAGCGTTCTTATCGGTTTTTGATGGAAAACTGGCGTAAAACAATGGTTCTTCAGGCCATTTTGGGTCGTCATATATGGCGGCGGCATGCTTCTCAAAATCCACATCAAAAAATAAGGTATGATGCTCTACATCGGCTATCTTTTTGTCAAAACCTACATAAAAGAGCAGGCTGGACGGGGCAAACGTTTTTTTATTCCAATACTCTTCAGAGTACGATCGGTATTTTTGTGGCAGGAGGGTTTCTGTATGGTGATAATCGGCGCCGCTTACAATGATGTCGGCTTCCATTGAGGTTCCATTCACAATAAGCCCTTCCACTTTTCCATCTGCTACACTAATTTCATTTATAACAGCATTGGTCTTTATTTCTACGCCCAATTCTTCTGCCAGTTTTTGCATGGCTTCGACTACGGCATACATTCCGTTTTTTGGATGCCAGGTTCCGAGTCCGAAATCGGCAAAATTCATAAAGCTATAGAACGATGGCGTATCCGAAGGTTTAGCACCTAAAAACAATACCGGAAATTCCAATATCTGAATTATCTTTTTATCCTTAAACCGTTTGCGTACATCTTTTGAAATGTTGCCGAAGAACTGCCCGACCTTCATCATAGTTTCTGGCGTTATCAATTCTAAAGGTGAAACTCCCGGACGGTAAACCAAATTTTTTATGGCGATGTCATAATTGCTTTGGGCTTCCGAAATAAATTCTTTTAGTTTTTGAGAACTGCCTTTTTCTACATCTTCAAACGCTGTGGCTATCTGTTCCAGATTATCAGCAATGGTAATACTATCTTTTTCTCCAAAATAGACTTTGTAAGCCGGCGATAATTTAGACAAATCATAATAGTCTGATGGCTTTTTTCCAAAATCGGCAAAAAATCGTTCAAAAACATCAGGCATCCAGTACCAGGTTGGGCCCATGTCAAAAACAAAGCCTTCTTTTTTTAATTGTCTGGCACGTCCTCCGGAGGTTGCATTTTTTTCATAAATCACCACAGAATGGCCTTGCTTTGCTAAATAGCATGACGCTGCCAAAGCAGAAAAGCCGGAACCTATGATTTTGATATTTTTGCCCATATTGTTTAACAAATATAACAAAATGATAAACAAAATTGAGGTTTTAAGAAATAATTATAGTTTGTTTAGCGCCTCTTGTAAAGCAGTAAGTACGGAAATTTTTGGGTTGAGGTTTTCCAATTCGATATGGCGTGCCATTTTTCCTAAAATCCAAAGTTCAGTACTGTCGTTATTCAAAATTTCAGACTGTACTTTTTTAAGATAGTCAGGAATGGTATCGGTTTCCGGTGCAACAGTCCAATACGTCAGGAATACGATATTTTGAAAATGGGCAGACAATCCTTTTAAATTTTCAACCGGAACAGATTGTCCCAAATAAACTGTTTGGTAGCCATGGCAAAGAATTTCATAGTTAAGATATAATAGTCCCAACTCGTGAATTTCATTCTGTGGCAGGTACAATACAAAGACTTTATCTTTTTTGAGCGGTGCAGCAAGTTGCAGCTGTTCGATATTGTTTATTAACTTCTGACGGACAAGATAACTGATAAAATGTTCATGGGCAGGCGTGATTGTTCCGGTTTGCCAGAGTAATCCAATCTCATTTAATAGGGGAATGAATAATTCCTTAAAAATTTCCCCGAACGATTTGGTGATAAGAAGATTGTCATAAGTGGTATGGAACAGCTTTGTGTCAAAATTCATCATTGCTATTTTAAACGAACTGATAGCCTGATGTTTTATGTTCTTATCCGAAACGATTTCGCTCACAAGCTGCGGAATCTTCTCAGGTGGGAATTTTGAGATTTTGGATATTTTATAACCATGACTGTGCAACAACGTAATATTAAGCAGCTTTTGTAGATTTTCAGCATCGTATAGCCTGATGTTTGTAGAAGTACGCATCGGCTCAAGGATATTATATCTTTTTTCCCATATCCGAATGGTATGGGCTTTTATGCCTGATAAATTTTCCAGGTCTTTAATACTGAAAACACTTTTAGTGCTGTTCATTGTTTTTGATGGTTTGTTAAACAAAAATAATAAAATAAATCAGTATTGGAGATATGCGGGATATTGGGCGGTATAAAAAAACGCAATCCACATAATGCAGATTGCGTTTTTAGGGTTTATAACTAACTATTTTATCGGTTACTGTTTACTGAACTCGTGATGTGTGGATTTGCATCAATTTCTTCTTGCGGAATCTTAAGCTCAAATCGTTTATCATCTGGAGCCAGATTGATTTGAGTTCTATGATTTCCAGTTCGGGTAATGCCACGTAACAGACGTTTTGCATCAAACCATTCGACACCGTTTTCACCGTAAAGTTCTTTTCTTCTTTCCGTTAGGATAAGTTCAAAAAGAGCATTGCCCGAAGCTGTTGAAGCTAGTGCCTGGTTGTCTCTATTCAAACGAATCGCATCCAGTAATTCTCGTGCTCTGCTTTCGTTGCCCAAACGGTATTCAGCTTCGGCTTCAATCAAAATCAATTCCGGGTAGCGGATGATAGGAATATCGGCATCAAATGTAAACTTGAATTTTGAAGTCACAAATTCTTGCCAGTCGCCAACAGGAGCATTGTAAAGATTTGAAAACAAATTCCTGACGTCTGTTGCAGAAAACAGGCTGACAAAATCATCATTGACAAATGTTCCGTGATAAGCTACAGCCACGTGATCCATCATGGCGTGCGGATGTGACATGTAATAGGCGCTTTGGTCTGCCGTTTGTGGCAAAGCCCATAACCATTCTCTGGCATTAAAATCATTAAATCCTTTGGAATAGCTTGCCGCATCCAACACCGAAGCAGTATTTCCGCCATAGGCTTCATTGGCTGTAATTTTAGCATTATTCCAATCTCCAACATATTGATATACCTGTGCTAAAAAAGCCTGAGCCACCTGTTTGTTGATGTACGATTTGTCAATTCGTTCGTCTGACAAACCAGCGACAGCCGTTTCAAGATCGGATAAAATCTGGCCGAAAAATTCAGCTTTTGTCGACATGCCTTTTCCTTCAGAAGTCGGTTCCGTATAAATAGGCGGGAATTGCAGGTTTTTAGGTGACTGGTAGGCATCACCAAATTCCAAAGCCAATTGGAAATAATAAAATCCTCTGAGCGCCAGAGCCTGCGATTTTGTTTCTCGCTTGTCCTGTTCTGATAGCTGACTGCTGGAATCAATTCCTTGAATCAGGTTGTTCAACTGGTCGATAATCTTATATGAAAATCTCCATGTAAAATTAGGACGTGTATAAGTTGCTTCCCGATTTTGGAAATCATAATCGTCACCAAACCAAATCTGTTTCTGGATTAACGATTCGCCCCTGACGCTTCTCGCAAAATAAATAGACTGCAATCCGGCGGCTTCATTGTTAAGGAACTGTCCTCGGTTCAATCGTAATATTCCCGCAATAAAGGCATCGACACCTGCGCGGTTGCTAAAAATAACATCGGGAGTGACATTATTTGTTGGCTTCGGATCGTTTAAGAAATCCGAAGAACATCCGGTTTGCAAAAGGTTTGCAGATATAAGAGCGAGTAAAATATATGTTTTTTTCATGTCTTTAGGTATTAAAAATTAAGGTTGAATCCTAATGTCACGGTTCTTGAAAGCGGCGACCTAAAATTGGTTGTACCGTTAATACTTTGTTCCGGATCGATTCCTTTATGTGATTGGAACGTCAGCAGGTTATCAGCCTGAAGGTAAACTCTTGCCTGGTTGATTTTCAAATTGTGAATGTTCTCAATTGGAAGGGTGTATCCTATCGTTAAGGCTTTTAATCTCAGGTAATCGTTTTTATACAAGAATCGCGTAGAAGCCGCCGCAAAATTGTTGGTTGAGTTTAACAGCACCGGAATATTGGTAATGTCTCCCGGTTTTGTCCAACGATTTTCAATATCAGGAGAGCTTTGTCGTCCTCTTGAAATTCCGCCCATCAATGAAGCATAATCCGAATCATAAACATAAGAGCCTAAACTAAAGTTGAATAAGGCGCTTGCGTCAAATCTTTTATATTGGATAGAGTTTGTAATACCTCCAATGATTTTAGGAAGAGCTGACTTGTTATAATATCTTGTTGCTTCATCATAATCTTTCGTGGTTTCTTTACCAACAACAACACCGTTGGCATCTGTTACATCTTTATACCACATGGCATAACCGTCATTTGGATCAACACCGGCATAGTCTCTCAAATAAAAATCATAGAGCGAACGACCTACTTCCCATCGGTTCAAGCCAGTGATAAAAGAATCCTGCGTTAGTTCCGTAACCTTGTTTCTGTCTAAAGAAAAATTCAGATTCGTATTCCATGAGAAATTGTCAGTTTTGATGTTATGCGATGTCAGGCTTACTTCAAGTCCGTAATTTCTTAGAGAGCCAGCATTGGTCAAAACACTTGTATTTCCGGTTGATGATGGAATAGGGACATTGTACAAAAGGTCAATTGAGCTTTTGTTATAGTAGTCTACCGAACCTTCCAGACGGTTGTTGAAAAGGCTAAAATCCAATCCGATATTGAATGATGCCGTTTTTTCCCAGGTCAGATTTTTATCGACCCGATTGCCTAGCAATACGCCCGGGTTTTCTAATTGGCTGAAACCAGTTTCAAAACTTTGGATATATGGAAAATACGAAGTTGTCTGATTGTTACCCAATTCACCATAAGAAGTTCTTAATTTTAAGAGACTGAGAACATTGCTGTCTTTTAAGAAATTCTCGTCCGAGATTATCCAGGAAGCTCCAACCGAGTAAAAATTGCCCCAACGTACATCTTGCGAAAATCGGGAAGAACCGTCTCTTCTGTAAGAGGCTTCAAGGAAATATTTGTTTGAAAAATCATAACTCACTCTTCCCAAGAAACTGTTTAAACGGTCTTCCAAAACGTATCCATCTATAGATTCAGGAGTAGTTCCGCCGCCTATGACCGTCACGCCAGGCAAAAATCCGGTCGAAGAAGCTGCAAACAGGTCATTTTTGGATTGGTAGGCTTCGTAAATTACATCAACACCTATGGAGTGATCTCCAAAATTATTGTCATAACGCAATGCATTGATGAAGTTTATGGTTTTTGTGCTCGTCTTTTCACGGCTTACCCTACCATTAACGCTTGATGCTTGCCCATAAACCGAACTCATGTATTCCTTAGCATCATAGTTGTAATCTTCATAAGCCAAATTGGTCTTGAAAGAAAGATTGTCCGTCAATAAAAACTTAGCATATCCGTTAAGATTTACATTACTTCTGTTGTTCCGGTTTTGGTCGTTATAAAGTGAACCAACAGCATTATCACCACTCATTAACGGACGTACTCCATTAACCAATTGGGCAGTGTTTCCGTAGTCAAAAATATTTCCAGCAACAAGACTGCCATCAGGATTTCGTCTGTATACAGGATATACGCTTGGCATTGCATAAATCCAGCTCATGGCACTTGTAAAAGAAGTACCGGATTGCACCGGAAAGTTTTGTCGGGAAGCGGAATAAGCAACATTGCTGCCAATTTCAAGCCAGTCGTTTACTTTGGTATCAAGGTTCAATCGGAAGGTGGAACGTTCAAACTTTGAGGTTTTTACTAATCCGTCCTGATTTAGATAATTTCCGGAAAAGAAATACGTCGTATTATCGCTACCGCCGCTTACGTTGAAATTGTATTCATTCCTGAAACTTTGGTTTCTAAACAGTTCGTCTTTCCAATTGGTTTGCCAGTTTAATTGAGCATTTGGATTTAACTGTCCGTTCGAATCGATAATGTTTGGAACGTTATACGGATTGTATCCCAATGCGCTAACTAAACCTGAAGCGGCATTATTAGCTGCATTTTCTGGCGTTTGTCCCTGCACATACTGATACGTGTTTTTTCGGGCTTCCCATAAATATTTTACATAGTCGTTAGTGCCCAAAACTTCATGGGTTTTTACAGCATCGCTGGAGATTCCTGATGAAACTCTAAAACTTACCTGAGGCAGTGAATTTCTCTTACCTGATTTTGTTTTGATAACAATTACTCCATTGGCACCACGCGAACCGTATAAGGCTGTTGAAGCCGCATCTTTCAGGACATTCATCGATTCAATCTGGTCAGAACTGATAGAGTTAATGTTTCCGTTAAATGGAACACCATCTACAATAATCAGTGGAGAAGCAGATGCATTAATAGAACCGATTCCTCTGACCCTTATTGTAGGACTTTCACCCGGCTGTCCGCTTGAATTAATAACGCTGACACCCGGAACAGAACCTTGTAAGGCTGAAATTACCGAAGTGGCCTGCTGTTTCTCCAAAACTTCGCTGCTCACTTTTCCAATAGCACCAACAACCGCACGTTGCTTTTGAGTACCATAGGCTACAATTACAATTTCGTCTAACCCAAGGCTTTCATCCAAAAGCTGTACTGTCAGACTGGATTGGTTTCCAACCTTAATTTCCTGGGTTTTGTATCCCAAAAAAGTAAAGACAAGAATATCGTCAGGAGCTGCTTTAATAGTGAACTTTCCATCGAAATCGGTTTGGGTTCCTAGCGTAGTGTTTTTTATCGCTACAGCAACACCGGGGAGCGAAAGGCTGTTCGCATCAGTAACATAGCCGGAAATTTCCTTTTCTTGCGCTGCTGCTATTAGCGCGTTGAGAAGCAAAAATCCGAATAGAATTTTTGATAGTTTACTCTTCATTTTTAAAAGATTTGATTAATTTTAGCAGCATACACATACACGTATCGTTTTTTAGCTGCTATAAAAAACGGCACAAAAAAAGGAGGCTCACACAAGCCTCCTTTGTTTTATACAAAGTTGAGGTCTTACGATTTTATGAGATGTCCATACACCAATAGCTCATTGATGTATTGCCATACATTGAAGTAGAATTTGTACAGGAGGTTGTGGCGCTATGGCAACAACTTTTACATAGCATCATACTGTCTAAAAAGCCAAAAAAGTTTTTAGATTTTGAAAAAGTGTTTTCACTGATGTTTGTAAGCTGATTCATTTTTTAGATTTTAATATTTGATGTAGCATCAAATTCTTAGTCCATATTTCTGTGGCAAATTTATTTAATTAAATAGTTTAATTCTGTAAAATATATTAAAATCAGTATATTTTTCTTTTTAAGTTAATTTTCACAGTATGTTTTTGTAGTTTTGTAATGAGCATTTTATCTAAAACAGAAAATCATACTATGACAACACTAGACGCAACCGATAGAAAATTGCTGTTGGAGCTTCAAAAAGACGCAAAACAATCGATAAAACAGCTGGCAGAGAAAGTAAACTTGTCCATTACGCCGGTTCATGAAAGAATTAAAAAGCTGGAATCATCGGGTGTCATCCAGAATTATGCGGCAGTAATTGACCCAAAAGCCTTGGGGAAAAAATTGCTGGTCTATTGCCAGGTAACTCTCGTGAGGCATCAGGAATCGCTTTTTGAAGAATTTGAAGATTATGTTTTAGGACTCGATGAGGTTTTGGAAGCCTCTTATATAGCAGGAACCTATGACTTTTTATTAAAACTTTTGCTGGATGATATGGAAGATTATCAAAATTTTGCCGTACACAAAATCTCCAAGCTAGAAATTATTTCCAATATCAAAAGTGCTTTTGTAATCAGGAGCATCAAAGAAAGTTCAGTAATCAACTGCCTGTAAAATAGGGAAGAAGCCTTATTTTTCATGGCCTTGGTACTAAAGAATAAAAAATATTGATATTAAAATCAGATTTATCCATGAATATATTTATATGTTTCGATATGTTTTGTAATTTTGCAATGGATTTACCAGATAAATCTTTATCATAATTATGATGATGGATAACAAAAAAATAGAGAAAATATCCAAAGCCTTAAGCGATGTAAGCCGGATTGCTATTTTGCAGCAATTCAAAAAAAAGCACGATGGTGTTTATTGCGCTGAGGTTAATGATATGCTCGATCTTACGCAGCCTTCTGTTTCCCATCACCTCAAACAATTGGTAGATGCCGATCTTCTTATTCCTGAAAAAGAAGGAAGAAACCTAAAATATTCGCTCAACCAGAAAGTGCTTGACGATTATATAGCTTGCCTGAATAACCTGAAAGGTTAGCTTTACTTGTCCGCAATTTTTTTAACCTTTATTATTAATAGAAACATTTAAATATTTGAATTAATGAATAAGTCAATCTATATAATGGCTTTGGGAGCCTTCGGTATCATTACCACAGAATTTGGAGTTATAGGTATTTTGCCTACGTTGGCTAAAGAATTTCAAGTTTCAATCGATACGGCTGGCTGGCTGTTAAGCGCTTTTGCTTTGACCGTTGCGGTTGCCGGTCCTTTTACGACCATGCTTACTGCGAAGATAAACCGCAAGACAATTATGTGTGCTGTTTTGGCAACTTTCGTACTCTCGAATCTGCTTTCGGCTATTGCTCCCAATTTTACGATGCTGATGATTGCCCGTATAGTACCGGCTTTTTTACACCCGGTTTTTTGGGCGGTATCCATGTCGGCGGCAGCCAAACAAGCTGGGCCTAAAGATGCTCCAAAAGCAATTTCGGTTGTTATGGCAGGTTTGAGTGTGGCGACTGTTTTAGGTGTGCCTATCACAACGTATATGGCTGATCTGTTTGATTGGAGAGCTTCCTTTATTCTGGCCGGAATCATTAATCTTGTTGCTTTTGCTGCTTTGGCCATTTTTGTGCCTTCAATGCCAGTAGAGGAGAAGCCATCTGCGGAAAATCAGGTAAAAGTATTAGACAAGCCGCAGGTATGGTTTAAGCTTTTCACGTCGCTAATTATAGTAGCAGGAATGTTTGCAACTTATGGCTATCTGGCTGAATTTTTGGATAAGATTTCGCACATGAACGGGACAGAAATTAGTATCATGCTGTTGGTTTTTGGTATTACTGGTATTGTTGGGAACTGGCTTATGGGAATTGCGCTCAGTAAAAATGTAATGCTGACCAACCGATTGTTTTTGCTTTCCCTGATTGGAATCCATTTATTGGCCTATCAATTTGGAGGCGCTTTTGTTCCTATGGTTATTATTCTTTCAGTATGGGGATTCATACACACAGGAGGTTTTCTAGCGGCCAATATCCATATCATAAACGGTGTTCCTGAACAGGCACTTGAAAGTGTAAACGGACTGATGCCTTCTTTCTTTAATGCGGGTATCACCTTGGGAACTTTGCTTGGAGGTTTTGTCATAGCACACTATGGCGTTCATGAAGTTATTTGGTTGAGTGTTCCTTTGCTATTGCTGGCTTTTGGTTTTACTTTTATTACGTTAGAAAAGAAGCGTAAGGTTGTAGAAGGAGCAATAGAGGTAGAAGAATTGATAGAAGAAGAAGCTGAACCGGTTAAGGTGGTTTCTTGCGAATAATTTTTCTTTGCGGCTTAGCGTCTTTGCGAGAGAATAGTTGCTCGCAAAGACGCTAAGCCGTAAAGTTTTTAGAATGTATTTTGGTATAAAGTTTTTGACAATTACCAATAGAAAAGGCCTCTCAAGAGGCCTTTTTCTGTTTATTGTTTTTCGTAAGTAGATTCTGTTCCGTCTGCAGCGATAATTCCGTTAAAAAGAACCATTGTTTTGTCAGATAAGAGAACATACATCTTTTCTCCATTATTAAATGTGATGCTATAATTGGCTTTTTTGTCATTGACAGGTACATTTTCTTCCGGAGTAATAGAAAAACTGCCGCTGTCTGTCTTTTTACCATCGTTGTATTTTTCAAAATTCTGTCCGTCGAATTTGAAATAATTACCATTGCCGGCTTTGAAATCAGGATTTACTCCCGCAACTTGTATTCCTGCAATATGCCTAAGCTCCCATGTTCCGTCAAGTCCCGGACCTGTTGCCTTTTTGGAACAGCTAATGACTGTAAAAAGGACAATTAAGCTGAATGATACTCTAAAAATGTTTTTCATAGAATTTTTATTAAAATGTTAGCAAGCAACCAAATTAATAAAATAGGAAGAGAAAAGAAGTTTTTTGTAAGTAATTATTTAATCCTGAGTCTTTTGATTTTTCTTCTTTTTTAAGAAATCAAAAGAGTCGAGCCTTCGGATATAGGAAAGTTTAAAATTTCCCGAAAATAGGCTGACATTTGCATTGTCGTTATCTGAAAAGGCAGAAAATATGGTATTGCTGACATACGAAAATCCAACAGACCAGTTTTCCGTATCATATCCTAAGGCTACACGTGGAAATAACGTTGGATACACTTCGATTTTTTCCTTGCCAAATGTGTTGAATTTTTCGGAACCAATATTAACTCCTACTGTTGTGGAGATTCCGGCAAACCATTTTTTATTGATGGCCCATAGATAGGCATAACCTCCGCTTACTCCGAATTGAAAATTATGCAATGAGTTTTTTTTCTCATGAACGAACGAACTATCGGATTCGATTTTTGAAAAATAAACACCACCGCCAATCAGAAAACTCCCTGCTGACTTCAATTGCCTTTCATTTTGGTTAAAAGCCGCCCTGTATGAAAACTTCTTATTATTGAAAACATATTGTCCGAAGGCACCATATTGCCTGATTTTCAAATCAGGATAAAGGGCAAGTACATTACCTGATTCATCTTGAGTATAGAATCCCTTATATCGCTGTATAAAAACATCAAAGATGAATTTCTTTCCGTAATTGTGTATCTGGAGATCCAGCGCTTTGGTTTTCCCTTTTTCCTTGTCTCTCATAAAATTAAATCCCTGTCCGTAGCTGACATTTACAATCGTATTGTTCATAGAAAATCCGATTCCAATATTGGGAGGATTGTTAGGTGTGAACTTTTTGGATTCTTCGGTACCTATCTGTTGCTCCATAGACAGAAAATTAAAGGCAAGATAGGTTCGTAATGAGAATTTATGTTCGTATGGCTTGATATAGGTGCTATCGCGCTGTGCCCATACACAAGACGTCATAAGAAAAAAGAAAAGGAGAAAATAAGGTTTCATTGTGGTAGAAAACGCAAATTGCCTGTCAGAATTATTTATTGTAGAAAAAATCTTTATAAAAGTAGTAAAATAAATAAGCATGGAAAACATCCGGTTATAATAATGTAAAGTTTTTGGCTCGCACTATCAGAAAAGAATAGTGTTTGTATTGTTTTGTAATACAGTTGTTTATGGTGATGTCGCAAAATTGTCGTAATAATGACGTCCTGTATTTATCGCAAAATTCGAGTTGTATTCCGAATCTTGCACAAAAAAGAAATCGGAATGAAAACTTTAAAAAAAATCTTGTTGGGACTATTTGTCCTTATTGTGGCATCACTGATTGGAGGTTATTTTTATTTTGAAAAAAAATTCTCGCCGCCTGAAAATTATCTTCATGTTTCGGGTATTTCGGAAGATGTGCCAATACAATGGGAAGGAGATGATGAAAATCCGCATGCTGCTCTTCTTTTGCCGGTTCACATTAAAGGAATTGATAAGCCATTTTTTATGCAGTTGGATTTGGGTTCGCCCGTCACTGTATTTTATAAGAACTCTTTGGAATCTGTCAAGACCGCATTTTCGAATAAGATTCCGGTAATTTCGGAAAAAGGAAAAATTGCATTGGATTTTTCGCTTCAGGATATGAAGGTTTCGTCAGATGTTTTTGAGGTATTGGATTATGGCAGTAAAATTGATTTTGAAAATCCTAATACCCGGAATATAATTGGAACTATTGGAACTGATTTATTAGAAAAAAGAATTATCACGCTCGATTTTAAAAACAGCCGCTGTTCCTTTTCCAAAACAATGGAAGAGAGTGATTTTTCCAAATTTGAATTTAAAAAGCGAAGAATACTAATTCCTGCTATCGTTGGTAATGAAAATCTTAAGCTGATGTACGATTCAGGAACAAGCGGTTATGAGCTTATTATGAATAGAGATAAATGGGAAAAATACAAGGCAAGCGATAAGGTAAAAATTGAAAAAGGAAATTCATGGGGAAAAGTCCTCACAGTAATAACAGCTCCATCAGATCGAGAAATAAGATTTGGAAGTAAAATGCTCCAACTTTCAGAAGTGACCTGCATAGAAGGAACGTCAAAGGCACAAAACTTTTTGATGAAACTTTCGGGAATGCAGGGAATGATTGGGAATAAATTATTTCTCAACCAGAAAATAATTTTGGATTGTGGGAATCAGGTATATAAAATTGAGTAATAAATAATTTTCGGATGCCATTATATAGATTAATTGGTGATTTGAATACATTTAATATGTTGAAAATTGTATCCATTATTCGTATCATAACAAATAAATAACATTTAAACTGTTGTTTTTTATGATATTTAATGTTTTATTTGCGATTCTCTATTCTTCTTTAGCACATACGCTGGTCTTAGTTTAGGGATCATAATACAAACTATTTTTCTGGAATATTCAAAATCTAAAGGAAGATAGTTATACTTCCACAAAAAATTTAGGTATGATTCAATAGTAGGAATTCTATTGAATGTTAGGACTAACAATCAGCCTTAGGCATAATAAGATTGTTATTTGGCATTTATATGTCAAATTGTTTAGAAGCCCAACAAACTATATTCTGTATCTGTTAAAAATAAATTTAGCAAGTACACAGGTAAACAAATGGGTATATGAACACCAATGTTATTAATAATTATACAAGGCTTAAGGCATCTCTATTCTTGCTGCCTCTGTTTCTGTTAGCTGTGATCGCTTTGTTTCTGTACAGCCAGAATGCTCTAAGTGTTGGAGGCTATATACAAATTCAAAAGAACAGTTTCTTTTTTATCAACCACTATCTCGGGCAGTACCCGAACCTACTGATCAATCTTACCCAATTAGGAGATGCCCTGGTTATTTTGTCACTTTTAAGTATTTTCTTCGTTTATGCGTCAAAAGTCTGGGAATCTCTGATTTCAGGTTCATTAGTTTCTTTGCTATTGTCCGGTTTGCTAAAAAAAATATTTGCGATCCCACGGCCTGCAGCAGTATTTAGTGATGATAGCTTTATCATTATCGGGAAAAAATTAACAGGACACAACAGTCTGCCTTCCGGGCATTCTATTACAGTCTTTACTGTACTTACTGTCCTGTTGTTTTCATTTATGCCCAAGAGCCTGAAATATAAAATCGTATGGTATTTAGCAATTGTTGTTGCAGGATTGATGC
Source organism: Flavobacterium sp. 28YEA47A (assembly GCF_041262125.1). Taxonomy (NCBI): domain Bacteria; kingdom Pseudomonadati; phylum Bacteroidota; class Flavobacteriia; order Flavobacteriales; family Flavobacteriaceae; genus Flavobacterium; species Flavobacterium sp. 28YEA47A. Next base: position 52,397 of record NZ_JBGCCI010000010.1, read on the forward strand.
TTGTTTTTACACGAGTAGGAGTAGGAGCCCATTATCCGTTTGATGTAATAGTAGGTAGCATCATAGGATATATCTCAGGACTTGCCGGTATCTTTATCAGCAGAAAATACAAACTCTGGGCTTGGATTTGCAATAAAAAATACTGTCCTGTTTTTATTTTGCTATTTCTAATTTGCTGTATTTTGCTTGTATTCAGAATAATTAACCAAAATCTGATATTGTTTTACCTCGCAGCGGCCGGTCTGGCCGTGACATTGTATAAAATTATTGTTGCCTATCTTAAAAAGCAGTCCGAGGATAGCCGTAATCATTTGGCATAATACGAATTAACATAAAAACCTTAAATTAAAATGAGAAAGAATTTATCCACCTTTATCTTATGCTGCCTGACTATGGCTGCAAAATCTCAAACCGCAAGTGTTGAAAAATCATTATTTGGAATCCAGACCGGTTTTTTGGGTGTTTGGGCGCATAATGAAACTAAATTGTCAAATCAGATTGTGTTAAGAAGTGAGCTAGGATTAGATAGTGGAATATGGGGAGGCGATTATTATGATAAAACAGGTTTTTTAATGACACCTGTAATAACAGTAGAACCACGTTGGTATTACAATTTGAATAAAAGAGTAGCTAAATCAAAAAGAATTGATGGAAATAGCGGAAACTTTATTTCGCTTAAAACGAGTTATCATCCGGATTGGTTTGTTATTTCCAATGATGATGTAAATATTATTAGTGACATTTCAATTATACCTACTTGGGGAATCAGGAGGAATATAGGCAAACATTTTAATTATGAGACAGGCATTGGTGTTGGATACCGCTATATTTTTGCTAAACAGGCAGGTTATCTCGAAAATAAAAGCGAAACAACACTAAATCTACACCTCCGGATAGGCTACACCTTCTGATAAAAATGGAAGTGCCATCTGGTTTATAGCAAAAGCGAGAACTGTACGAATCACAAATAGAAAAGTTTTAAAGTATTATCTTAAAGTTTTTATCTGTTGCCAGTAAAACAAAGGTGAGTATACACATGGGTAAGGAATCATAAAAATGGAAGTATTCCTGATGTGCCATGTGTGCCGTAAAAGCTCCAACCGCAAAAGGAAACAGCAGCAGTATTCCTAAGTTTTTCAATTGGGATTTAAAAATTCCGATTACAACCAGGAGTACACCTATCAACTCGCCTATACCAATTAGAATTGTCCAGGTTGTATTAAAACCCAAAGATTGCATACTCTGCATCATAGATTGTTTCTGAAAAACCTTAAACAGTGAAGCATATCCAAACACATAAACATAATAAACATAACTGAGCCAATAAATGATAGAAATAGTTTTCATTGTTTTATAATTTTTTGTTGATATTGCAAACTTCTTAATTAACTTTCATAAATAATAGAACGTACAAAATTGTATGGTACTAACAAAAAAGTAAGTATGAAAAAGAGAAAAGAGACTTCAACAAACAGTATCAATGAGACATACTGGAAAAACAGCTGTGGTATTGCATTTACCTTGTCTTTAATTGGAGGGCGATGGAAAATAAACATACTGTCTTATCTGTTGAATGAAAAAGTACTTAGGTATAGTGAGTTAAGAAACAGATTAGTCGGGATTTCAGAACGGATGTTGATTTCACAACTAAAAGAATTGGAAAATGACGGATTGGTTAATAGAATTGTTCATCAACAAGTACCTCCAAAGGTTGAGTATGAATTGACCGAGCTTGGATTTTCACTCCAACCATTATTGAATTTGATGGATAAGTGGGGCGAGGATAATTTAGAAAAATAAGTATGTGGCTAATCTGCTAGGAATAAATGTTTTATAACACTGAAGCGACAAATGCCAGAAATCTGAAAAAACGAATTAAGGATTGCCTGATAGCTAAATATTAAGTGGAGACCAGAAACCACTCAAAAAAACGGGGCGTTACTGAAAAGCCTTATGAGTAAGGAAATTTAACTTAAAAAGACAATTTATGAAAAAAAGAGTTTTCACTCTAGCAGTTGGAGCACTACTATGCTCAACATTATTCACTTCATGCTATACCTATACTACCGTTGTAGGACAAGGAGCAAAAGGAAATCAAAAAGTTTCAAAATGGAACCATTATGTAATTTATGGTTTAGCTCCAGTTGGTGTTTCAGATGCTAAAGCAATGGCTGAAGGAGCAACTGATTACACTGTTACTACAAAGCACTCATTTGTTAACGGTCTACTTGCTGGTTTGACTTTAGGTATCTATACACCAACAACCACAACAGTTCAAAAATAAGGTTAAATTCTGACAGAGAGCGGTATGAAATAGTTCCGCTCTCTGCGGATTTTTTAAAATAAAAAAACTAATAATGATGAGAAAAATACTTTTTTTACTTCTATTGATAATAGGATTAATCTTGACCTATACTATTGGAAGAATATTTATATATGACTATGATCGCCTTACAGATTATGGTTTTGGATATTTGATAGGTTTGATAATTATATTACTATTAATTATCAGCATTACTGGTTGGTTAGGTATCAAAATATATAGAAAGAAGAGTCAATCATAGATAATAGTTGATAGTTAATATGATAGATAATTTGCCTACATACATATCTTTAACTTTTGGACTGACAGCATTGGCAACCTTACTGCTTTTTGTATGGACAATCAGAAATTCAAATCAGGAACACACCCGAAAAAAAGCAATTCCTATTTTTGCGAGCTTAACAATTTGGTTGACAATTCAGGCCATTTTGGCTATAGAAAATACATACAATTCAGATATGGATTCATTTCCTCCAAAAATTATGTTGATGGGAATATTTCCGGCAATTCTGACAATCATTGCCTTATTTTCAACTTTAAAAGGCAGGCAATTTATTGACAGTTTACCGCTCAAAAATTTGACCTATTTGCATAGTGTTAGAATACCTGTTGAAATTGTTTTGTTTTGGCTTTTTCTTTACAAAACAATACCGGAACTTATGACTTTTGAAGGACGAAACCTTGATATTTTTGCTGGAATCACGGCACCTTTTATTGCCTATTTTGGTTTTACAAAACACAGGATAGGACGAAAAGGAATATTGCTTTGGAATTTTATCAGCCTCGGACTTTTAATAAATATTGTTGTAAATGCCCTATTTTCAACTCCGTCTCCAATACAAAAATTTGCTTTTGACCAGCCCAATATTGCAATTCTAAATTTCCCCTTTAATTGGTTGCCCACTTTTATTGTCCCTATTGTATTATTTGGACATTTGGCATCCATCAGGCAATTATTAAAATAAAAAATGAATATTCAAACAGCAGATAAAAAGTAGCATAAAAGTCATATATTACATACGAAATTAGAGTACTTATCAGCATTTTTAAAGCCTTGAAAATCATGGAAAATAACAAAGCGTCATCGTTTATTTTTGGTATTATAGCAATCATTTTAGGAAGTGTTTTATTCAAGCAGTTCGATTTTAAAACCCTAAAATTTGAACATACAGGATTGGCTTTTATTTATGGTATTACCTTTATATTATCAATTAATATCCTGGTGAGAAACTACAAGAACAACCAGAAAAATAAAAAATAGTAATAATTAAGAATTTCTCAGGTGTTACTGCAAGGTTGTACCTGGCGGAGTCATGTAAAATATTGTAATAAATACAAAACATAAAAAACTACATACTACATAATGAGAAGAAAAATTTTACCCTTTCTACTATTAACTTTTTCAACTTTTAGTTATGCCCAAAACTGCGATTGCGAAAGCAACTTTAATTGGGTAAAAAAAACATTTGAAGAAAATGATGCAGGTTTTGAATACATTATCAGTAAAAAGGGGAGAGATGCTTATGAGCTGCACAGCAAAATGTATTTAGAAAAGGCAAAACAGCTTCCAAATGATAAAGAATGCGCGATAGTGATAGATAAATGGGTAAGGTTTTTTCGGGACGGGCATATAGGAATTAAATATTTGAAAGAACCTGCTCAGGAAACTAATTTTACTGTTGAAAATCTTCCGATTAATGAGAAAGATTTTAAAAAATATATAGACAAGAAGAAAACATCAAACAAATATGAAGGTATTTGGAGTTTTGGAAGTTATGTTATTGCTATAAAACAAAGAAACAACGAATATGTGGGGACTATCCTTTCATCCACAAATAAAAATTGGAAAGTTGGCGATGTAAAAACTGTTTTTACTGAAAATAACGGAACTCTTTATTTAGGGAACAAATCTCCACAAACGATAAGTAAAATTACTGCTATTGGAAATACATATCTAAAATTTGATAATACGATTTTACAAAAAACGTATCCACAACTTAAGGAAGATGCTGTTCTTTTGAAGGAAATTCAACGATTGAGTACAACAAAACCGGTATTTGAAAAATTAAATGATAATACCGCCTATTTAAGAATACCGGATTTTGAAATTTCTGAAAAGAAACATATTGACAGTATAATTGCAAAAAACAGGGACATAATTTTAGCAACAAAAAATTTGATTATTGATGTTCGTAATAATCCTGGAGGAAGTGATGCGAGTTATAGTGCATTGATACCATTTTTATATACAAATCCGATAAGAACAGTAGGTACCTTGTTTTATTCTACGCCTCTTAATAATCAAAGAATGTTGGAACTTTCACAAAACCCTGACTTTGATAAAGAATCTCAGGAAAGTTTCAAAAAATATTATGAGACGCTGAATGCATCTTTAGGGAAATTTGTAAATATATTTGACAAAGATGTTTTTATACAGACACAGAAAGAAATAACAAGATATCCGGAAAACGTAGGTATTATTATTAACGAAAAAAACGGAAGTACGACCGAGCAGTTTTTGCTGACTGCAAAACAAAGTAAGAAGGTAAAACTATACGGAAAGACCACTCATGGGATGCTTGATATTTCTAATGTCAATATTATTGAATCACCATGTAAAGATTTTGAATTGTACTATGGCCTGTCAAGAAGTTATAGAATTCCGGATTTTGCAATTGACGATATAGGTTTGCAGCCCGATTATTTTATTGATAACTCTATATCAGAATACAATTGGATACAATTTGTTGATGAAACATTAAACAGCAAATAAAACGATGGCCAACGAAATTCTATTTACAGAAAGACAAAGATTCAAACAATGGTGGCTTTGGCTAATCCTGTTAGGGATTAACGGGCTCTTTTTAGTTGGTGTGTTTAAACAAGTGGTTAGCGGGCAGCAATTTGGCGATAAGCCCATGAGTGATATAGGACTTTTGATAACTGCAGGATTGACTATTCTCCTGACTATTTTATTTGTAAACTTTCGATTAGATACCCTTATTAAGAAGGACGGGATTTATGTTCGTTTTTTTCCTTTCCATTTAAAATTTAGATATTATGCGTGGGAAAAATTGACAAAATCCTTTGTTAGGCAATATTCTCCAATTGCTGAATATGGTGGCTGGGGCTTGCGTTATGGGTTTTTAGGAAAAGGAAAAGCCTTTAATGTTTCGGGAGATAAGGGGCTACAGCTTGAATTTATTGATAATAAAAAACTGCTCATCGGAACTAATAAACCCGATGAATTGACCGAAGTTTTGGAAAGAATAGGCCAATTAAAGCAATAATATAAACTTAGAGAATAACAAATAAGAACAATCGATAATGATAAAATTTGCTTACACCATTCTATATGTTCAGGACGTAACTAAAGCTATTACGTTTTACGAAAATGCATTTGGTTTTACAAGAAAATTTGTTTCACCCGGAAATGACTATGGTGAACTTTTAGTAGGAGAAACAACACTTTCGTTTGCCTCAATAGTATTAGCAAAATCAAATTTGAAAGATGGTTTTATAGAAAGCAATTTAGCAGGCAAACCATTTGGAATTGAAATCGGTTTTACAACAGAAAATGTAGAAGAGACTGTTTCAACAGCCCTAAAAGCAGGTGCGACACTTGTTGAAAACCCAAAAACAAAACCGTGGGGACAAATCGTTGCCTATATAAGAGACCTTGATGGTTTTTTAATTGAAATCTGTACGCCAATGGGCTGATGTTTTTTAAGAGCCAATAATCCCTTTATTTGGCTGGTAAAGTATTGTGGATTTTCGATGATGATTTGAATTATGGAACGAATATAACTAAATCGTCCATTGCCAATTTCAATTCAGGTTTGTCTATTTTCGTAACGGCTTCTTTTATTTTTATTTCATCTTTATCGGAAAGGAAAGGTGGGATCAATATCTCAATATTGATTTTTAGTAAACGATTGATAATGATTAAATCTTTGAGAGTAAATGGTTTGATGCCATTAATGAGTTCTGACATATGAGTCTTGCTTCTATGCCCTAGAAGAGTGGCAAGATGTTCCTGATTCAAACCAAGTTCTTGGAGTTTTATTCTAATCGCATTTTTTCTGTTCTGAATAAAGATTCTTTCGAATTCTGCCAATCGCTCGACCTTATCGCTTTCTAAGATCTTTTCGTCATTTATCTGGCTAACATTGTTCCACTCAGTATTTTCATACTGTTCTATAAGGTCACGAAGTTTAGATCTTAATTTTTTTAAATGATCGTTATCTTTTGCAAGTAATCGAAGGTTTCTATCGGCTATAAGGGCTCTTTCGTAATCTAATTCGTTGGTAATTGATCCTATTTCAATGAGTTTTTCTATATCAAAATGTGTTTTCATACTACTAATCTATATAACCTTTGCTTCTTAGCCATTTTTCAACGGTCGACTTATTATTTTTGAATGTGGTTTCATATTCAGCGTGTGTACCTGCCCATACAATGGTAGCTTCACCTTCGTCATCTAATTCTATAAGTATCAAGGTTCGGTGTATGTTGATATTGAAAAAGTAGAATCCTTCACCATGTACTTTGTCCGCATCATTCCTTACTTCGTGAATCTGTTGTTTTAAGGGACGAACGTTTTGAGATCTGATAGCAACTTATCAATTTCATTACATAGCTTTTGATTTCCTATGTTTTTCTTTTGGAGCTTCCGAAGTATTTTTATTCCTGTTATTCTCATTTGAATGACTTTACAAATATAAAAACAAGTTCTGATAAAAACCGAACTTTTTGTTGTTTTTTATTGAATTGACCAAAGACACTAATAAACATCTTACAACGACAGCAAAAATTATATCAGCTTACAAGCTGTTGCATAAGCAAGTGCTTTGTTGATATTGTTTACTTCCATCTTTTGAAGCAGGTTTCTGCGATGAAATTTAATCGTATCGGCAGACAGGTTTAGGACGGAGGCAATTTCATTGATAGTAAGCCCTTGTGCGTAAAAGCGAAGAATTTGGATTTCTCTTTCAGTAAGTGCTATTTTGCTATAGTGTACCCATTCATCTGTTTCGATATTATATTTCAAAATGGTATTGTCACCATCTTTGGTGAGCGTGATATTTCCCGGCAAATTGCTTGTTGCCAATGAGATCATACCCAGAGTTTTCCAGATTTGACCTTCATTGCTTAACAATAATGGCGTAAGCCTATGGTTAACAAGCAATGTATTTTGGTTTTCGTCAACCAGATGGAAATTGTATGCCAGTGTATAGCTTTTGCGTTCAGATTCAGGCAAAGTAGCATAAAATGCAGTGCCGGCTTTATTGGCCTGGTTTACGATGGCCTGATCTTCCGCTTTGATGAAAGTAGAAAAAAGCGGTTCTCCCATTCCTATAATCTCATCCGATGTGAGGTTATGCAAGAAAAAGCGATGATTCGATATGTATTCAATTTTTTTTTGAATAGAGTCAAATATATAAATGCTTTTATAGGTAAGCTTATCGAAAGCTTTTGCTATTTCAATATAAGCCGTTTGCGAAGGCTGTTCTGAATGTTTAGTATTTGAGTTTTGCATGGCTTAAAAGTTAAGTGCATATATATTCTACTATCTGAGTAGAGAGTTTTGTATGGGCTTTTTACAAAAATAGAGAATAGTTTTAATTATATGGAATTCAATTAACTACACAAAAGGGTGGAATTTAAGTTTGAAAGTAAATTCTGCCTTTTTGTGTAGCGGCTATTAACCGTTTTACGAATAATTTTATCCAAATTAATTAAACAATTTATGAAGAAAATTATTTTAAACCTATCAATCCTAACTGGGTTAATGGCTATTTCTTGTGAAAAAGCAGATTTGCCGCAGGAACAAAATGCAAATAATGATAATTCATTAATGCAGAGACAGAGACGGAGTTCAATGTTTAACTACATTCAATCAACACGGATTGGCAACAATGTTAATTGTGAAAACAACATCTTAATTTTCCCAAGCTGGAATCACTATTGGGAAACAATTGATAGGTTAGATCAGATGGTTGAGAGGGAGTATGATGCATTTGATTCAAATGTTCCAAATAATATATCTGAAGAACGATATGATATCCTAGCTGACGCAGCAGGTTTTGATGAAGATAACGTATTGCGCAGATTTGAATCAGACTTGGCCTTTTGTTCGTTAAGAAGTAAAATTGAATCGTTGGAAACAGCTTGGCTGGATCGTCAAGATGATAGGGAATGGGATGCTAATTCAGATCCGGATAACCATTTTATTGATGACCTGGCTGAAAGGAGTTTATTAAGTACTAATGCTGAAGTTATTGTTGGTGATGAGAGAAGAGGTTATGTGTATTATAAATTTTTGGATGATGAAGGAAGCCGTGTTGAAGTTCTCAATAATGATAGGGATGCGATTTCTCAGGTGAGTCTTGGAAGAATCCCAACAGGGAACCCAAATGTTGTGGTTGTTCGTCCGGACAAAGAAAGTGATTCCAATAAATGTAAAGATAGAGTTACAGAATATGCTTATGAAATTTCCGGTGCTAACAGATTAAAAAGAACCAGTAAGGTGAGGAAATCCTGGGGGACAATATGTTCAAATAATTCTTGCACAAGTATTGTTGCAAGTAGAATTGTTTCTAAAACTAATGGTTATAAAAAGAAAAGAAATGGAGGTTGGACACGAGCAAGACTATGGATAGCCGCCGGAATTAATGGACAAACTCGGAATGTTCCAGGTTCAGCATATATAGATTGTATTGGAGAAAATAACCCTCATCGTTTTAAAGAAAAAAGAAAACGTAAAGTAAGAGTAGTTGCAAAAAGTGTTAATAATATTTCTATTTTAGGACAAACTTATAATTTTTCATTACAGGATAATAAATTATTTAGCTATCATAAAAGAGGAAATTTAATTATAAACAAAGATTATTATGATATGCCAGATAATTAAATTCAAAGAAAGACGTCGTTTTAGGCGTCTTTTTTATTTTACTCTTAATATTTGTTAATCCAGTGTACTACACAAAAGAATGGAATTTAGTTTTGAAAGCAAATTCCACCTTTTTGTGTAGCGATTGTTAGCTTTTTTACGGATAATTTTATCTAAAATTAATTAAACAATTTATGAAGAAAATTATTTTAAACTTATCAATCCTAACTGGGTTAATGCTTATTTCTTGTGAAAGAGCAGACCTGCCACAGGAACAAAATGCAAGTAATGATAATTCATTAACGCTGAGACAGAGACAAAGTTCAATGTTTAGTTATATTCAATCAGCACGGATTAATAACGATGTCAATTGTGAAAACAACATCTTAATTTTTCCAAGCTGGAATCACTATTGGGAAACAATCGACAGGTTAGATCAGATGGTTGAGAGAGAGTGCGATGCATTCGACTCAAATGTTCCAAATAATATATCTGAAGACCGATATAATGCTTTAGCCGATGCAGTAGGTTTTGATGAAAATAATACATTGCGTAGGTTTGAGGAAGATTTGGCCTTTTGCTCTTTAAGACGTAAAATTGAAAGATTGGAAACAGCTTGGCTGAACAGACAAGGCGATAGGGATTGGGACGCCACTACAGATCCGGATAATCATTTTATTGGAGATCCTGCTGAAAGAACTTTATTAAGCGCTAACGCTGAAGTTATTATTGGTGATGAGAAAAAAGGTTATGTCTATTACAAATTTCTGGATGACAAAGGAAATAGGATTGAAGTTCTCAATAATGATAGGGATGCGATTTCTCAAGTAAGCCAAGGAAAAATTCCATCTAATAACCCTAATGTAGTGGTTGTTAATCCTGGGAGAGTAAGTGCATATAATTGTGCAAGTAGTGTGTCACAAAACGTTTATGAATTTTCAGGCATTTATAGATTTAAAAGAACCAGTGAAGTAACACAGGCTACTTGGTTTACTCCAAGTAAAATTATATCTAAAACTATAGGTTATAAAAAGATAAATGGGGTATGGAAACGGGCAAGACTATTGATAGCTGTGGGAATTAATGGACAAAATCGGAATGCTTCAGGTTTAGCATATATTAATTGCATTCAAGAACGCTCTATCCATCTCTATAAAGAAAGAAAAAGACGTCAAGTAACTGTTAAAACAGTAAATACAGCCAATATTCCTATTATTGGGGTTCCACGAAATTTTACATTCCAAGATAACAAACTATTTAGTTATCATAAAAGAGGACCTTTAAGTGTAAACAAAGATTTTTATGATATGGCTAATTTTTAAATAAAAAAGCCCTGAAATATAATAGTCTAAATTTTTAATAATTATGTATTCAATTGGCGATATAGTAATCGTGATAATTTCATCTTTTATAGGTGGAGGAATTGGGACTTATCTGTATAAAAATATTTTCAAAATGAAAAAATAAAATTTTCTTTAAAAGTAACTTTTTCAAAAATCGTTTTACACTTTTATATTGATTATTTATGGGATAAAGAAAATAAGACGATAGAGGTCACTAATGTAATATAGAAAGAGCTGATTTTGAGGTTATTAAATAAAGAAAATCCAATAGATCCAGGTTTAATAGCACCAGGAAAAGAATACAAAGTTACCTGTACTAAGGGAGGTAAAGATATTTGGACTAAAGAATGTGACGGCAAGTTTTCATGTGGCTCTTTAATTTATGATTGTCTCGAGGATAGCGGCTGTAGTACTATCTGTAAAAATAGTATGATATATATGCCGGAAAACAATGAGTTTATTTTGATCGAAATATGATTTTCGGTCAGTCAAAGTTTAAATAATAGAGGCTTTTACGAAAATTAAAAGTTTCTATTCCATTTTAGAAACTCCTAATAAAACAACGGGAGTCAATATACGGATTTATTTTATGAATCTTTCTAGGCAATGACTTCACTGCCTGACATAAGATTTGATTTTCTAACCTTTAAAAATATATATTTTGTTTTCATTCTTTATTTTCCTGATTATTTTCTTTTTGTTAGTACTGCTGCTGAAGAAAATAAATTCTAAAAAATAAGTCTTTTGCTACTATCACTTTATGAAACCGAATTGGTGTAAATTATAATCTGATATTGCTGAGTTTTTATTTAAGTCAAAATCAAACTGCGTAAAAAGCAGGTATAGATTCCATTAACCACAAAACCCGCTTATAAAGCGGGTTTTCGGCTGAAATATAAAACAAAGCAAATTCTTATTTAGGGGAACGTATAGATACTGTTGCGATAAGAGCAGCGATAATACAAACCATACCGGCTGAGAAAAAGGCTGTCTGAAAACCGGTATTTAATGCAGCGGCTTCTGTTGTACCTGTCATTTTCAACGTATTTGTTTTGGCTGCCGAAATAGCAACGATAATAGCCAGACCCAAAGCAGATCCTACCTGATAGCTCGTGTTAACCAATCTGGATGCAAGGCCTGTTTCTTCAGGTTTTGCACTCGACATAGAAGCTACTGTTCCAGGAATATAGGTAAGTGACATGCCTAATGCACCCAATAAAGATGCTGGTAATACATCAGTAACAAATGTTTCGTCAGTTGGTATCTGACTAAATAAAATCAGTGATGCGGCAAGTATCAGCAATCCAACTATCATATTGGATTTAAAACCAAATTTTGCTACCAGTTTTCCTGTAACGCCAACCATCAGAAACAGAATCGCCAATGTCATCGGCAATTGCGCGAGTCCACTGTTAAAAGCGGAATAATGCAGTGTTTGCTGTAAATACAGATTAAGGAAAAACCGTAGCGGTATCCATGCTGCTGCCAGTAAAGCCATTACGATATTACCTGCCGAAAGGTTAGGTACTTTAAAAATTGACAAAGGCATCATCGGAGATACGTCTGTTACTACACAAAAGGATAGAATTTGAGCATAAACCTAAATTCTATCCTTTTGTGTAGTCGCTATCTGTTTTTTTAAAAATAACTTTAAAAAAACAAAAGAAGATGGTTCTCATTTTAATCTTTTGCGAAAAAAGAAGATAGTCATCTAAAAAGTATTTCCGACGGAATAACTTGAAAACCCTTAAAAGCGTAAAAAAATAAATTTTTAAAAGCCATGAACAGAAAGTTAATTTTATTTTTAGTAGGTAGTATCGCATTTTTATCTTGTGATAGCCCAGATTTATTACAAGAAAAGGATGTGAAAAATGAAGTTTCTTTGATTAGGAAGCAGAGACAAAGTTCAATGTTTAGTTATATTGAATCAATTAAAATAGATAACGATATTGATTGTGGTAGCAATATTTTGATCTTTCCGTCTTGGGAAAAGCTTTGGGAAACAGCAGATAAATTGGATGAAATGATAGATGATGAATACGATGCATTTGATGCGACAGTACCAAATAATTTAACTGATGAAGAATATGATATTGTAGCAAATATTGCGGGATTTGATGAAGACAATGTTTTGGTGAAATTTGAGGAGGATTTGGCTTTCTGTTCACTTCGAAAAAAAGTAGAAGTATTAGAAAATAAATGGCTTGAACTTCAGGGGGACGGAGATTGGAATGTTAATGAAGATCCTGATAGTCATTTTATATATGATGAAACAGAAAGAGCTTTATTTAGTATTAATACTGAAGTTATCATTGGAGAAAAAAAGACAGGATATGTCTATTATAAACTAATAGATAATTTTAACTGGATTGAAGTTCATAATTGGGACCTGGATGCTATTATGCAGGTCAGTAGAGGTCTTATGCCTACAAATAATCCCAATGTAGTTGTAAAAAAAATAAAAGTAAAGGAAAATTCACAAAGTTCAACTGAGTGTAAAACACATATAAAAAAAACACAATATTATTTGAACGGTACAAATAGAATAAAAATAAAATCAAAAGTCATTAATAATGATTCTTGGGGAGCAAAAAAAATATCAGCTTTAACTGTAGGTTATAAAAAGAAAAATGGCAAATGGAAAAGAGCCAGAACACGGATTACTGCCGGAGTAACAGGAAGCGAGGTAACAAATAATAGTGTTTTGTATCAAAATTGTGGAATAGCTTTTGAAAAACACAAAGTTAAAGAAAAGAGGAGGAGAAGGGTGAAGGCTAAAATTAGAGGACAGCGATTTGATGGAGCCAGCTTAATTATAGGAATAAAACCTCAAAAAGCATATAGCTATCATAAACAAGGTTCAATAAATTTAATATTAGATTATTATGACATGTACTAGAATTATTACCGTTTTGATTTTTATGCTTTGTATTAATGCTAAAATATATTCCCAGACAGCTGAAAAATTATTCGGAGAAAATTTATCAAAATTTAGTTTGGTGTTACAGCCATCCTTACTTAAAGGATACGATGTGGGGCCTGGGTATGACGTGAGTTCTAATGGCTCTCCAAGTATTTCATTTAATACTAATTTCTCTGCTCAATTTGGTTTTTTCTATAACTTTTATCAAAAGAATAATTTTAATTTTAAAGCCGGGGTTATAGTGAAAACATTTAATCCAACCTTCAATATCAAAATTTCAAACGAGGACTTAAATGCAGGATACGATTATTCTCAAAATTTAAGCAGTTTTGAAATAGCAAATCAATTTATTTTTTCACAAACAGTAAAAACAGAATATTTTATACCCATAAACAATAATTTAAACTTTGCAGTTGGTTTGGGTATGAGCTTAGATATTAGGACAAGTGGAGGGGATGATGAATTATCCGTTCTTGCAATTGATTATAATGAGCAAAAAGGACGGACTTTCTTTATGGTAAATTCAACAGAACAGCAAGTGACAGGTTCGTTAGATGTTTCGTTAGGAGTGAATTATAAGACAAATATTGGCTTGTTTCAGATAGAGTTTTTTAATAACTCACAACTATTATCCTATCCTAAAACAGGAGTTTATGAATTTTATTTAGATAATAATCAGACAAAAACGGGAGTTTATACAATCAAAGGAAATTATAACGGTTTGGCCTTGATTTTTACTCCACAAAAAGGTTGGCTAAAAGGAAATTCAAAAAAATAACATAGTAAACAAAATTATATGTTTAAGAAAACCACACCAACAGGTGTGGTTTGTTATTATTTAATCTTTTAGAATTCCAACAATCCTAAAGTATGTTGCAATTCGGTGTGCAGTATTCGCTGACTACCCAATTAAATTAAAGCCAAGGTTGATAAACTCTTGTTCAATAACATAAACACATCTATTGCAGACCATTCCCTTGATTAATAGTATCATCATTCTCGAATATTTGGTGGATAAGCTTTCTAATGACAAAATTCAAGATTTGGTGGTAGTATGTTATTATACTATTCCTTATTTGATTTGTGAAATTTTATGAATTTGAAGGCTTTAGGTATTGACTTTTACTCGATTACACCCGTGTTTTATATCAGTATGAAAGGTTTTTAGCTGTAATTTAAAATCCAAATATTCGGAATTCAAAACAGTTCATCATCAAAAAACAACGGTTCGGTAATTAAAAATTGAGTGTTTGTTTTGCCCCAGATACATTTGTATCAAAATAAAACATAACCAACAACCATGAAGAAATTTTTAAAAATCATCAAATTCACATTCACAGCTATTCTAAGCATCTGTTTACTTTTGTTCTTATACTTTTTTATAAGCAACAAATTATTTCTGGGCTCCAAAAATGAAGACAACATTAGCTATCTGACAAAAAATAAAACTCAAATTACAGATTCAATTAATGAAGAATTGTTTGATGAGGATTTTTACAAATCACAGGTTTTTCTTTTAGGAGAAATTCATGGTTATGCTGACAATCAAAAACTAGATAAGGAGCTATTGTTTTTCCTAAACAAAAAGGCAGAAGTTAAATATTATATTGCAGAAATGGATAGCTTGACAGCTAAAAAACTGAATGCTTTTTTGAAAGACAGTTCAATAAAAGATGAAGCGAAATTAAAAGAAGTTGTTGTTGCGATAAATCAAAGAATTCCGCAACAATCCAGTCAGGAATTATTTGACAAATGGAATGAAATTTACGATTATAATCAAAAGTTGCCAGATTCTTTAAAAATTACCGTAATTGGAATAGACAAGAATTTTGATGATACCTCAAAAGTATCGAGAGATTCTGCTATGGTTACGAACTTTAACAATTCCATCAAAAAAATGAAATTGGAGAATGAAAAATTCTACGGACTTTTTGGGTATTTCCATGTGCTACAAAATAAAACCGAAAATGGAAAAGAAGCATTTGCTTCAGGATTGAAAAAATCAGGTATTAAAACCGCCAGCTTTGTTAGTTATACAATAGACAGTGAAATGTATCTTCCTAAAAACCCTCAATTTCCAACGCCTGAAGACGAAAAAATCAATTGGGTTAATGCAGATGGTCCTTTGCAGTTAGTTAAGGGAATAAAAGACCTGAAAGAATTGAGTAAGCCTAATACGATTACACTTTTCAAGATTGATGCGCCAAATTCACCCTACTTTAAATCGCAACATCTGATAAATGTAAAATCGAGAATTTTTGGAGAGAATATTGTTCCTCAAAATGGTACTTTTACGACAGATTATTTTCAATATGTATTTTTGTTGAGAAACTCTAAAGCACTAACAAAACTAAAATAAAGAGCGATAGCTGTAGAGTATAAAGATTCTAAAGTAGGAATTCAATTTTAATTCTTTTTTAAGCTATATTGATTGCCGGTTTTATATTAAGAAATATTCTGTTCTGCGCCTCTGGGTCTTTGCGAGAAAATAATTATTCGCAAAGGCGAGAGGCGTAAAGTTTGCAAAGAGAAAATTATTGAAAGCTAACCTTTTTTGTACCTGATTAATGAAGAATCAAATCCCCAAAATTTTAATATTCTCCAGATTAGTAATCGGGTTTTTAATTGTTATTATAAGCTATATAAATATAGAAAACTACAAGCCAATAGCTGTGTCCTTACTAACAATTGGTCTCTTAACAGACATATTTGATGGAATTATCGCAAGAAAATTAAACATTTCAACACAATTGCTAAGAAGGTTAGATTCTACCATTGACCAATTTTTTTTCATTTGTGTCGCGTTTGCTACCTATATCCAATGTCCGGAGTTTTTTAGAAATAATATTCTGTTAGTTTCTATTCTGATAGGAACCGAAATTCTGACTTATGCTGTCAGTTTTTTAAAGTTTAAGAAAGAAATAGCAACACATTCACTTGGTGCAAAATTTTGGACATTGCTATTATTTGGTACACTTATTCAGGTAATAGTAGAATGCCAATCTGTTTATCTGTTTCAAATGTGTTTTTGGATTGGAATGATTACGCGAATTGAAATTATAGGCATTATCCTAACGCTAAAAAAGTGGACAAATGATGTTCCTTCACTCTATCATGCGATACAACTCAGAAAAGGGAAAGAAATAAAGCGAAGAAAATTGTTTAACGGTTAATAATAAAGTATCTTAGAACATGTTTTTTGTGAAAGCCAGAAGAAAAACATGAAGCAACAATACTATTAAGAATTTGAATAAAGGAACAACCGTGAAATAATAAACGAACTCGCTATGCGTAGTACTCCTCAAAATGTAACCGATTATCCAAATGACAATACCTATTTTCTGGTATGGAATTTCAAGGAGCAGATTCCGGCAGAAAAAATAAAGGACGGATTCCAAAGAATATGTGCCTTGGTAATAAATATCAATAACTCTGCCCTTGATCGGTTTCCAGATTCTAAAGCGAGCTGTGTTATGGGAATTGGCTATGAAGCATGGCTAAAACTCGATTTGCCAAAACCGCTGCCCAAAGAACTTAAAGCATTTGAGCCTATTGCAGGCGATAAACATATTGCAGTTGCAACGAAAGGAGATCTTCATTTTCATATCCGCTCTGACCAAAAAAGTTTTGCCTATGACATGTCTTCGATGATTTCGGACTTTATGAAAGACATTGCAGACTGCATTGTTGAAGTTCAGGGATTTCGTTATTGGGATAGCCGGTCTATTTTAGGCTTTGTGGATGGAACAGAAAATCCACATGGAACAGATCGGGATTATTTTTCAGTAATTGATAAACAGGATTTAAAATATCAGGGAGGAAGTTATCTTTTCGTTCAAAAGTATCTTCACAATCTTGATGCATGGAAATCACTTTCGGTTGAACAGCAGGAAAAAGTAATAGGCAGGTCGAAGGATCGTGATATAGAGATGAGCGATGATGTGAAACCTAAAAATTCACACATAGCCTTATCCAACGTAGGCGATGATTTAAAGGTTGTCCGTGACAATATGCCTTTTGGAAATGTTGCTACTAATGAAATGGGGACTTATTTTATATGCTATGCAAGTACGTTCAGTACAGTAGAAAAGATGCTGACCAATATGTTTGTAGGTGATCCTCCGGGTAATTATGATCGCATCTTGGATTTTAGTACTGCCAAAACAGGAACACTGTTTTTTGTTCCTTCATTGGATATGCTTGCTGATTTTTCAGGATAGAATTGTAGATTACAGGCCTTGTTGCTTCGTTTTTAAATTGGTTATATACTCAACCCAGTATTTATATGTAGTTTCATCTATGTAATTGTTTAATCGCAACCCTTCAAGTCTGTTAAGCATAGCATCTAAAAGTTCCATAGATTCAACAGTATTTTCTTCAAAGAAAAATATGAGCCATTGGTCTAAAAGGCTACTTGCTAATATATCATCTGCTAAAGTAAATATATATCCTAAAAGAAAGTTGTCATTATATACTTCATTAGAATCATCGTGTAAAATAAAGGCAAGAAATTCTAATTCTTTATTACTCCATGTAGGCAGTTTTTCTATTAATTCCTCGCGGTCTGTAATAGTAAATGATTTTAAGATTTGATACGCTTCATAGCAGATTCCATCTATTTCATATAAAATTTGCGTACTTCCAGAAGAAAGTCTTATTATTTCCTCATGTAAAGTTTCAACCTTAGATTTCTGTGTAATCATCTTATTTGTTATTGTAAGTAGTGCCTTATTTTGATACTTTAGACTTTTTAATATCTAAAACTTTCTGTTTTATCCATTGAATTGAAATTTCAACTGGTGCTGTAATATTGCCAGAAACAGTATTGTGTCCTAATGTTGGAAATAAGGTATATTCAAAAGGTTTGCCTTGAGCTTTAAATGTATTCAGTTGCTCTATGCACAACTTTACCGGAATTTGGATATCTTTCTCCCCAAAAAGCCAAAGTCCGGGAATTGATAGAGTATTCAAGGAAATTTTCGGATCGGTAGCAGCAAATTGATACCTGTCAGAATCGTTTTTGATATGTTCACGAGCTTCTGCTTCTGTATGATTTTCCCAAAAATCATTATTTCCGTTGGTGTAAAACTGAAATCTAAGTTGTTCCAAAGTTGTAATTGTTGGACAACTAAATAAAACCATAAATTCTATTTGTGGATTTTTACTTGCAGCAATTGGTATTATCCATCCTGCCTGACTGAAGCCAACTAGTCCAATAGGTGTTTTTTTATCTTTCAAATAGGTTCGAAATGTATTTACCGCTTCACTCGCATCGTGAGATAATAAATTTAGATTGGTAGTGTCGATATTATTTGTGCCAACAGTTGGACCTACATATACACCGCCGGATTCTCCAACTCCACGTTTATCGTATGTCAATACAGCAATCCCGTCTTTGGCAAGACGTTTAGCGAACTCCAATTCTCTTTTTACAGGATCAGATCCATGAACAATTACAACTGCTGCAACTGCTTTTTTAGGCGTTAAAATTGAGCCTGCTAGAGTGACACCCTGACTTTCAAACTTTATATCTTGAATGGTAAAATCAGACGATTGAGAAAATGCCATTTCTGGTAAGATTATTAATGATAACCAAAGAAATAATTTAGAAAAAAGAGTAACGTTCATTTTAGATTAATAAGAAAAATTGTTTTTTAAATGGTATTCATTAACATTGTCTACAAAGTTAAGAAACTTGGTGTCAGTGGCGGACACTTTTGAGGATGCTTACAAATATATAGTATTATTCTTTTAATGGTTTCCTGCATAGAAAAATAAAACCAGATATTGTGTGAACCGTCGTTATATGATGTAGCTTTATGATATTTCCAAGTTTTACTTTAATTTTTGTGGTAAAAAAGAGAGTAAGTACAAATCACATTTGTTATTTTTCTGCCACGAAAAATGTAAATTAGCCATGAAAAATGGCTCAGTTTGCAGAAAGTATAAAGGCTAGGCTGCTATTTTCTGTTCCTCAATACCCTTTTCGCTGCGTTATTCAAATGGATTAGAGTTAAAAAAACTTTTAGATGAATTTAAAGATATTCTTAGCACTTTTATTTTTTACAATCAATTTTGCTTATGGGCAAAAAACAGAATTAAAAAAGCCGGGGCTGCTTGAAAAAACGCTGAAAAAAGACAGCATTATTGCCGAATTCACAGAACTATATAATTTAACAAATACAATTCATCCAGGACAATTTATGTTTTGTTCAAAAAAGGAATTTGATAAAACGTATTTATCTTTAAAAAGCACCATAAAAACTGATCTTTCACTTGTAGAATATTATAAACTAACGGCCACTTTAATGGCAAAAATTAAAGATGGACATACAGCCGTTGATAGGGGGCAAATTGTTGCCTTACTAAATGACAGATTGGTTTTTCCTTTCAGCATCTATAAAATTAAGGACAATTATTATTTGGATAAATCATCTCAAGAAAATAAGGAATATGCCGGATTGAGAATTTTAAAAATAAATGGAAAAGATATAAATTCTGTAGTAAACGAAATTAAACAATATATTCATCTTGAAGGCAGAAATGAAACAGGATTAAATACACGATTTAGTAATTTTCCCTTTTATTATTTTATTTACAATCAAACAGAAAAATTTGAAATTGAATATGTAGATAGTAACAATCATAAACAGAAAGACACATTCAAAGGAATGTCATTTAAAACATATACAAATAATATTTCAGAAAAAACAGAACCTTTAACAACTGAGTTTAGAACAACTGATTTGGCTATTTTAAAATTTCGTTCATTTGAAAATGGTTATAATGAAACGGACAGGAAAATTGCAGAGAAACAATTAGACCGCTTTTTTACACAGCTTGACAGTTTAAAAACTGAAAATTTGATTATTGATTTGCGAGATAATGGTGGCGGTTCTGCAGATATTGCAAACTACTTATTTTCATATTTAACCAGCGCCCCTTATTACTATTTTGATTATATGGGAGCAAAATATAAAAGTGTAAAAGAATGGAAGCATTATGCTCAATATCCAGACAATATCGAAGAAATAAATTTGAATGAAACAAAACTCAAGAATGGATTAAATTGCTACACAGAAACTGACAGTGCAGATTATTGGTGGTTTGAACTACAACAGAACAAAGTAAATTTTTATAAAGGGAAGATCAGCGTTTTGATAAACGGTGGATGTTTTTCAACCGCAGGACATTTCTTAGCATTGATGAGGGAGCATAAAATCGGGAAATTTTACGGAGAATATTCGCAAGGGAGTAATTATAGCAATTCGGGCGGACAGGCGTTTATTTTGCCTTATTCCAAAACATTGGTTTGGATACCTACTTTTCAATACAAAATGAGAACACCCCATTTTATAAATGATCCAAAAGGAATTAAGCCGGACGTTGAAATACAAATACAGCCAAATGACTTAAGAACAAAATTTGACAGACAAATTGATTTTGTTATTAAGCAATATCAATGATTTAATGTATATTTTGAAGGTTATGCTAAAAATAAAAAGCCTGTAAATCAAATGTTTGCAGGCTTTTTATTTGTTGTTATTCTTTGTGAACATCATGGATTCCATAAGTCTGTATTGTATAGAAAATCCGTGTTTTCTTACTATTAAGTTGAGCGGATACCGCTACGCCTGGAAAGTCTTTAATGCTGATTCCTTTGATTTTATCGGAAATACTTCAATTCCGAAAAACGATTGTAAATTGATAGTCAACGTTGATGTCTGAAAAAACAGCACTTGTTCATTAGCGAGAACCCTTTTCCTTTGTTTTTTATTTTTGCAAAGGAACATCATGACTTATTTATGTTTGCAGATTATTTTAAACAAAATCTATCATTAAAAAGAAAAACATTTATGAAAAAAACACTACTCTTGGTTGCTTTATTTATTTTTTCAATTGTTGAAGCCCAAACAATTTCCACGGTATTTTCAAACCAGACCACAAACACATCTGGTATCGCAATAAACGGAAATACACTATATGCCGGTGGTTTTTTTGATGGCATTATTTATAAAGTAGACCTGTCACAACCAAATCCAACGGCATCAACATACGTATCAGTACCGGAAGATATTTATGACCTGTGCATCAAAGGCAATTATTTATATGCTTCGGTTTCCGCCATCAGTGCTGACAGCGGCAGAATCATCAGAATAGATATCACGCAGCCCAATCCCACAGTTGAAAATGTAATATCGCTCCCTTTCCCAAATGGTATTACTATTGATAATGAATATCTGTATGTCAATTCAGATAAAAAATTACTCAGAATAGATTTAAATGCGCCGAATGCAACACCGGTTGTAGTTGTGGACAATCTAAATGTAGATAGAATTTTAGGGACAAATGGATTACTGGTTATAGGTAATTATATTTTTGTTTCAACTCCTAATAAACTTGTAAAATACAATTTAGGACAAACAAATCCACAGGAAACTTTAGTTGTAAGCGGCTTTACAACATTACAGGGGATTACCAAAGGGGAAACGGATACTATTATTTATGGTACAGAATATAATCCTGATCACGTAGTCAAAATCAACACGGCAGATGGAACATTCAGTCAAATTGCCACAACTCCGTCGAGAACAAACTGGGACATTATTTTTACTGGCAATGGTTTCTATGTTTCAAACCTGGAAGGAGGCGATGTAATAAAGATAGACATGTCTCTTTCGGTTGATGATTTTCATAAAGATAAAATCAAAATTTATCCCGTACCCTCAGCCAATATCGTAAATTTTGAAAAGGGTATGTTTTTGGGCCTAACCGAAATGGACGGAAAACATATCGACGTGAAAAATAATAATGGTAACAGTATTGACATATCCGACTTGCCAAAGGGAACATACATAGTGAAGTTAAATGTCGAGGGTAAAATATTCCATAAAAAAATAGTAAAGAAATAACCAAAGGATTACAGGCTATTTCTTCAAATACAAGAAAAAGTAATTTCTGCTAACAAGAAAGCCGGCTGATTAAGCCGGCTTTTCTATTTATTTTTCTTTTATAAATTCAGTACCATTGATGTAATCAATTAAGATTATTGCCTTAGCTTTTTTGTGGCAGAAATGATAATAATTCCAATCCCGGCTTGATGTCTAGTATGCACAGGGTACCGTGGTACAGCGCAGAAAGATAATCGGTTTTATATTCCCCGAAAAACTGACATTTGCCGGATTCGGATATTGAATCGCAAGAGTAAACGAAACATTAAGGCTTATGCTGCTATTTGATAAAAGGTTGTGAAATAAAAAAGGACAAACCAAAATTATTCTGGTTTGTCCTTTTGAAGTGACCACGATGGGATTCGAACCCATACGCCTTGCAGCACCACCCCCTCAAGATGGCGAGTCTACCAATTTCTCCACGTGGCCTTAAACAAAAAAAGTTACCCGCCTTGGCGAATAACTTTTGTGACCCGACTGGGGCTCGAACCCAGGACCCCATCATTAAAAGTGATGTGCTCTACCGACTGAGCTATCGAGTCTTTAGCATTCAATGAAATTTCAAAATTTTGTAGTGACCCGACTGGGGCTCGAACCCAGGACCCCATCATTAAAAGTGATGTGCTCTACCGACTGAGCTATCGAGTCATTTTAATTTCTTGAATGCGGGTGCAAATATACGTTCTTATTATTTATTTTTCAAAGCAATTTTGTTTTAAATTTGTCTTTTTTTACTAATCTTTTATAATGCCTTAATTTATAAGGTTTTACTTTAATGATAAAAATTGTTTTATTGGGTTATATGGGCTCGGGTAAGTCAACAATTGCCCAACTGCTGTCTGAAAAAACTCAAATTGGAGCTCTTGATCTGGATAAAATTATCGAAGAAAGGGCAGGGATGTCTATAAAAAATATTTTTGAGCAGAAAGGAGAAGTCTTTTTTCGGAAACTGGAAAATCAGATTTTTAAAGAATTGATTTCCTCCGAAAGAGAAATGATTCTAAGTCTGGGTGGCGGTACGCCGTGCTATGCTAACAATCATGAATTGCTTAATGGCAAAGGAGTGGTCTCTTTTTATTTGAAAGCTTCGATAGAAACTCTTTATAACAGGCTACTTTCTATAAGAAATAATCGCCCTTTAATTGCAGAGCAGGAAGAAGAGGAAATGAAAGAGTATATAGCAAAGCATCTTTTTGACCGTAGCTATTACTACAATCAGGCTACGCATATTGTACCTGTCGATGACAAGTCTCCGGAAGAAGTTGCGGTTGAAATAAATCGTATCCTAGCTTAAATAAGCATAGTCTTCCTGGTCTTCAAAAACAACCTGAACGTGCTCTTGTAATGAAGTAGAAAGTGAAATTCCTTTGAAATCGGCTTTTACAGGGTATTTTTTATGATTTCGGTCCACAAGTACCGCTGTTTTGAATTTCTTTAAAGGAACGTCTAAAAAGTGCTTTACGCCATAGGCTAATGTAGTGCCGGAGTTTAATACGTCGTCTACAAGAACGAGCCCCTTGTTTTCGTATTGTTTTTTCTCTAAAGATGTCGTCACTTCTTTATGCGGATTCTGCTTGTCGATGAAGACTTCGCAAAGGGCTATTTTTAATGGTGATATCTGGGTGAGTTTTTGAGCAATTTTTTCAGCAAAAACATAACCGTTTTTTGCTATTCCGGCGATAACAATTTCTTCTTCGTCAACAAAAGTTTCGTATATCTGATAAGCGATTCGCAGAATTTTGTGTTCAATTTCTTGGTTGTTGAGGATGATATTTTTGCTCATTTTGATTTATTTTTTTCAAAGATAAAAAACGCTTTGCTTGTTTGCGCCATGCGGCAGTTTATATTTTTAATGCTGTTCTGTGTCGTCTTCGTCATTTTCAAAGTCCAAATTAAAGCCGTCAATATCTCTGCGGTCTTTTTTTGTTGGTCTTCCTTCACCATGTTTTCTGTAGTGTTCTTTTGAAAGTTTCAAGAGTTCCAGGTGCTGGAATGCTTCGATAGGAGTTTCATCTTTTCGGTAAATATCAACAAGTTTAGCACCCACACGGTTTTGTGGAATGTCTAAGACGATAACCGTATGCGTAATCTGATCTTTCCTGAAGGTAATCTTATCAGTAGGGAATACTTCTTTTGATGGCTTTGCAATCTGACCGTTTACGGTAATATGATTCTTTTTACATGCTTCTGTAACCATGTTACGTGTTTTATAATATCGAACACACCAGAGGTATTTGTCTACTCTCATTCTAAAACTAAATTCTACGTTAATTTATTTACAAAAATAAATCAAAATTGTATCTTGCGCCTCTAAAATCAATAATAATGACCAGAATTAAGATTTTTTTAATAGCTATAGTTTCAAGCACGGTGCTTTTTTCATGTAAAAAAGACGATGATTCAAAAGTAGCTCCACCAAGAGACAGGGCGACACAATATGCTTCAGACATACAAGATATCGAAACCTACTTAAAGACGCATTATCTTACCGTTACTATGGATGCCAATAATAATCCGATTCCAACTATCATTCAGATTCCGGAAGGAGGTACTCAGGTTTCTATATGGAATCAGCAAGATTATCCTTTAAAATCTAAAATTGTCAAGAATGACGGCAGAACCTATTCAAATGCTGACCCTATAGTTGGAAAGCTAATTAATGATCCTGTTGAATATAAATTATATTATTTAAAAATAAGAGAAGGTGTAGGTCAGTCTCCAACAAGAGTTGATTCTACTTTAGTGACTTATAGAGGTAATACTTTAGACGGAACGCAATTTGATTACAGACCAAATCCGGTATGGTTTTCACAAGAAAGCGTGGTTTCCGGATGGAGAAATGTAATGACCGAGTTTAAATCTGGAAATGCTGCTGATGATCCTTCTAATCCAGGTGGGACATTGTTAACAGATTATGGCGTAGGGATCGTATTCATACCTTCTGGATTAGGGTATTTTAATGGAGCTCCGGCTGGTTCAGGATTGTCTTCTTACTCACCTTTAGTATTTACGATCAATCTGCATTCGGTAAAATTTGCAGATAATGATGGAGACGGAATTCCTTCGTATTTAGAGGATTTGAATGGAAATGGCGATTATTATGACGATGATACAGATGGTGATGGTATACCTAACTTTTTAGATATTGATGATGATGGAGACCGAACAAGAACAAGGACTGAAATTAAAGATGCCTTTGGAAATATCTATCCATTTGATCTGATACCAAACTGTGCCGGAACAATCGGAGGCTTGAAAAAGCATTTGGATCCGACTTGTCATTAAAAAATAGATAAGCAATAAAAAATCCCGTTCAAATGAACGGGATTTTTTATTTTTAGAAGAATCTTTTATTTTCTTTTGATTACTTTTTCAGCAGCTTCAACAATAGCCTGATTGTTTAACTTGTATTTTTGCATCAATTGATCTGGAGTTCCTGACTCACCAAAACTGTCGTTTACGGCAACAAATTCCTGTGGTGCTGGACTGTTTAATGCCAGTACTCTTGCTACGCTTTCTCCCAAACCACCAAGCATGTTATGTTCTTCGGCAGTAACAATACATTTTGTTTTTGCAAGTGATTTCAAAATAGCTTCCTCGTCAAGAGGTTTGATAGTATGGATATTGATTACTTCAGCTGATATGCCTTTTGCTTCCAATGCTTCTGCAGCAACCAGCGCTTCCCATACCAAATGTCCGGTAGCAACAATAGTCACGTCTGTTCCTTCGTTAAGCAATACTGCTTTTCCAATTTCAAATGTTCCGTTCTCCGGAGTGAAGTTTGGAACCGATGGGCGCCCAAAACGAAGATAAACCGGCCCGTGATGCTCAGCAATGGCAATAGTAGCTGCTTTGGTCTGGTTGTAATCGCAAGTATTGATTACAGTCATGCCTGGTAGCATTTTCATTAATCCTATGTCTTCAAGGATTTGGTGAGTAGCTCCATCTTCACCAAGAGTAAGTCCTGCGTGTGAAGCGCATATTTTTACGTTTTTATCAGAATAAGCAACAGATTGGCGGATCTGATCATAAACTCTTCCTGTGGAAAAGTTAGCGAATGTTCCTGTAAAAGGAATTTTTCCACCAATAGTCATGCCGGCAGCAATCCCGATCATGTTAGCTTCTGCTATTCCAACCTGAAAAAAACGTTCCGGATGATTCTTTTTGAAATCATCCATTTTTAGTGAACCGATCAAGTCAGCGCAAAGTGCAACGACATTTTCATTTTTTTGACCTAGTTCGGTCAGTCCCGCGCCAAAACCGGAGCGGGTATCTTTATTTCCTGTATTGATATATTTTTTCATTTTTCTTAATTGAAAGGATTTGAGAATCGATTGGATAAACCCAATTCTAAAATAGATTAATAATCGCTTTCGCTTTCACTGTAGTTTTGAGCCAAAGCATTTGCAAGCTGCTCGTCGTTTGGAGCTTTTCCGTGCCAAGCATGGCTATACATCATATAATCTACACCATTACCCATTTCTGTATGTAGCAATACACAAACAGGTTTTCCTTTTCCTGTTCTTGATTTTGCATCGGTCATACCAGCAATAACAGCTTCGATATCATTTCCTTTCTCGATATCTAAAACGTCCCATCCAAAAGCTTCAAATTTTGCTCTGATGCTTCCCATGTTCAAGACTTCGTCAGTAGGACCGTCAATTTGTTTTCCGTTTAAATCGATTGTAGCGATATAATTATCGACTTTATAAGCCGAAGCATACATCATAGCTTCCCAATTTTGCCCTTCCTGTAATTCACCATCACCATGTAGGCTATAAACTAGGTGAGAATCTTTATTCAGTTTTTTTGTCAAAGCAGCACCAATAGCAACAGACATTCCTTGTCCTAATGAACCGGAAGCCATACGAATGCCCGGAAGACCTTCGTGTGTTGTTGGGTGACCTTGTAATCTGGAATTAATGTGGCGGAATGTTGCCAGCTCAGATATTGGAAAATAACCGCTTCTCGCTAATACGCTGTAGAAAACAGGAGAAATATGTCCGTTTGACAGGAAGAAGATGTCTTCATCCTTTCCATCCATATCGAAACCTGGTTTGCGATCCATTAAATTTTGATAAAGAGCAACGAGAAATTCTGTACAACCCAGCGAACCGCCAGGGTGACCTGAGTTTACAGCATGAACCATTCGGAGAATATCTCTGCGTACTTGAATAGTTAAGTTGTTTAATTGTTGTGTGTTAGGTTTCATTCTTATAGGATAAATTTAAACTGGCGCAAAGATAATCAGATATTTGGATTTTTGGACATCTGAATTTTTAGAATTTCAGATAAGGCATAAATTCCGCTAATAGGTTTTATGACTTAAATATTTCTGAACCTGAGCGATTAATGTGTCAATGTTATGTGTGTAATTGTCTAAAGATTTGCTTTTAAGAAATAATTCTAGGGCTTTTTGGTATTCGCCTCTCTCTTGGTAATAAATCCCTAGGTTTTTAAAATAATAAGGATTGTAGGGATCAAGTTCAAAAGATTGGTTGAGGTCATAGAGTCCTTCTTCTATACGGCCAAGTTTTATTTTTGAAAATCCTCTGTTGTTGTAGGAATAGGCAAATGATTTGTCGATTTCTAGCGCTCTATCAAAAAAAGGAATAGCTTCTTCATATTTCTCAAGTATGTTCAAAGTGTAACCTTTATTGTTTAGTGAATAGCTGTTCATGGGATTCAGTTTTAGGGATATTCCATATAATTTCATCGCTTTTTCATGATTCTCGTAATGTGAATAGATAAGGCCCAGGTTTGAATAGTCCTCCGAATTCATTTGAAATCGTTTTCTGAATTCATCAAAATAATTTTTGGCCTTGCGGTAGTTTTTAATCAGGAGATGGCAATATATAGCCCAACGATAGGTGTCCTGATCCTTGAGTCCGTTGGAAAGTATGGTGTCGAACACAGATGCTGCTTCGGTGTATTGTTTGTTGTTGTATAAAGCTATAGCATCAAAATATTGTTTGGGATATTTTTTATGGCGAAAGAGTCTGACCAGTGAAGTCCCGTCATTATGCCCAATCTTGCCATCATGTAATGTAATGGATTGGTTGCTAGGAATGATGTTTTTTAAAAAATCAAAAATCGAAAGCAATAAGAAAACTAGAAAAAGAAACGATAAAAAGTCTTTCAGTTTATAGGCAAAGGCTAAGTAGCAGGAAATTATTGCAATCAAAAGAGAAGCCAATGGGCCGGTAAGCGTATAAATGATTTTTTTGTTGATCGAAATATTGCTGGCATGAGGAACGCATAAGCCACCTTTCCATTTGAAAAGATTGTATTTTACCCAGATTTCGAGCTTGCCAATGGCCAATCGAAAACTTTTATCGGTATCGCCATAAGATCCTAAAAAAATAGTGGCACGCTCGCGTGTCATTAAAATAGCAGGAATAGCATGGCCGAGTTCATGAAAGACCGTAAGCAAGGGTCTGGATATTAATAATATAGCAAGCAATTCAGCCATCAATTGTGTTTTCATGTCTATCAGGATTTGGCAGGAAAAATGCTTAGGGGGTAGTTACATTTGGGTCTAAAAATAACAATAAATTTTTTTCTTAATGCAAATGCATTTTTATCAACTTAAAAAACTGACAGTAACATTTTTATAGGTTCCAAAAACAGACATACGGTAGGCTTATCGGATTGGATGTTAAATTAAATCATAAATCTAAAATGATAAATCTTAAATAAATTATCTTTGCCTCCCAAAGTTTGGGATAAAGCGAAAAGAATGAAATTTGAACTATTACAAAATGATCCGAATTCAAAGGCAAGAGCCGGAAAAATAACAACGGATCACGGTGTTATCGAAACGCCAATTTTCATGCCTGTAGGAACTGTAGCTTCTGTAAAGGGCGTACACCAAAGAGAATTGAAAAACGATATCAATCCTGATATTATTTTAGGGAATACCTATCACTTATATTTAAGACCACAGACTGATATTCTTGAAAAGGCTGGCGGACTTCATAAATTTATGAATTGGGACAGAAATATCCTGACCGATTCAGGAGGTTATCAGGTGTATTCTCTTTCTTCAAATAGAAAAATTAAGGAAGAAGGCGTAAAATTCAAATCGCATATTGATGGTTCATACCATGTTTTTACGCCTGAAAATGTAATGGAAATCCAAAGAACAATCGGAGCAGACATTATCATGGCTTTTGATGAATGTACTCCTTATCCGTGCGATTATCGTTACGCTCAGCGTTCAATGCACATGACGCACAGATGGCTTGATAGATGTATCAGCCATTTGGATAAATTGCCATATAAATATGGCTATGAGCAAACTTTTTTCCCAATTGTACAAGGAAGTACTTATAAAGATTTACGCCAGCAGTCGGCAGAATATATTGCTAACGCTGGAGCACAAGGAAATGCTATTGGTGGACTTTCTGTTGGTGAACCGGCAGAAGAAATGTACGCAATGACTGAAGTTGTTACGGATATATTGCCAAAAGACAAACCGAGATACCTTATGGGAGTAGGTACTCCTATCAATATTTTAGAAAACATTGCGCTTGGAATTGATATGTTTGACTGTGTGATGCCTACAAGAAATGCCCGTAATGGGATGCTTTTCACCGCTCACGGAACCATCAACATCAAAAACAAAAAGTGGGAAGCTGATTTTTCACCACTAGATGAAATGGGGCACACTTTTGTCGATACAGAATATACAAAAGCCTATTTGCGTCACCTTTTTGCAGCAAATGAATACCTTGGAAAACAAATTGCAACGATTCACAACCTTGGATTCTATATGTGGTTGGTTCGTGAAGCAAGAAAACATATCTTAGCAGGAGATTTCCGCGTATGGAAGGAAATGATGGTTAAGCAGATGGATAAAAGATTATAATAAATCTAAAATAAGATTAGAATCTGGTAGAAAAATGAAGATAATCGACAAGTATATCCTGAAAAGGTACCTAGTCACATTTCTTGTGATGCTGTTTCTGTTTATTCCGATTGGGATTGTAATTGATGTGTCGGAAAAAATCAATAAAATCCTCCAAAATAAGGTGCCGCTCGTAAAAGTGGCTCTTTATTATGTAGATTTTACGATTTATTTTGCCAACCTTCTTTTTCCCATTTTCTTATTCCTATCCGTTATCTGGTTTACTTCCAAGCTAGCCAACAATACCGAAATCATTGCGATTTTAAGCTCTGGAATATCATTCCAGAGATTCTTACGTCCCTACCTGATTGGAGCCACAATTGTTTCGATCTTCGCCTTATTGATGGGATTTTTTATTGTTCCAAAAGCGAGTCAGGGTTTTAATGATTTTAGGTATACCTATCTCAAAGGTAATAACAAAACGAGGGAGACTACCAATGTCTACAGAGAAATCAGCCCGGGTGAATTTATTTATGTGAGCAATTTTAATATTAATTCAAAAACGGCATTTGATTTCTCTCTTAAGAAATTCAACGATAATAAGCTGGACTTTGCTATCAATGCTTCACGTATTCATTTTAATGCAAAAGATACCACGTATACGATGTACAACTATACAAAAAGAAAAGTTGGCGTAGTGGATGATAGGTTAGAGACGGCAGCTAAAAAAGACACGGTTTTTAAATTCGATCTTGAAGATTTGACTCCGGTAATTTATATTGCTGAAACACTGACTTTGGGCGAATTAAATGATTTTATCGACAAGGAAAGAGAACGTGGGTCGTCAAATATCAATACCTATCTTGTAGTACTATATAAAAAATATAGTCTTCCGGTTTCGGCTTTCATCCTTACGGTTATTGCCGTTGCCGTATCTTCTATGAAAAGAAGAGGAGGAATGGGTATGAATTTGGCAATAGGAATTGGTCTTGCCTTTACCTTTATCTTTTTTGATAAAATCTTCGGAACTCTGGCTGAAAAATCGAGTATACCGCCGTTTATAGCTGTATGGCTTCCGAATTTTGTTTTTGGAATTTTAGCGATCTACCTGCTTCGAAATGCAAAAAGATAACAACCTGAAAAGCTATCTTAATCTTCATTTAATTGTTTTTATATGGGGATTTACGGCAATACTTGGCGAACTCATCACGATAAAGGAAGAGTCTGTAGTATGGTACAGGATGCTCATGGCAGGAATTTTCATGCTGATCTATGTATTGGTTACCAAAAAACCATGGCGTATTCCCCGAAAATCGTTTTTCCACCTCATTAGTGTAGGCCTGATTATTGCCCTGCATTGGATATTTTTCTTCAAAGCAATAAACGTTTCTAACGTTTCGATTACGCTGGCTGTTTTTTCAACCGGAGCTTTTTTTGCGTCCATCATGGAACCTATCTTTTTTAATAGAAAAATGCTATGGTACGAAGTGTTTTTCGGGCTTATCATTATTGGCGGCCTGTTGATGATAATGCAGGTTGAAACGCACTATATTTTAGGAATGGTGTATGCACTGATTTCAGTTTTTTTAGGGGTTACTTTTACGCTATTCAATGGCAAGCTGATACAGAAATACGATCCATCTGTAATTACACTATATGAATTTTTTGCAGGAGTCTTTTTTGTGTCTCTTTATCTGTTGTATGGCGGAAAATTTACTGCTGAATTCTTTACTGTTTCTCAACACGATTGGATTTTGCTGCTAGTGCTTTCTTCTGTTTGTACTGCCTATGCGTTTACTGCATCAGTCAATGTCATGAAAAAACTCACGCCTTATACGGTTATGCTCACAACAAACATGGAACCTGTTTATGGTATCATGCTGGCTTATATTATCTTAGGTGATAAAGAAAAGATGAGCCCCGCTTTTTATGTGGGAGCAGTCATTATTTTGGCAACAGTAATTTTAAACGGAATTTTAAAGAATTATAAGGCCAAAAAATCTCTTTTGGCTGATAAATAAAGCAATTCACGACTGTTTTTGATTGGAATGTTTAAGACACAAAGAGGCTAAATCTTTTCAAAAATTAGCTTTTGTTCTTAAATGAAAATCCTATCTTTGCAGTTCGAACTAAACAAAAAATGCACAAGTCCTATGGAATATTTAGATTTTGAGCTCCCTATAAAAGAACTTGAAGACCAATTAGACAAATGCCAAGTAATTGGTCAAGAATCTGACGTTGACGTATCGAATACTTGCAAGCAGATTGAAAAAAAACTTGAAGAAACTAAGAAAAATATATACAAAAACTTAAGCGCCTGGCAGCGAGTACAGTTGTCAAGACATCCTAACCGTCCTTATACTATGGATCATGTGCACGCTCTATGTGGCGACACTTTCCTAGAGCTTTTTGGAGACAGAAGTTTTAAGGATGACAAGGCGATGATTGGAGGTTTGGGTAAAATTGGAGGACAGTCATTCATGATTGTTGGCCAGCAAAAAGGATACAATACAAAAACACGTCAGTACCGAAATTTTGGTATGGCAAACCCGGAAGGTTACCGTAAGGCATTGCGTTTGATGAAAATGGCAGAGAAATTCGGTATTCCGGTAATTACTTTGGTTGATACTCCTGGGGCATACCCTGGATTAGAAGCAGAAGAAAGAGGACAAGGAGAAGCAATTGCAAGAAACATTCTTGAAATGATTCGCCTTAAAGTTCCAATCATCACAGTAATTGTTGGTGAAGGAGCTTCAGGAGGTGCTTTAGGAATTGGTGTTGGAGATAAAGTTTATATGTTGGAAAACACATGGTATTCTGTAATTTCTCCAGAATCTTGTTCTTCTATCTTATGGAGAAGTTGGGAATATAAAGAGCAGGCAGCTGAAGCCTTAAAACTGACTTCATTTGACATGAAAAAACAAAAGCTGATTGACGATATCATACCTGAGCCGCTAGGTGGAGCTCATTATGATAGAGAAACAACGTTCAAATCAGTTGAAAAATACATATTGAAAGGATACAACGAATTAAAAGACTTATCAACAGCTGAATTAGTGGCCCAAAGAATGGACAAATACAGCAAAATGGGCGAATTTAAAGAGTAAACCTTACTAAAATTGAAACTAAATCCGAAGCCCCGTGGTTTCGGATTTTTTTTTGGTTATCAACACAATTTTAATACTTATAAACAAAAGTAGCTAACAAGTCAAAAGGCAATTTCTTTTAATTTTGGTTACATTCGCATTATGGAAAATCTCAGAAATATAAACCCGGTTAGAGTAGATAAAACTACCATAATCAATCTCGAAAAAGGAAAGCTCCCGCCGCAGGCTATCGAACTGGAAGAAGCCGTTTTGGGTGCTATGATGATTGATAAAAAAGGGGTGGATGAGGTTATTGATATTCTCCAGCCTGAAGCTTTCTACAAGGAAGCCCACAAATATATTTTTGAAGCTATCGTACAGCTTTTTAACGATTCACAGCCTATTGACTTATTAACAGTTTCAGCTCAGCTTAAAAAGATGGCAAAGTTGGATCTTGCAGGAGGCGATTTCTATTTGATTCAGCTGACACAAAAAATTTCATCTTCGGCGCATATCGAGTTCCACTCGAGAATTATTCTTCAGAAATTTATCCAACGAAGCCTGATTAAGATTTCTTCTGAAATTATTGAAGAATCTTATGATGAGACAACAGATGTTTTTGATTTGTTGGATAAGGCAGAATCAAAATTATACGAAGTAACTCAAGGAAATATCAAAAGAAGTTCTGAGACAGCCCAAAGTTTGGTTATCCAGGCAAAGAAAAGAATTGAAGAAATTGCGAATAAGGAAGGTCTGAGTGGTGTTGCCACCGGTTTTGAAAAGTTAGATAAAGTAACTTCTGGATGGCAGCCAAGTGACTTGATTATCATTGCAGCACGTCCAGGTATGGGTAAGACGGCTTTCGTTTTGTCTATGGCTAGAAATATTGCGATAGATTTTAACCATGCTGTAGCGGTTTTTTCATTGGAGATGTCATCCGTACAGTTGATTACGCGTCTTATTTCGTCAGAAACAGGACTATCTTCAGAAAAATTACGTACCGGAAAATTAGAAAAACACGAATGGGAACAGCTTAGTATCAAGGTAAAAAATCTTGAAAAAGCACCTTTGTATATTGACGATACACCATCGCTTTCCATATTTGATTTACGTGCTAAGGCGCGTCGTTTGGCTTCGCAATATGGTATCAAATTGATAGTTGTCGATTACCTTCAGTTGATGACAGCAGGTGGTGGCGGAAAAGGAGGCGGAAACCGTGAACAGGAAATCTCTACAATTTCCCGAAACTTAAAAGCTTTGGCGAAAGAATTAAACGTTCCGGTAATTGCACTTTCACAGCTTTCCCGTGCCGTTGAAACCCGTGGATCGAGTAAAAGGCCGTTGCTTTCGGATCTTAGGGAATCGGGAGCTATCGAGCAGGATGCCGATATCGTTTCGTTTATTTACCGTCCGGAATATTATAAAATTGACGAATGGGATGATGATGAACATTCACCAACAGAAGGTCAGGCAGAATTTATCATTGCAAAACACAGAAATGGTAGCTTGGAAAACGTAAGGCTTAAATTCGTTGGAAACTTAGGTAAATTTGACAACCTTGATGAATATGGAACCAACTTTGATGACCTGCCTTCAAAAATGAACATGCAGGATGCGCCATTCCTTACCAAAAACCTGCCTTCGGCAAATGAAGCCTTTGGTAGTAATATGAATAATGTAGATGACGACAGTGATGTACCGTTCTAAAATAGAGTTAAATCCGCCCAACGAGGCGGTTTTTTTTATAATTTGCTTCCCTAAAAACCGTTATCTTTGAAGTAAAATCTTTGGAATGCTTAAAAAAACAGCCTTTTTATTTTTATTATTTTTAACCTCAATTCCGTCTTGGGCATCATTTATTTTGCTTCCAATGGATGAAGCCTCACAAAAAAATCACCTGAAAGCCTACGGAATTACGTATTGGTCACTAGATAAGCACTATAAAGTGAGTTGGCTTTTGAATTATAGAGGTGGCTCTTTTTTGTTACCAGATGCCTCAGAAATCAGAAAGGAATGTCAGATTAGAGGCGTTAGTTTTGAACTGCTTTCTGATGGACAGGCCAATCAAATTTTGGATGAAATCAGTAGCCCATCACAAAACATGGAAACTGTAGTTTTGGAAAAAGCGCCTAAAATTGCTGTATATACACCAAAAGGAAAACAACCTTGGGATGATGCCGTCACATTAGTACTGACCTATGCTGAAATTCCGTTTACCGCAGTTTATGATGAAGAAGTTTTATCAGATGGTCTGCTGTTGTATGACTGGCTTCACCTGCATCATGAAGATTTCACAGGACAGTATGGTAAATTCTTCGGAGCCTACAGAAATGCGCCTTGGTATATTGAGCAAAAGAAAGACGCAGAGGAATTGGCAAAAAAATTAGGCTACAGCAAAGTATCGGAAGAAAAGCTGGCAGTTGCTAAAAAAATACGTGATTTTGTAATAGGTGGCGGATTTATGTTTGCCATGTGTTCTGCTACAGATAGTTTTGATATTGCGCTTGCCGCAGATGGTGTAGATATTTGCGAACCGATGTTTGACGGAGACGAAAGTGAGGCTAATTATCAGGCAAAGATTAAATATGAGAACAGCTTCGCATTTAAAGACTATATTCTGGAAAAGAATCCTATTATCTACGAGTTTTCTGATATTGACATGACAATGAAAAGAAACATCATGCCTGAAAAGGATTATTTCACGTTAATGGAATATTCTGCTAAATGGGACCCGATCCCAAGCATGCTTTGCCAAAACCATACACAATTGGTTAAAGGTTTTATGGGACAAACTACTTCTTTTGACAGTAATCGGATTAAATCCAGTGTTCTTGTCATGGGTGAAAATAAGGTAAATAACGAAGCCAGGTATATTCATGGTACAAAAGGAAAAGGAATGTTCACTTATTTTGGAGGACACGATCCCGAAGATTACCAACACAGGGTGGGTGATGCCCCAACGGTTTTAGATCTGCATCCGAATTCTCCAGGATATAGATTGATACTTAACAATGTATTGTTCCCGGCAGCAAGAAAGAAAAAATTAAAAACATAATCTTTCCAATCCTTTTAACGGAATGAATTATCAAAAAATACTGCAAGAAGTTTATCTTGAAGCCAAATCGTTTCCGCAAATTGGAAATGTTGCCCAAACAATCCCACAACTGTCCACGATAGATCCTGATAAATTTGGTATTCATCTGACTACAATCAAAGGACAAGACTTTGGAATTGGCGACAGCAACGAAAAATTTTCAATCCAGAGTGTTTCCAAAGCGCTGACCGTTGCATTGGCTTTTTCTTTTATGGGTGAAAAAATATGGGAAAGAGTAGGAGTTGAGCCTTCTGGCACAGCCTTCAATTCTCTTGTTCAACTGGAATTTGAAAAAGGAATTCCTCGAAACCCATTTATTAATGCCGGAGCTTTAGTCATAGCTGATATGCTGGTTTCGCATTTGAAACATCCCAAAGAAGATTTTTTGGCTTTTATACGAGCCATTTCAGGCACTCAGGAAATAGATTTCAATTTAAAAGTAGCCCAATCTGAAAAAGATACGGGCTATAGGAATGCCGCTTTGGCTAACTTTCTGAAATCGTTTGGCAATATTGAAAATGATGTAGAAACGGTTTTGGATTTTTATTTCCATCAATGCTCCATTGAAATGACATGTAAGGAACTGGCACATTCGTTTTATTTTTTTGCCAATGAGGGTAAAACTATAGATGGCAATCAGATTTTATCAAAAAGCAATGTCAAGCGTCTTAATG
This sequence comes from Flavobacterium sp. 28YEA47A, assembly GCF_041262125.1. Classification (NCBI taxonomy): domain Bacteria; kingdom Pseudomonadati; phylum Bacteroidota; class Flavobacteriia; order Flavobacteriales; family Flavobacteriaceae; genus Flavobacterium; species Flavobacterium sp. 28YEA47A. The sequence goes on from NZ_JBGCCI010000010.1 coordinate 89,532, forward strand.
CTTTGATGCAGACTTGCGGTTTTTATGATGAATCTGGCGAATTTACCTATAAAGTTGGGCTTCCCGGCAAAAGTGGAATTGGTGGAGGAATAGCGGCTTTGTTTCCCAAACACTTTACAATAGTAACCTGGAGTCCACGCCTGAATGAAAAAGGAAACTCAGAATTGGGCATGAATGCTTTAGAATTATTTACGACAAAAACAGGAATGTCTGTATTTTAATAAAAAAATCCCAAGCTAAGCCTGGGATTTTTAGTTTTTACTATAATAGTATATCTTTAGTTTTTTACAAACTGTATGCTTTTTTGAGCAGTATTACCTTGGATTTTTAAAACGTAGCTTCCTGAAGCGAGGTCTTTGATATCGATAGTCATTACATCTTCATTTGCAGATTCTAAAGATTTTATTTTCTTTCCGCTTATGTCATAAATAGTGAAAAGCATATTTTCTGATAAAGAATCTACACCGGAGATATAAATCTGCTCTTGTGAAGGATTTGGATATAACGTAATGTTTTTTACAAAATGTTCTTCTGTGCTTAAACGTTTGTCTCTTTTTCCAAAATAGGTGAGTTGCAAGTTAGCAGGATTGCTAATCGTAATATCTCCTAAAACCAAAGAGTTTTGAGATGTTCGACCTTTGTAGTAGTACACATTTTCATCTTGAGAAATATCTAAAATCTTAAGATCAGTGGAATTATTGGTTTCCGTAATTTTATAAAAATCACTCGGATTGCCATTTGTATCGTATTTTACAGAAAACAGATTGCCAATAGCACTATTGCTATTTTCATAGACAATATTATTTCCAAAATTGATGATTTTTATAAATGTTCCTGTGACATGAATGTTATTACTGCTATCAACAAATAATCCTTCAAAAGAATTCAACCCGTTACCTATAACTGGCTGTGTGTCTGTTGCTATTTTTGCGGCTTTAGCCCAAAGCACATTTCCGGCAGGAGCATATTTTGTAAGGTAAGAACCTTGGCCGCTGCCAAAGTTTAATGTAGTTCCTCCAAAACCAATCTGACTGTTATATACCTGACCACATAGGAAGATATTATTGTTGCTATCGGTTACTACGTCAGTAACAGTCGTGTGTGCTGATGAACTGGTTGGAGCGGTAGATGCCCACAGTGCCGTTCCGTTACTGTCATATTTCGCAATAAACAAGTTTGCATTATTGTTAGTCACGGATTTGTTGATCGTTATGGTGCCAAAAGTAGTTGACCGACAGAAAACCATTCCCGCTATATATACATTTCCAAGATTGTCAATGGTCATGGCTTTTGGCTGTGTACCTACCCTGTGAGGCTCATTAATGGAAGAGCTCCCATTATAGGTTGAAGATTTTAACCAGATTACATTTCCGGAAGTATCCAATTTGGCAACAAACGCTTTGTCCATAAAACTTATAACCGCTGTATAACCTGCACTTGGAGTTGTGATATTGTCTAAAGTATACGTATTGCCTGTATGTGTTCCGGTAAGGTATAGGTTGTTGTCTTTGAATTTTAGGATAGGAGCACCATGATAATCCATCACTTTACTCCAGATTACATTTCCATTTAGGTCAAACTTTGCCAAAAAAGATTTCATCTCATCATTTTGAGTTTGTAATGTATTTGCACCAAGTATAATGTTACCACTAAAATATCCGGTTACATAAAAATGATTGTTATTATCATAAGCGATTGATGTAAAACCATCAATTTTAGATCCTGGAAAATGCTTGACAAAAAGAAGATTTCCGTTTGAATCATGTTTGGTAATATAAGTATCCTGATATTTTGCATTGGTAATTGGAGATACCTCACTCGAATTAGTAATAACTGTTCCTTCAATGGTTAAAGTTTCAGTATTAAATACGCCAATATGGTAGATGTTTTTTTGGGTATCCATAAAACAATCATTAAAGGCAGTACTGAGATTTGGAAAACTTTTAGCCCAGCTCCAATCAGCGGTTTGGGCATTTAGAATAGAGTAGAAAAATAAAAGAAAAAGAGTAATTTTTTTCATAAATTATTTAATTTTTAGGGAGTTCTTACGGAATAAATATAAGAATTAATTAAATAATGAAGAAAAATAAAACTGCTTGAAACACGGCAAGTGTCTCAAGCAGCTGTATATTTAGACTATTCCGTCCTCATTTTCTTTGTCGAGATATTGCTGGACAATCTCGATAGCATTGGTCACTACATCGCTGAGTGCTGTGATAAAAGTTCCTTCATCGGCACTATTGATGGCATGTTTTATCGCCTCGGTTTCTTTAGGAATAATTTCATAAGTGATATCTCTTCCGGATTCTTCGATTCCTTCCAAAATCAGATTGATGATTTCTTCTTCGGTTCTTCCTCTGAGATGTTTTTCCTGTCGGATAATGATATGGTCAAACATCCTACCTGCTATCATTCCACATTCTTTAATATCTTCATCACGCCTGTCGCCAACACCTGCAATAATTCCTATTTTTCGGCTAGATTCGATATTATTAAGCAAATCTTCAATAGCCATATATCCGGACGGATTATGCGCGAAGTCAATCATAACCTTGAATTTTTTGAATTCAAAAATGTTCATTCTTCCCGGAGTTTGAGCAACGCTTGGAATAAAGGTCTGAAGTGAAAGACTTATATCTTCTGTTTTGAATCCCCATAAATAAGATGCCAGAGTAGCCGCGAGAACATTCGCAATCATAAATTTTGCTTTTCCGCCTAATGTCAACGGAATGTGAGCGGCTTTTTCAACGCGTATTTTCCAATCACCTTTTTTTATAGTAATGTATCCGTTTTCATAAACAGCAACTGTTCTGCCTTCTTTTCCTAATTTTTTAATCAATGGATTTTCTTCATCCATACTGAAATAGGCTACATTGCATTCCAGTTCAGAGGCAATTTTTACGCATTCGTCATCATCAGCATTTAAGATCGCCCATCCGTCTTTTTTGACACTTCGGACAACAACTTTCTTTACACGGGCTAAATCCGAAAGCGTATCGATATCGTTTAATCCTAAATGATCGGCAGAAATATTGGTGATTATTCCAATGTCGCAACGGCTAAAACCTAATCCTGCACGAAGTATTCCGCCACGGGCAGTTTCTAATACGGCAAATTCGACAGTTGGATCTTTCAGTATGTATTCCGTACTGATTGGCCCGGTCGTATCACCTTTTTCCAACATATGGTTTTGTATATAGATACCGTCAGAAGTTGTAAATCCTACTTTATACCCGTTGTTTTTTACAATATGGGCAAGAAGCCTCGTTGTGGTGGTTTTTCCGTTAGTACCTGTAACTGCTATAATCGGAATGCGGCTCGGTTTTCCCGGAGGATAAAGCATATCAATTACTGGTGATGCAACGTTTCTTGGCAATCCTTCAGATGGAGCCAGGTGCATTCTGAAACCAGGAGCTGCATTGACTTCCAAAATAACGCCACCATTTTCGTTTAACGGTTGCGTCAGATTTTCTGCCATAATATCGATACCGCAAATGTCCAGTCCAATTACTCTTGAAATTCGTTCCGAAAGGAAAATGTTTTCCGGATGCATCATATCGGTAACATCAACAGAAGTTCCGCCGGTGCTCAGATTTGCCGTAGATTTCAGATAAACAATCTCTCCTTTTCGAGGTACAGTTTCTAAAGTATAATTCATCTTTTCCAAAAGATCTGTAGTATCTCTGTCAACCGTAATTTCTGTAAGGACATTTTCATGTCCGTAACCTCTGCGGGGATCCTGGTTTTCAATTTCGATTAATTGCTCGATAGTGTTTGTACCGTTTCCTTTGACATGGGCAGGAACTCTTTGTGCCGCAGCAACTATCTTATTGTCGATTACCAATACCCTGAAATCAAATCCGGTAATGAATTTTTCTACAATAACCCTGCGGCTGTATTTTTGTGCATAGACCAGTCCGGCTTTTGCATCTTCATAATTAATCACATTGATAGAAGCTCCTTTTCCGTGATTACCATCTAAAGGTTTTATAACAATCGGATAACCTATTTTATCAATCGTATTTTGCAAGTCTTCCTCGTCCACACAAATAGAACCTTTGGCTACGGGAATGGAAGCATTGTCTAACATCCTTTTGGTTTCTTCCTTATTACAGGCAATATCTACAGCAATGCTACTTGTCTTGCAGGTAATTGTTGCCTGAAAACGCATCTGATTAATGCCATAACCAAGCTGTACTAAAGAATTGGTGCCTAAACGAATCCAAGGAATATCTCGGGCTACGGCTTCTTCGACTATACTTCCCGTACTTGGGCCTAAACGGTCGCGTTCTCTGATTTCACGCATTTTTTGAATGTCTGCTTCCAAATCATAATCAGTGCCAGCTATCAAGGCTTCAGCAATGGCTACTGCCGATTCTGCTGCAAAAAGACCCACATTTTCTTCAGTATAGCTAAAAACAACATTATAGACGCCAGGAGTTTTTGTTTCACGGGTTCTTCCAAATCCGGTTTCCATTCCGGCAAGTGTCTGGATTTCTAAGGCAATATGTTCAATAACATGTCCCATCCATGTACCTCGTTCAATTCGCATGAAAAAACCTCCGGGTACACCTTCAGAACATCGGTGTTCATACATTGTAGGAAACATGGCTTCGATTCTCTCTTTAAATCCGTCGATCTTATTCGTAGGATATTGTTCCATTTCTTCAAGATCCAAACGCATCTGGATTAATTTTTTTCTGCGAACGCTCCAAATGTTTGGTCCGCGTAAGGCTTGTATTTTGAGTATTTTCATAAATGGATGGGTGAGTTAAGTTAATTAATAAGTGTAATTGCTTAATAGGTAGGTGATTATGATTTTTGGTGTACTATTTGCTGTCAGATTTACAGCTATTTTTTATAGATTTAGTTAAAAAAATTAAAATAAATTTCTACTAAAATAATTTTTTTAAAATATCAATCAAAATTTTTTTAAATTTTTACTATAAAACTATTCTTTAGATGAAATCATGAAAAGTTTAAATAAATGTTACGTGTTTAATTGCGTTTTTTAAGTTTTTGGTTATTTTTACGGAATTCACATACCATTTGAAATGAATATAAAAGGAAAATTAATGATCATTGGAGGTGCTGTAGATAAAGGAAGTTTTACAGAAGCCAGTTTTGATGCCAACGTAGCCAATAACCTGAATTTCTTTGAAACAGGGATTTTAAAAAGGCTTTTGACTGAATCGAAACACAAAGAAAAATCAAGAATCGAGGTAGTAACCACGGCTTCAAAAATACCAAGAGAAGTAGGCCCTGAATATGTAAAGGCTTTGCAATACCTGAATGCAACAAACGTAGATGTGCTGCATATAGAAAAAAGGGAACAAGCGACAGATCCTGAAATCCTAAAAAGAATCAGAGAAGCCGATGTTGTAATGTTTACCGGAGGTGACCAATTAAGATTGACTTCTATTTTGGGAGGAACAGAATTCCACGACATTATTTTGGATAAATACAGAAATGAAGATTTCCTGTATGCCGGAACTTCAGCTGGTGCTGCTGCAGCTTCTAACAATATGATATACCAGGGAAGTAGTTCTGAAGCATTATTGAAAGGAGAAGTAAAAATCACGAGCGGCTTAGGACTGATTGATGATGTCATTATTGATACGCATTTTGTTCAGAGAGGAAGAATCGGAAGGTTATTCCAGGCAGTTGTAGGAAACCCTAAAGTACTTGGAGTAGGATTAGGAGAAGATACCGGCCTGTTGATTATAGGAGATAAAATGGAAGCTATTGGTTCCGGATTGGTTATTTTGGTTGACGGACACCAGATTAAAGATACCAATCTGACTCAGGTTGAGCTTGGACAGCCAATCTCAATCAACAATCTGATTGTACACGTAATGAGCAAATACGATACGTATGACCTCAAAACAAATAAGATGCATATCCAATCTTCTCAATACGTTTAGGATGAAAATCATAATTCACGGTGGTTTCTTTTCAGAATCTTCTACCAGTCAGGAAACTAAAATAGCCAAGCAAAACGCATTGTTGCGTATCGCAAAAGATTCGTATGAGTTTTTGAAATCACATTCTGCTTTAGAGACAGTTGTATATGCAGTTTCTCTTTTGGAAGATGATGAGCTGTTTAATGCCGGAATAGGTTCACAGATACAAAGTGATGGGAAAATCAGAATGAGCGCTTCATTAATAGATGGTTCAACGCATAAGATGAGCGGAGTCATTAATATTGAAGAAGTAAAAAACCCAATTCAGGTTGCCCGAATTTTGCAAGATTATGACGATAAGGTTTTGGGTGGAAGTGGTGCGACAAACTTTGCCAGAAAGCACGGTTTTGAAGCATTCTCTACTGAAATTCCTCAAAGAAGGACAGAATATGAAGCCAAATTAAAATCTCTCGGAACCGGAACAGTAGGTTGTGTAGCTTTAGACAGCGAAGGAAAAATAGCTGTTGCCACATCAACCGGTGGAAAAGGTTTTGAAATACCGGGAAGAATATCAGATTCCGCAACCGTTGCAGGAAATTATGCCAATGAATTTTGCGGTGTAAGTCTCACCGGAGTTGGCGAAGATATCGTAAGCGGTGCAGTTGCAGCTAAAATTGTAACCCGTGTAACCGATGGATTCTCTTTAAAAGACGCCTTTGAAAAGACATTTAAAGAGTTGAAACCATTTGACGGTTTTGCAGGAGCCATTGCGATAGATAAAGATGGAACCATCTATCATCAGGATTCACATCCAACTATGGTATTTGCAAGTTATGACGGAGTTACTGAAGAAGTTTTCAAATAGAATTATATACTAAAAAAAGCCTGGCAATAGCCAGGCTTTTTTGTTTTAGTCAAGGGCCATTTCTGTAGAAATAGCAATGCGGTTCCAGGCGTTGATTGTAGTAATCATCATAATGATGGCTGCGATATATTCTTCATCAAACAATCTTCTGGCATTATCGTATGTTGCTTTTGATAAGTGATTTTGGATTAAGGTAATCTCTTCTGTCATGGCTAGGATAGCTTGCTCTTCTTCGGTGTAAAGCTGAGTTTCTCTCCAGGCATTCAAAAGATATATTCGTTGCTCGGTTTCACCCATTTTACGAGCGTCTCTCGTATGCATATTAATACAGTAGGCACAACCGTTTATTTGTGAAGCCCGGATTTTGATAAGCTCTTTATGGATCGGATTTAATGAAGTAGAAGCAAGGAATTTTTCTAATCCCATCATTGCTTTATAGGCTTCTGGAGCCGTTTTTAAAATATTTACTCTAGTTTCCATTTTGATGTGTTTTAAAGTTCACAACAAAGTTCTACAAGATGGATTGGAAAAAACTTGAAGTACTTCAAGAAAACAAACTAGACTTTTCCTGCGCGGATTTTACTGAGGAATTCCGGAGAGAAATCAAGATAGGAGGCAAGCATATATTGCGGGACACGTTGTATGAACTCAGGAAATCTGGAATTCATATGATGATAACGTTCTTCAGCAGACATCGTAAAAAGATATTTGATTCGGGTTTGTGAAGCACCAAAGGATTTTTGGATAATCAATCGGAAGTATCTTTCAAGTTTAGGCAGTTGCAATAATAAAGATTCAAACGATTTACGGTCTATAGAAAGCGCCTCGATAGCTTCTATGGCCTGTATATAGAAATGAGAAGGGATTTGTTCCTGGAAACTCAAATAATCAGCAATCCACCAATTCTCGATTCCAAACTGAAGTGTTTGTTCGACACCCTTGCTGTTGTTGATATAAAAGCGAACACAACCTTTGGTAATAAAATATTGCTTGTTGCAGATATGTCCTTCTTCCAACATGATCTGTTTTTTCTTGAAACTTTCGGTTTCAAAATAAGAGAGGACGGTTTCGGCTTCCTTATCGTCTAATGGTATAAACTTTCGTATGTGTTGAAGTAGCGGATTCATAAGCAAATATACTAATAACAAAAAACCATCTCAAAAGAGATGGTTTTTTTATAAGTAAGTAAGACAAATAGATTTATAAAACGTTTATTTTACTTTGTTAAGTATAGCTTTGAAAGCTTCTGGGTGATTCATAGCTAAATCTGCAAGAACTTTTCTGTTCAATTCGATTCCGTTAGCTTTTACTTTACCCATGAATTGAGAATAAGACATTCCTTCCAATCTAGCTCCAGCGTTGATACGTTGAATCCACAAAGAACGGAAATTTCTCTTATTCTGTTTTCTATCACGGTAAGCATAAGACATTGCTTTCTCAACCGCGTTTTTCGCAACTGTCCAAACGTTTTTACGTCTGCCAAAGAAACCTTTGGCTTGCTTCATTATCTTTTTTCTTCTTGCTCTTTTAGCAACTGAATTTACTGATCTTGGCATAATTTTAATGTTTTTTTGTAGCAGGCGTCCTGAATTTAATCAAAGGATCTTAATAGGCCATACTCCAAGGTTATTTAATTGTTTTAACCTAAAGAATTTTTATAGTCAAATGTTGTAAAGTCTAAGGTCAATGACTTTAAGACTTTCTAACTTTCGACGTATTAGATAATTCTTAATTGTTCTTTAACGCTTTTCACGTCAGATTGGTGAACCAATGCAGAGTGAGTTAACGCTAGTTTACGCTTTTTAGATTTCTTAGTCAAAATGTGACTTTTGAAAGCGTGCTTTCTTTTGATTTTTCCAGAGCCAGTAACTTTGAAACGTTTTTTGGCGCTAGATTTAGTTTTCATTTTAGGCATCTTTTCCTAGTGTATTTGAATTGTCTTACTTACTATTTTTGCTTTAAGCGCTATGCTTTAAGTTTTAGGCTTTGCCTATTGCTTACTGCTTATCGCCTAAAATTATTTCTTTTTCTTAGGAGCAATGAACATAATCATTCTCTTTCCTTCTAAAACTGGCAAAGCTTCCACTTTTCCATATTCCTCTAAATCCTGAGCCAAACGCAATAAAAGAATTTGTCCTTGATCTTTATAGATGATGGAACGACCTTTGAAGAAAACAAAAGCTTTCAGCTTAGAACCTTCTTTAAGGAATTTCTCGGCATTCTTTCTTTTGAATTCGTAATCGTGCTCATCTGTTTGCGGACCAAAACGAATTTCCTTTACTGTAATTTGAGTAGATTTTGCCTTCAACTCCTTTTCACGCTTTTTCTGCATGTAAAGGAATTTCTTATAATCCATGATTTTACAAACCGGAGGTTCAGCATTTGGAGAAATCTCAACCAAGTCAAGTTCCTGTTCTTCTGCCATTCTCAAAGCCTCAGAAGTTTTATAAACTTTCGGCTCTACATTATCTCCTACAAGGCGTACTTCCGGGACACGAATCAGGTTGTTGATTCTGTGTGCATCTTTTTTTTCTACTCGAGGTTGATGACCTCTGTTGTTTCTTATTGCTATGGCTCTAAAATTTTAAGTTAAACTCCGAATGTTTTTAATGTCTTTTTTATTTCTTCATCGACAATAGCAGCAAATTCTTCAATTGTAACGCTGATATTTCCTTTACCTTCTTGTCCGTGACGACGTACGGAAACAGTTCCGTTTTTCTCTTCTTCCTCACCAACAATCAGCATGAACGGGTATTTTTGTACTTCAGCTTCCCTGATTTTTTTACCGATTGTTTCGTTTCTGTTGTCAATTAGGGCGCGAATTTCGTGATTTTCTAGCAAATCTAAAACTTTTTTCGCATAATTTTCATATTTCTCACTCAAAGACAATATAATAGCCTGTTCCGGCATAAGCCAAATAGGGAAATTTCCGGCCGTATGTTCCAGTAAAATAGCAATGAATCGTTCCATTGATCCAAATGGTGCTCTGTGGATCATTACAGGACGGTGCAATTCGTTGTCTGAGCCTTTGTAAGTCAAGTCAAAACGCTCCGGAAGATTGTAATCTACCTGAATAGTTCCTAATTGCCATTGTCTTCCCAAAGCATCTTTCACCATGAAATCCAACTTAGGACCATAGAAAGCCGCTTCGCCATATTCAACAACGGTATTCAGTCCTTTGTCTCTTGCGGCGTTGATAATCGCGTTTTCTGCTTTTTCCCAGTTTTCATCTGTACCTATATATTTAGCTCTATTCTCCTGATCTCTTAAGGAAATCTGAGCTGTAAAGTTTTCAAATCCTAAAGAACCAAATACATAAAGTACCAGGTCAATTACTTTTTTAAATTCTTCATCCAATTGTTCTGGAGTACAGAAAATATGCGCGTCATCTTGAGTAAATCCACGAACACGAGTTAATCCGTGAAGCTCTCCAGACTGCTCATATCTATATACTGTACCAAACTCTGCATAACGTTTTGGTAGGTCTTTGTATGACCAAGGTCTTGTGTTGAAAATTTCGCAGTGGTGAGGACAGTTCATAGGTTTCAATAAAAACTCCTCGCCTTCAGCAGGTGTGTGAATTGGCTGGAAGCTATCAGCGCCATACTTTTCATAGTGGCCTGAAGTCACATACAATTCTTTTTGTCCAATATGAGGCGTTACAACTTGCTCGTAACCTGCTTTCTTTTGTGCTTTTTTCAGGAACTGCTCCAAACGATCTCTCAAAGCGGCGCCTTTTGGTAACCATAACGGAAGACCTTGTCCTACTTTTTGTGAAAAAGCAAACAACTCCAGTTCTTTTCCTAGTTTTCTATGGTCGCGTCTTTTGGCTTCCTCTAGTAATTCAAGATAATCGGTTAGGTCTTTCTGTTTAGGGAATGAAATTCCGTAAACGCGAGTCAACTGCTTGTTCTTTTCGTCACCTCTCCAATAAGCTCCAGCAATGCTCATGATCTTCATGGCTTTGATGATTCCTGTATTTGGAATATGTCCACCTCGGCATAAATCGCTGAAAGTTGCATGGTCGCAGAATGTAATCGTTCCGTCTTCAAGATTTTGGATCAATTCTGTTTTGTATTCATTGTCCTTATATATAGCTAATGCTTCTGCTTTTGAAACAGAACGCATTTTGAATTCATGCTTTTCGCGGGAAATCTCAAGAACGCGATCCTCGATTCTTTTGAAATCGGCATCAGTAATCTTTTGGTCTCCAAAATCTACGTCATAATAAAACCCATTATCGATTGCAGGCCCTAAAGTTAGTTTGATTCCAGGGAATAACTCTTCTAAGGCTTGTGCCATGACGTGGGATGTAGAATGCCAGAAGGCTTTTTTACCTTCTATGTCATTCCATGTATATAATATGAGTGACCCATCCGTCGTCAGAGATGTCGTCGTTTCAACAGCAGTTCCGTTAAAAGAGGCAGAAATAACATTTCTGGCTAATCCTTCACTGATGCTTTTAGCAACATCCATAGGAGTTACACCTTGTGCAAACTCCTTCACTGACCCATCGGGTAACGTAATCTTTATCATCGTATAAAATTTATGTCCGGCAAATATAGAAGATTCTCAAAATACATACAATATATATATGTATATATAAACAGATAATAATATGCTTTTTGGATTTAGCCTATAATTAAGGTAATCTGATAAGGTCTGTTTAGGATTGTTTGAGGGAGGTAAAAAAAGTTTTAGACGCAAAAAATTGTATTGCAGCAAGTTAGCTTTAAAGTTAAGAAAACTTCAAAAAAAAGTTAGGATAAAGTTTGCGAAAGCGGAAAAAGGTGCTACTTTTGCACCCGCAATAAAGGCGAAGTTCATAGGTAAATACTGACAGGAAG
>NZ_JBGCCI010000011.1:0-96744 GCF_041262125.1 Flavobacterium sp. 28YEA47A
TTGTGCGTGGAGCGCACCGGTGCAGAGCATGGCGCATAGTCCGGCAGCTGCCAGGCGTGCCGGGAAGTTTTTTTTGAGGGTCATATGTCTGTCTTGTATTAAGTTAAGTCCTGTTAATTTGTATTAAAACGCAAAGAAAGAAATTTTTATTATGGAAATATAACAATCCGTAAATAAAAATATATTTTTTACAAACCTATGGTATATTCGAAAATCTTCCATTAGAGAAATATGTAAAAAATTGTTAAGGTTCCGTGGGGCAAATACAATCGCTATAGTATTATAGTCAAATATTTTATTTGAAATATTTCTAATTTAATTGAAAATAATACTATGTGTTTATGAATAATATAATTACAAGGTTTTATTTTTGATTGGGGAGTACATTACTTAAAATGGATTAAAATGACTCCTAAATTTCTATATTTGTTCTCTTCAACCACAACCTATGAAATTCTCACTGATCATCTGTACTTATAAAAGAGCTACTCCTTTGTTGACTCTTTTAGAATCTGTAGAGAAACAGACTGTGTACCCAAATGAGATTTTGGTTGTAGACGGAAGTCCCGATGATCTTACGAAAACAGCCTTAGAAGAAAAGTATTTCAAAGGACTTTCCTATTTTAAGGTGGAACCGAAAGATCGCGGACTAACCCGACAACGAAATTTCGGAATCAATAGGGTGATGCCCGAAGTGGGAATCGTTTGTTTTTTAGATGATGATACCGTACTGGAACCTACTTATTTTGAGGAAATCCTATCGGTTTATAATATTCATCCTGAAGCTTTGGGAGTAGGAGGTTATATTACTAATGAAACACTTTGGCAACCCATTGCAGAAAACTATAAAGAAAAGGCAAATGAATTTGTTTATGACGGTTGGAAACGCAAAGACGGTTCCCGTTTTGTAGCCCGAAAGAAATTAGGACTTGATAGTAATATGGCACCCGGATTTGCCCCAGAATATTCACATGGAAGAAGTATAGGTTTTTTGCCACCATCAGGAAAGATTTACGAAGTACAGCAACTGATGGGTGGTGTTTCATCGTTTCGGAAAGAAGTTTTTGACCGACTTCGGTTTTCTACTTATTTTGAAGGCTATGGTTTATATGAAGATGCTGATTTTACGTTACGGCTTTCCAATCTAGGCAAATTATATGTCAATACAAACGCTAAGTTGGCGCATTATCATGATGCATCAGGACGGCCAAATAAGTATGCTTATGGGAAAATGGTAGTGCGTAATGGTTGGTACGTATGGCGGTCAAAATATCCCAAACCGTCTATCAAGGCTAAATTGAAATGGCACAGCATTACACTGCTGTTAACCTTAATTCGATATGGAAACGCACTTACTTCCTCACAAAAAAAGCAGGCTTTTACAGAGGCATTAGGAAGAACTGTAGGTTGGTGGAGCTTGTTTTTTAGCAAACCTAAACCAGAGCAGTCATGAAGTTTGCCATTATTACCCACGTACCTCATTTAAAAGAAAACGACAGACTTTATGCCTATGCGCCCTATGTGCGTGAGATGAATCTGTGGATAGAGAATGTAGACGAGGTGCTTTTAGTAGCACCAACGACAGAGTTGCAGCCAAACGCTATTCATCTGCCTTATGAAGAGGAAGTCCGATTGATGGAAATTCCAGGATTTAATGCCATCGGATTGAAGGCAAAATTGTCAGCATTGCTTAAAATGCCCAAACTAATTAGGGTTATCTACAAAGCAATGCGTGAAGCCGATCATATCCACCTAAGATGCCCGGGTAATGTTGGTTTGCTGGGTTGCTTTGTACAGATTCTTTTTCCAAAGACACCCAAAACAGCCAAATATGCTGGCAATTGGGATCCTAAATCAAAACAGCCGTTTAGCTATAAGGTTCAGCGATGGATTTTAAGCAATACGTTCCTGACTAAAAATATGCAGGTGTTGGTGTATGGAAATTGGCCCAACCAAACCAAAAACATACGACCGTTTTTTACGGCTACCTATCGTGAGCACGATAAAAAACCAGTAATATTGCGAACCTTAGAAGGAAAAATAAAATTGCTTTTTGCAGGAACATTGGCAGAAGGCAAAAGACCATTATATGCTGTACAGTTGGCTGAAAAGCTAATTCGGCAGGGATTTGATGTGCATCTAGAGTTTTTTGGAGATGGAAAAGAAAGAAGTATTTTACAGGAATATATCGCTAAAAATAATCTGGAGAATTCCATCTTTCTAAGAGGCAACCAGACAAAAGAAAACCTACAGAAAGCCTATGAAGAAAGCCATTTTCTGCTATTGCCTTCCAAGAGTGAAGGATGGCCAAAAGTAGTAGCAGAAGCCATGTTCTGGGGATGTGTTCCGATTTCGAGCCAGGTTTCCTGCGTTGCGGATATGCTTGATTATGGCACAAGAGGATTGTTGCTTGAAATGAACCTTGAACAAGATTGTGAAAACATGGCTGCTTTGCTAAAAGCACCTGAAGAATATAAAAACAAAGCTGAAAAAGCGGTACTTTGGTCCAGAAGATATACTTTGGATTATTTTGAAAGTGAAATTAAAAGTCTTTTGAAAAACATATGAGAGTCCTGCAGCTAATTGATTCGCTGGAAGCCGGCGGTGCTGAACGTATGGCGGTCAACTATGCCAATGGCCTGAGTGTTCGGATCGCATTTTCGGCACTGGCAGTTACACGTAAGGAAGGCTTGTTGAAAGGACAGTTACAGGAATCAATTCCGTATGTATTTCTACAACGAAAACGGACGATTGATCTTCGGGCTGTTTCCAAGCTGAAACGCTTTGTAAAAGATAATAATATTGCTATTGTTCATGCGCATGGGACTTCTTATTTTATAGCAGTGATGTTGAAGATAGCCTATCCTGAAATAAAGATTGTCTGGCATGATCATCATGGTGGAAGAAGCACGCAAAAAACATATAAAAATGCTGTTTTAAAAGTAGCTTCCCGTTTTTTTGATGCAGTGATTGTGGTTAATCATGAATTAAAAGCCTGGGCAGAACGTAATCTGTCAGTTTCTAAAGTAGCATATCTTCCTAATTTTGCTGTTCAGAATGAGACTGAGGAAAAGCAAACGATACTAAAAAGTACGGATGGAAAAAGAATTATCTGCTTGTCAAATCTAAGACATCCTAAAAATCATGCCCTGCTTTTGGAGGCTTTTCGGGATTCCGGACTTAAAAAAGAAGGATGGTCGCTACATCTTGTCGGTAAAGATTCTCAAGATGAGTATTCTTTATCTTTAAAACGGTTTATAAAAGACAATCACCTGGAGGAAAGCGTTTTTATTTATGGCAGTTGTCCGGATATTAGTCATATATTACAACAAGGAACTATAGGTGTTCTGGCTTCTGTTTATGAAGGTTTTCCTGTTACTTTACTGGAATATGGAATGGCTGGACTGGCGGTTATTTCTACTAATGTTGGCTATTGTGGTGAAATTATAAAACACGAAAAAACAGGACTTTCTTTTGATCCATCAGATGTAAAAATGCTTACTATAGAATTACAACGAATGGCTGGCGATGAACAGTTGAGGAAATCAATGTCTGAGGCTTTAAAAACTAGAATAAGAGAAAGCTATTCGGAAGAAATTGTCATGAATGCCTTAATATTGCAATATCAAAACATTTTAGATGCAAAACAAAAGTAGACAGATTACCTATATTGGGCTTGTCTTGTTGCATATTGCGATTGGCTTTGCGATATACGTGTTTCCGTTACTCTCTAAAGTATACGGGTTGCTTACGTTATTGATTGGCGTTGGCATTGTACTAAAGACTTCCAATAAGCACAATGAGGTGTTGTATATTTCAGCCTATATAGCCGGAAGCGAAGTTTTACTGCGAATGACCGGAGGGAATTTTCTGAATGAATTTTCCAAATATGGCGTAATGCTATTTATGCTTATGGGAATTTTTTACAGCAGCTTTTCCAAAAACTCAATTCCGTATTGGATATATCTCTTGCTTTTAATTCCGGGTGTGGTGATTTCTACTGTAACTTTAGATATCAGTACTGATGTAAGAAAGGCGATAACTTTTAATATTGTAGGGCCGGTCTGTTTGGGCTTATGTTCGATTTATACCTATAGGCGAAAGATTTCGTTTACAGAATTATCAAACGTTTTGCTGGCTGCTGTCCTACCCATCCTGTCAACAGCCTGTTATTTGTTTATTTATACTCCTGATGTCAAAGATGTAGTGACTGGGACATCTTCTAATTTTGAAACCTCAGGCGGTTTTGGTCCTAACCAGGTTTCGACCATTTTGGGTCTTGGATTTTTTATCTTTTTTTCAAGGATGCTTCTGAATTCTCCTAACAAGAGGTATATGCTGATTAATCTGTTTTTTACATTAGTTCTTACGTTTAGGGGAATCGTTACTTTTTCCAGAGGAGGAGTAATTACAGGACTGGTAATGATTGTTATGCTTTTTGGAGCGCTGTATACGCTGGCAAATTTGCAAACCAAAATAAAACTGAATGTAGTTGTTATATTGACCGTTCTGGCGGGAATCGGAGTATGGGGCTATAGCTCTTTACAGACCAGCGGATTGATTGAAAAACGTTATGCTAATCAGGATGCAGCCGGACGTGAAAAGGAAGATAGGCTAGGAGGGAGGGAACAAATTGCATCGACCGAATTACAGATGTTTTTGGAAAATCCGGTACTGGGAATAGGCGTTGGAAAAAATAAAGAATACAGAGAAGAAATCACAGGAATCAGGGCGGCATCCCATAATGAATTGACACGGATGTTGGCCGAACATGGCACGCTGGGTATTTTTGCAATACTGATTTTATTCTTTACGCCCTTATTTTTGTATGTTGACAATAAGCACCATTTTTACTTGCTGTCGTTTTTTGTGTTTTGGTTTCTGACCATCAACCATGCTGCCATGAGATTAGTAGCTCCTGCTTTTATTTATTCGCTAACATTACTCAAAGTATATTCTATTGAAAAACCTACTGTACATAGGGAATAAATTATCACAACATGGTTTTTCGGTTACTTCAATCGAAACTTTGGGACCGCTTTTGGAAGGTGAAGGCTATACGCTTTTTTATGCTTCGTCCAAAAAGAATAAGATAGTGCGACTGCTTGATATGCTATGGACTACGATACGGTTAAGAAACAAGGTTGATTATATTCTTATCGATACCTATAGCACATCCAATTTTTGGTATGCTTTTTTGAGCAGCCAGTTGGCACGTTTACTAAAGATAAAATATATCCCGATGCTGCGTGGCGGCGATTTACCGGCACGACTTGCTAAAAATCCGGGACTGTGCAATATGCTTTTTAATTATGCCTATAAAAATATAGCTCCTTCCGGATATCTTTTTGAGCATTTCCAAAAAAAGGGCATCCAAAACATGGTTTATATTCCCAATACGCTCGATATTCGCAATTATTCTTTTAAGAAAAGGGATATAGGACAGCCAAAACTTCTGTGGGTTAGGGCATTTGCGGCTATTTATAATCCATTTATGGCTGTTGAAGTATATCGTGAAATCAAAAAAGAATTTCCAGAAGCATCGCTTTGTATGGTTGGGCCTGAAAAAGACGGTATGCTGGGAAAAACCAGGGAATTGGCTTTGAAATACCAGTTGGATGTAAAATTTACCGGAAAACTTGCCAAAGCCGACTGGATTCACTTATCTGAGACTTACGATATCTTTATCAATACTACCCATTTTGATAATACACCTGTCAGTGTTATGGAAGCTATGGCTTTAGGATTGCCAGTGGTTAGTACAAATGTTGGCGGTATTCCTTTTTTACTTGAAGATGGAAAAACGGCACTTTTGGTAGAAGACGGGAATACAGAAACCATGATTGATGCGATTAAAAAGATAACTGAAAATAAGAACCTAGCCGAAGATTTGGCTCAAAACGCAAGAGAAAAAGCCAAAAGTTTCGACTGGAAACAGGTGAAGCTACTATGGAATAAAATTTTGTGTTAGCGATAGATTTATTATTACTAAAATAATGTTAAATTGCGCTAGTCCAAATCTACCACAGATGTTCTCGTTTAAAAAAATACATTTTGAAATCTCGGAGCGTAAGCTCCTGTTACGATTGTTTGATGTATTGACTGTAATCCTGGCACTTTACATAGTAGGGCTACTTTTCAAATTTGATTATTTCAGCATTTCCAAAGCCAATTTTTACTGGACGATTGTTTTAGGAATCTACCTGAATATTTTGGGCACCGTCTTTGAAATGTATAATCTACAGACTGCCAGTAATCAGTATCAGATTATCAAAAGTATACTGCTTACGTCTTCTACCACCGTATTATTCTTTCTCTTAACACCTATTTTTACACCGGTACTTCCTTCTAACAGGTTACAGATAATCTATTTTTTCCTGGCAATTACCTTAGCTTTATTTATATGGCGTATGTTTTATCAGGCTTTCCTGGCTTCACATCGTTTTTTAAAGCGCGTTGTTATGGTTTGTGACAAAAACCAGCTGGAAGAATTGGTCGCGTCATTAGAAAAGGTTGATCCGCATTATAAAATATTAGGTTTTATCAATACGGATTCCAAAGGTGATAATTCGTTAGATACGGCTAACGTTGCCACGATAGAAATTGCAGAACTAAATGGTTTTATAAAGAAAAATGCAATATCAGAAATAGTTATAGCTTCACAAAAAACAGACGGGATAACGGTTGATTTGTACAGCCGTCTTTTGGCTCTTTTAGAGCAGGGATTTGTGATTCGGGAATATACACAGGTTTATGAAACCATCACACAACGTATTCCGGTTCAGTATGTTGATAGGGATTTTTACAGGTATTTCCCGTTCAGCCGGAGCAACCATAATAAGCTCTATTTATTATTGGCTAGGCTTATTGAAATTCTGATTTCATTGGCAGGAATAGCCATCGGATTGTATTTGTTGCCGTTTATTTACGTTGCTAATTTTATCGGAAATAAAGGCTCCCTGTTTTATGTACAGGAAAGGGTAGGGAAAAATGGCAAGATATTCAAGATTTATAAATTCCGGACAATGGTAAAAAATGCTGAGACTGATACGGCAATATTCGCTACACAGAATGACAGCAGAATTACCTTTTTCGGTAAGTTTTTAAGAAAATCAAGAATAGACGAGTTTCCACAGTTTATAAACGTACTCAAAGGCGATATGGCAGTTATTGGCCCAAGACCAGAACGTCCGTTTTTTGTAGAACAGATTGCCAACCAGATGCCGTTTTATCAAACCCGACACGTAATCAAGCCCGGACTTACCGGATGGGCACAGGTCAATTATTCGTATGGAGATTCTATAAAGGACAGCTTGATTAAGCTACAGTATGACCTGTATTATATCAAGCACCGAAGTATTTTTCTTGACATCAATATTACAGTCAAGACTTTCAGCACAATTCTCTTTTATCGCGGACAATAATCTAAGCGGTTGCTGTTTTTATCTTTTTATTCTTTCTAGCCCATTTTGCTAAGATTATCGTAGAAGTAATCAATAATGGCATAAATAGTAATAACTGTGCTTTATTGATAATAACAATCAAATAGATAGCGATACAAGCTAAATTAAACAGGGCAAGGTTGGATATCCACTTGCGATTTTTCTTTTTGTAGAAATAGAGCAGAAGTAATAATGATGGATTGAATAAAAGCACATTATAATTCCAACGCACTTCTTCGTGAAACGAATAAAAACCTACGAGTGAAAGGAAGACGCCTAATAGTCCCAAAATTGTAAAATAAGTAATATAAACGGTATTGTTTTTTAGCACGATAATCAAGAGTATCAAGGCTGAAAAAACATAAATATTATTCCAATACGAAACCGTCTTTATAGGTTTGGCTTCAAAGATTGTTTTGGTTTCTGTAACCAAAGGTTTTCCATTATAAGCCGTAGTTTTTAAAACATTCATTAATTCCAAAGGAAGAAACAATACTTCGGCTTTTTTGTCTGTTTTAGGACCAAAAATGATATTGATACCTAGTTTCTGGAAA
Source organism: Flavobacterium sp. 28YEA47A (assembly GCF_041262125.1). NCBI lineage: Bacteria > Pseudomonadati > Bacteroidota > Flavobacteriia > Flavobacteriales > Flavobacteriaceae > Flavobacterium > Flavobacterium sp. 28YEA47A. Next base: position 7,997 of record NZ_JBGCCI010000011.1, read on the forward strand.
AAATTACCGCTCAGATAAGGGTTGAGTATTTCTCTGTACGTTACCGTAACCGGTTTTTTTGTAGTAATGATTTTTCCGCCAAGCACATCATTTACCTTATCAATAACCATAGTAGTACAGTTCTTATCGATGAATTTATAAGTATAAAAACGTTCGTCAGAATAAAGATTTTTATTCAATTCATCGAGTAACTTCTGTTTCTGAATTTTGCTCAGGTTGAGTTCCTGTTCATAAATAGAACGGTTTTCTTCTCTGTAGCCATATTCAAAGTCGGCATACTGATTAGTGGCAACAAAATATTGCAGGTCACCTTTGACGAATTTTGCAAGAAAGTAAGGCGTATTGAAATCAAAATAGCCAAAATTATAAACGACATCTAAACCACGCTGTTCGTCTAAAACACGAAGGCCGGTATGTCCGTAAAGAGTATGTGATTCATTGGCAGTGCCTATGGTCAGGATACTTATTTTTGCAGAATCGGATAAGATTGCGCTTTGCGAAAAACCTTTAGATAGTGGAAATGCCAGCAATAATAAAAGAAGAAAAAGTCTGATTCTTGACATAGGATAAAATTAAAGCACAAATATCCGTAAAACTACTAAATATTTTCATGCCGGAACTATCCGAAAATTATCTTCTAAAGATACCCAGGTCTACTTTTACCGAGAAGATATTAGAATACAAGGCCACACTTTGGTCGCCAATATCCGTCAGCGCATAATCTACCTGTACGCCTTTGTATTTAAATCCAAGTCCAATGTTAGGCTGAAAACCTACTTTTTCACTTCCGTCAAGCTGTTTTACATTTTGAAAATTCCCAACACCGGCTCTTAAAAAAACAAGGTCGGTATATCCGAATTCAAAACCAATAGCCGGATCAATGCTTACGACATCAGTAGAAATAATATCTTTAGTACGGGCAAAACTCATATTTAAATTGGCAGCAGCCAGAATGCTATAGTCGTAACGGATGATGAATTTTTTGGCAATCCCGAATTGTGCTTTGGGAAGCGTGATTTCAGAATCTTCAGGCAATTGCTGGTTTTCGCCGGGAATAGCATCCTTAATTTTATTATAGGCTTTCTCGTCAATATTCCAGATGTTATAAGTTGTGGTGACGTCACGTACCATCAATCCGAATTTCCAATCATTTCTTTCGAACTGTACTCCGATGTCAAAACCAAATCCCCAGGAATTGGCAAAATCTCCAATAACTCGTCTAATTACTTTGGCATTTACTCCGTATTGGAATCCCGGAATTTTTAATTTTCGGGCATAGGAAAAAGTCACGCCATAGTCAGCAGTAGAAAACAGGCTGATTCGGTTGTAATCGATATTCCCTTCACTGTCAATTAATTCGGTGGTATTTAAGATGTCGTCAACTCCAAAACGGATTAGAGATAGTCCCCAGGCGCTTTCATTGTCAATTGGCATGGCAAAACCGGCATAGTCATATTGTGCAATATTGGCAAAATAGCTGGCGTGCATCAAAGAAGCCTGTTTGTCTTCAAGGTAAATAAGCCCGGCCGGATTCCAATATCCGGAATTGACGTCATTAGTGCTGGCCGTCACAGCATTCGACATACCCAATGCGGCCGCATCGACACCAATATTCATAAATTCATTGGAATATTTCCTGACCGCCTGGCTATAAGCGAAAGAGCATACCAAAAGAAAAGAAGCTATAAGGGGTTTTTTCAAAGCAAATTGTTTTTACAAGCCGAAATCTGTATTGTTAATTTATCGTCCAAAAATATAAATTTTTATTGAGCTTCCTTCAGCACCTTGTAACAATAAATAGCACTAAGGAAGTTCAAGTTAAAAATCTGTTATAAGAAACGCGCTGCACTATAAACTTATTGTGCTAAATTTGCGCTCATGCCAACTAAAAACAATTAGATATGCGAATCAAGGCTCAAGTTCCGAATATTATAACGCTGCTCAACCTATTTTCAGGATGCATTGCATTAATCTTTGCTTTCCATCAGGATTTTAAGCTGGCCTTTTTATTTGTGTGTCTTGGAATTTTTCTGGATTTCTTTGATGGCTTTTTTGCAAGGCTGTTTAAAGTTTCCAGTCCGTTAGGATTGCAACTCGATTCTTTGGCTGATATGGTAACCAGTGGTGTAGTACCGGGACTGGCGATGTATTATTTGATGAATCAGGCGTTAGGCTTTCCGTCTTCCGGATGGCAAATGCTATTTCCATATCTGGGTTTTATCATTACTTTGGGTTCCTGCTATCGCTTGGCCAATTTCAATATCGATACCCGCCAGACCGATTCTTTTATCGGATTGCCAACTCCGGCCAATGCGCTGTTTATTTTAAGTCTTCCACTTATTTTGCTTGATAACCAATACGGATTTATTTCGCAAGCCTTGAGCAATCCTTGGATATTGCTTGTAATTTCTCTTTTCAGTGCTTTTATGCTCAATGCTGAAATTCCTCTTTTTTCATTAAAAGTAAAAAGCGCTAGTTTTGCCAAAAACAAGCTTCAGATTATATTTTTGGCTGTATCTGTACTGCTTTTAGTGTTTTTTAAAGCATTGGGAATTCCGTTGTTGATTCTTTTTTATATACTGTTGTCGGTTTTGACGAATAAGAAAAGTATTTAAGATTGCAGATTTAAGATTTGAGATTGCAGATTTTGGATTTAAGATTTTTGTCGTTGATTGCGTAGATTCCACTTGTTTTTCTGATAGAATTACTTTGATTACTCAATTTGTGGTGTTTAAAAAAAGTAACAATTCTCATAATCCGGCGTTTTATAATTTTAAGTTTCAGATATCACTTTTTCTCAAAAACATTTATTTTTACTGAATGAAGAAGCCGGCTCCAAGAAGAAAACCTGCAATACGAAAACCCAAAAAGAAGAAAAGTTTCTTCTCCGGAAACGTATTGAAATTTTCACTTTGGGCGTTTTTTATCCTTTTGCTCGCCGGAACAGCCTATCACTATAGAGAAGGACTGGCTTACTATTTCAGTTTTAAGACAGACAAAAAGCTCGCAGAAGAAAAGCGGATTGCCGATGTCAGGATTTATCAGGTTTTAAGCAAACACGAGAATAAGGTATACGGTTTTGACGTATCCGAATACCAGGGCGATGTGGAGTGGGAAAAAGCGAAAGCTATCGAAGAAACATTTCCATTGGGATTTGTTTTTATACGCGCAACAGCCGGAAAAGATAGAGTAGATGCTACTTTTAAGGACAATTGGAAGGAAGCAAAAAAGCACAAGCTAATTCGTGGTGCTTATCATTACTATCGTCCGAATGAGAATTCTATTGAACAGGCTGACAATTTTATCAAAACCGTAAAACTTCATAAAGGCGATTTGCCTCCGGTTCTGGATATTGAAAAACTACCTAAAGAACAATCTATAGACAGCCTTAAGATTGGCTTAAAGCGATGGTTGAAAAAAGTAGAAAAGCACTATAATGTAAAACCGATTATTTACTCAGGAGAAAGCTATTATAATGATTTCCTGAAAGAAGAGTTTAAAGGCTACACGTTTTGGATTGCCAACTATAATTTTTTTGAAGAAACCATCAAAGACGAATGGTTGTTTTGGCAATTCACAGAAAAAGCTACCGTACCAGGCATCGAAGGTACAGTAGATGTCAATATCTACAACGGCACACAGAAACAATTGCAGTATTTCACCATCAACTAAAAACAAAAAAACCGAAAAGCACTAACTTCCCGGTTCTGTCTATTGTCTATCTTCTATTATCTATTTTCTGCAATCCAAAATCTAAAATCCCAAATCAAAGATCTTAAATCATAAATCTAAAACTCCAACTTCTTCTTACGCAACTCAAAGTTTTGTCCTAAATAAACCCTTCTCACCATTTCGTCCTGAACCAGTTCTTCCGGAACACCTGCTTTTAAGATGCCACCTTCAAACATCAGGTAGGTCTTATCAGTAATAGCAAGCGTTTCCTGCACGTTGTGGTCGGTGATAAGAATTCCGATATTTTTATTTTTTAATTGGGCTACGATTCTTTGGATATCTTCTACTGCCACCGGGTCAACTCCGGCAAACGGCTCATCCAATAAGATAAATTTTGGATCGGTTGCCAAAGCACGTGCAATTTCTGTACGTCTTCTTTCACCTCCGGAAAGCAAGTCGCCACGGTTAGTACGGATATGTCCTAGGCTAAATTCAGCAATAAGACTTTCCATTTTGGCTTCTTGTTCCTGTTTGGAAAGATTGGTTAATTGAAGCACGCTTAAAATGTTGTCTTCAATACTTAGTTTTCTAAAAACCGAAGCTTCCTGAGCCAGATAACCAATTCCGTTCTGCGCTCTTTTATACATCGGATAGTCGGTAATTTCAGTCTCGTCAAGATAAATTTTGCCGCTATTTGGTTTTACCAAACCTACAATCATATAAAAAGAAGTAGTTTTTCCGGCACCATTAGGTCCTAGAAGACCTACAATTTCTCCTTGATTTACTTCTACAGAAATACCTTTTACAACACTTCTTCCTTTGTATGTTTTGACCAGATTGTCAGCTCTTAGAATCATATTCCGATTTTTTAATCTTTATAAAATTGCCGAACAAATAAACGACTATTCAGAGTAAAGCGGTTACTAATTAACAATTATTTATTTTCTTCCAGTGCTTCCCAGAATTCGTAAGCTCTTCTCAAATGTGGGATTACGATTGTACCGCCTACTAAAGTGGCAATGCTCATGGCTTCCATCATTTCTGCTTTTGTGATGCCTTCTTTATGGCAGGTTTCCAAATGATATTTTACGCAATCATCGCATCGCAAAACGGCAGAAGCTACTAATCCGAGTAGTTCTTTGGTCTTGACATTTAATGCGCCTTCCATATAGGCGTTAGTATCAAGGTTGAAAATCCTTTTGATGACTTTGTTGTCGTCATTTAGCAGCTTTTCATTCATTACCTGACGGTAATCATTGAATTCTTTAACTAGATTGCTCATCTTTCAGCTTATTTTTTAATACCCAGCCAGAAATAAAAATGCTGAGTTCGTATAATATTAATAATGGGATAGTCACGATAATCTGGCTCACTACATCAGGAGGCGTTACGATAGCCGCAATAATCAGAATGATAACGATGGCATATTTTCTGTATTTCCTTAAAAATGTAGGTGTTATAAGTCCTAATTTGGAAAGGAAAAACATAACGATTGGCAATTCAAAAACCAAACCGCAAGACAGCGTAGTGCTTCGTATCAGTGAGATATAAGAATCCAAATCGATATCGTTGTGGATTTGCGTACTCACCTGATATCCTGCCAGGAAGTTGATAGAAAGCGGCGTGATGATAAAATAACCAAATAATACTCCAAGGAAAAATAGGAAAGAAGCCACGGCTAAAAACAGTTTGGCATTCTTTTTTTCTTTATCATATAATGCCGGGCTGATAAATTTCCAACATTCCCATAAAATAAAGGGAAAGGCAAGAATAAATCCGGCAGTTATAGAGGTCCAGATGTGCGCATTGAACTGTCCGGACATGACACGGCTCTGTACGTCGAAATTAATTTTATAATCGCAGAAACCCTCTCCTGTACTACCAAAGAACTTGCTGACTTCGCAGAACCAACGGTAGGTAATAAAGTTAGGATCTTTTGGACCGAATATAATCTTATCAAAAATAAAATCACTGAAGAAGAATGCAACAGTGGAAGCGACTACTATAGCTAATGTGCTTCTGATTAGCAACCATCGGAGTTCTTCCAAATGGTCAAGAAACGACATTTCGTTTGCGTTTTTCTTTCTAGCCATAATTATACGATTCCTTCTTTTAAAATATCATGGAGGTGGATAACTCCCAAATAATTGCCTTCATCCACGACAACCAACTGCGTTATTGAAAAATCTTCTAAAATATTTAGGGCATCAACAACCATATCGCTGGATTTAATCACCTTTGGATTTTTGGTCATGATGTCTTTTGCTGTCAGGTCGTTGAAAGTATCCCGGTCGTTAAGCATTCTTCTGATATCGCCATCTGTAATGATGCCTATGACTTTATCGTTTTCTACTACGGCAGTAACTCCCAATCTTTTTTCAGAAATCTCAACAATAACTTTCTTGATGCTCGAATCCGGAGCCACAATAGGTCTGTGTGTAGTATCGAGCATATCCTTAACGCGAAGCAATAGTTTTTTTCCTAAAGCGCCTCCCGGATGGTATTTGGCAAAATCTTCGCTCTTAAAATCACGAAGTTCCATCAAGGCTACAGCCAAAGCATCGCCTATGACAAGCTGTGCTGTTGTGCTGTTGGTAGGAGCAAGGTTAATTGGATCGCATTCTGATTCAACATACGCATTTAATACGTAATCGGATTCTTTTCCGAGAAAAGAAGTTAAATTTCCGGTAATCGCAATTAAAATGTTTCCAAAACGTTTTAACAGAGGAACCAAGACTTTGATTTCCGGACTGTTACCGCTTTTTGAAATACAGATAACGACATCATCTTGCTGTACCATTCCCAAATCGCCATGAATGGCTTCTGAAGCGTGCAGGAACATTGATGGCGTTCCGGTAGAATTAAGCGTAGCTACGATTTTTTGAGCAATGATGGCGCTTTTTCCTATTCCGGTAACAATCAGGCGTCCTTTTGACTTGAAAATGATTTTTACAGCTTCGGCAAAATCGTTGGTGAGAAGTTCTGAAAGATTTGCAATTGCTTTACTTTCAGCTAATATTGTTTTTTTGGCAGAGGCCAATATTGCTTCTTTTTCTATCAAAACAGATTTTTTATAAAATTTGTGGTTATAAAAGAAAGTTGTATCTTTATGTTGTGCAAATTTATGTAAAATACCATTAAAAAAGAATGAATTCAAACGAAATTGACATCCACTACGAATTAAAAAAATATTTTGGCTTTAGCCAATTTAAGGGATTGCAAGAACAAGTTGTCAAGAGTATCATACACAGAAATAATACATTCGTTATTATGCCTACCGGTGGCGGAAAATCCCTCTGCTATCAACTTCCAGCCCTAACACAGGAAGGTACGGCAATTGTAGTTTCTCCGCTGATTGCGCTTATGAAAAATCAGGTGGATGCCATACGAAGCCTTTCTTCTGAAAATGGAATAGCCCACGTTTTAAATTCATCACTTACAAAAACCGAGATCGCTCAGGTAAAAAAGGATATTGTTTCCGGAATTACGAAACTATTATACGTAGCGCCAGAATCGCTAACCAAAGAAGAATACATACAGTTTCTGAAAAGCGTGCCGCTTTCTTTTGTGGCTATTGATGAAGCGCACTGTATTTCGGAATGGGGACATGACTTCCGTCCTGAATATCGAAATCTTAGAGCCATTATAAAACAGCTTGGTGATATTCCGGTGATCGGATTAACGGCAACAGCTACACCAAAAGTTCAGGAAGACATCCTGAAAAATTTGGATATGGTCAATGCCACGACATTCAAGGCATCGTTCAACCGTCCGAATTTGTTTTATGAAGTACGCACAAAAACTAAAAATATTGAATCGGATATTATCCGATTTATCAAACAACATAAAGGGAAATCCGGTATCATCTATTGCCTTAGTCGTAAAAAAGTAGAGGAAATTGCTCATGTTTTGCAGGTAAACGGAATCAGCGCGGTTCCGTATCATGCAGGTCTGGATGCTAAAACGCGTGCCAAACATCAGGATATGTTCCTGATGGAAGATGTTGACGTGGTGGTAGCGACAATTGCTTTTGGAATGGGAATTGACAAGCCAGATGTTCGTTTTGTCATTCACCATGATATTCCAAAATCATTAGAAAGCTATTATCAGGAAACAGGTAGGGCAGGACGTGACGGAGGCGAAGGACATTGCTTAGCTTATTATTCGTATAAAGACGTAGAAAAGCTGGAGAAATTTATGGCCGGAAAACCGGTTGCCGAACAGGAAATTGGTTTTGCACTTTTGCAGGAAGTCGTTGCCTATGCAGAAACTTCGATGTCGAGAAGGAAATTCTTATTGCACTATTTTGGAGAAGAATTCGACAGCGAGACAGGCGAAGGTGCCGATATGGACGACAACGTAAGGAATCCGAAGAAAAAAGTCGAAGCAAAAGACCAGGTAGTCAAATTGCTGAAGATTGTTCGCGATACCAAACATTTATACAAATCAAAAGAGATTATTTTCACTTTGATTGGCAAAATCAATGCTACCATCAAGGCACATAAAACCGATGCTCAGAGTTTCTTTGGCAGCGGTGCTGATTTTGACGAACGCTATTGGATGGCTCTGATTCGTCAGGTTCTGGTAGATGGTTATTTGTCAAAAGATATTGAAACCTACGGTATATTGAAACTTACGGAAAAGGGTGCTGATTTTATCAAGAACCCGACTTCCTTCATGATGTCTGAAGACCACGATTATAATGAAGCGGAAGACGAAGCCATTGTTACAGCGGCAAAATCTTCGGGTACAGCCGATGAAGTTTTGATGGGTATGTTGCGTGATTTGCGTAAAAAAGTGGCTAAAAAATTAGGTGTGCCGCCATTTGTGGTATTCCAGGATCCGTCATTAGAAGATATGGCCTTGAAATATCCGGTTTCTATTGAGGAGTTAGGAAGCGTTCACGGCGTTGGAGAAGGAAAAGCCAAAAAATACGGTAAAGATTTTGTTGAGCTGATTGGACGTTATGTTGAAGATAACGATATTATCCGTCCGGATGATTTGGTTGTAAAATCTACAGGCGCAAATTCAGCTTTGAAATTATACATCATCCAAAACGTAGACAGAAAACTTTCCCTGAACGACATTGCAAAGGCCAAAGGACTTGATATGGACGTACTGTTGAAAGAAATGGAGCAGATTGTCTATTCGGGTACCAAACTGAATATTAAATACTGGATTGACGATATTTTAGACGAAGACCAACAGGAAGAAATCCATGAGTACTTTATGGAATCACATTCCGATAATATAAAAGACGCCCTTAAGGAATTTGATGGCGATTATGACATCGAAGAACTTCGTTTGATGCGAATTAAGTTTATTAGCGAAGTGGCGAATTAATTTGGAATTAGGAATTTTTCGGATTCTTGATTTGAGATTTCGGATTTAAGATTTAAGATATTAGATTTAAGATTTCAGAGGGCAGTAAATGTTTTCTGAAATCTTATTTTTTTTGCACTCACTCCCAACTATCGACTATCCACTAAAAACTATCCACTTTTTTTAACTATCGACTCTCCACTATCCCTTTTCAATTATCCTCTATCTACTAAAAACTATCAACTATTTTCAACTATTCGCTTCTAAATCAAAAATCTTAAATCACAAATCACAAATTATTCTTCCCAGATTTCTCCACGGTGTGGTTTTAGTGCGTCTCTGACTGCAATCATATTCTCTTCTTCCACGACCATAAAAGCAATGGCGTGCATTTCGTGCAAGGTTTCGAATCCGGTGATATTGAGTGGAAGCTTTTCTGCTTCAATAAATTCTTTAAGGTGGATTTCGTGATGTTCTGCGGTTTTGGTGCCGGCTGGACCTCTAAAATCCCATATTAGCTTTATTCTTCTGGACATTATTTGTGCTTTTTTGGAAAGCAAATTTACGAACTTATAGTGGCTTGTTCTTTTTTTGGGCACAATAAGTTGCAAAAGTTTAAATGACCATCGGAAGTTTGTACTAGATAGTAACGGTTCAATACGAACTTTGCGGCTCTGCGCCTTTGCGAGCAACTATTTCACGCAAAGGCGCTAAGCCGCAAAGCAAGAAACTTATTGAAATTTGTTTTTGGTATACCGTTTCAAATAATCAATAAAGTTTATATTTGGGAAAAGATGTACCATGAAATTATCACACTATCTCTTTCTTTTTTGTTTTCAATTGGGCTTTTCGCAGGAACTGACTTTAGAAAAAGCAAACCATCTTGCCACTTTACCAATCAAATGTCTGCAACAGGAATATCCTAATAAGTTAGGGCAGCTTTTACAGGATGCTACCGAATTACAATCGCCAAAAAAACTGCATCCGGCATTTTACGGTTGTTTTGACTGGCATTCGTCCGTTCACGGACATTGGAGCTTGGTCTATCTGTTAAAACGATTTCCAGATCTGGACAAACGTGATGAAATCATACAGAAATTAAAAGTAAATCTTTCCAAAGAAAACATACAACAGGAAGTAGCTTATCTATCCAAAGAGCATGAAAAATCGTTTGAACGTACTTACGGCTGGGCATGGTTGTTAAAATTGCAATTGGAATTGGAAACCTCTAACGAGCCGTATGCAAAAGAATTGGCTGATAACTTGAAACCGCTTTCAGATATTATTACCACGCGATATATAGAGTTTTTGCCAAAACTATTGTATCCGGTTAGGGCAGGAACGCATGCAAATACAGCTTTTGGGTTGAATTTTGCATGGGATTATGCCGTACATTCCAATAATCAGGCTTTGCAAAAAAGCATCTGGGTAAATGCAACACGTTTGTTTCAAAATGATAAAGATTGTCCTTTTACCTGGGAACCTAGCGGAACCGATTTCCTTTCGCCTTGCCTGGAAGAAATGGGTATTATGCAGCGCATTTTGCCTCGTGAAGAATTCCTGAAATGGATGAAAAGCTTTGCGCCGACGCTTTTTAATAAAAGATTTACCTGGGATGTAGCAAAGGTTTCTGATCGTACAGACGGACATTTGGTACATCTGGACGGATTAAATTTTAGCCGTGCCTGGAACTTATATTCCTTAATCAACCAATATCCTAAAGAGTTTTGGTATTTAAAGGATGTAGCCGACAAACATCTGGATTTTTCCTTACCATCCGTAGTTGATGGTAATTATGAAGGTGAGCATTGGCTGGCTTCTTTTGCGTTGCGGGCTTATGAAGAAAAACAGTAATAACTCATAAAAGGCGGACTGTTTGGCTAAAAAATAATTCTGAATTTATTTTCTACCTTTGCCCCATGCCAAGAGAATTTCAAATACAAGTAGCGCCCGAAGTGGCTGCTAATTCGCAATTATTGACGGACCATGTTGCCAAGCTGATGCAGGTAAATCCTGCCGAAATCAGGCATATTGCCATACTGAAACGTTCTATTGACGCCCGACAAAAATCAATCAAGATTAATCTTAAGATTCAGGCGTATTGGAAAGAAGATTATCAGGAAACCAAAATCGGACTTCCGGACTATAAAGACGTGTCTAACAAGCAGGAAGTAATTGTTATTGGAGCAGGGCCTGCGGGTCTCTTTGCAGCCTTGCAATTGATAGAATTAGGATTGAAGCCTATTGTGTTGGAACGTGGCAAGGACGTGCAGGAAAGACGCCGTGATTTGAAAGCCATCAACAGAGATCATATCGTAAACGAGGATTCGAACTATTGTTATGGCGAAGGCGGAGCCGGAACTTATTCTGACGGTAAATTGTATACGCGTTCTAAAAAGCGTGGCGATGTAGACCGTATTTTGGAATTGTTTGTTGGGTTTGGAGCCTCGGAAGAAATTCTGGTAGAAGCGCATCCGCATATCGGGACAAACAAATTGCCGAAAATCATCAAGGCCATGCGTGAAAAGATTATCGAGTTTGGCGGCGTAGTCTTGTTTGATACTCGTGTGACCGATATTTTAGTAAAAAACAACGAAGTAGAAGGAGTAGAAACCCAAAAGGGAGATAGTATCCGAGCTTCAAAAATCATATTGGCTACTGGCCATTCGGCAAGGGATATTTTTGAATTGCTTGACCGAAAGAAAATTTTTATCGAAGCCAAGCCTTTTGCTTTGGGTGTTCGTGCAGAACATCCGCAAACGCTGATTGACAGCATACAGTACAGTTGCGATTTCCGTGGAGATTATCTTCCGCCGGCGCCGTATTCTATCGTGAAACAGGTAAACGGCAGGGGAATGTATTCGTTTTGTATGTGTCCGGGTGGTGTAATTGCGCCTTGTGCTACAAGTCCGGGTGAAGTAGTAACCAACGGCTGGTCGCCATCCAAACGCGATCAGGAAACGGCCAATTCAGGAATTGTAGTCGAACTAAAACTGGAAGATTTTAAACCGTTTGCCAAGTTTGGCGCTTTGGCCGGAATGGAATTTCAAAGAAGTATCGAACAACGTGCCTGGCATCTGGCAGGCGAAACCCAACGAGTTCCGGCACAGCGTATGGTTGATTTTACACAAAGCAAAGTTTCTGCCGATATTCCAAAAACATCCTATGTTCCGGGAACCACTCCGGTAGAACTGGGACAGGTTTTTCCGGGTTTTTTAACGCAAATTATGCGTGAAGGATTTGTACAATTTGGCAAATCCATGCGAGGTTATATGACCAATGAAGCCATTTTGCATGCACCGGAATCAAGAACTTCATCGCCGGTGCGTATTCCAAGAGATAACTTTTCGTTAGAGCATGTGCAAATCAAAGGCTTATATCCGTGTGGAGAAGGCGCAGGTTATGCCGGAGGAATTATTTCGGCAGCTATTGATGGAGAAAAATGTGCTTTGAAGATTGGCGAGAGTTTGGGTGTTATGACTTCTTAAATTAGTATATGATATTGTTTTGTAATTATCCGTATATAAGTGATTACAAACGGCTAAGTGTTTAAATAAAATGTATGTTTGTATTGCGAACTTCTTTAACTATTGCTATTTATAATTAGAAATACTTGTTAAGAGTTATGCAAACTTCTGAAAAACAAGGTAGCGGACTAGTTACTTCAACCAGCACGGCAGATAATACACAAAACGTATCAAAAGTACAGGTGTGGCTTACACCGTCTCAATCTGAATTTATTGAATTTGTTTTGTTTTATGGCGCTTCGGAATTATCGAAGTCGCTAAAACTCGTGCATGATATGGCTTTATATCATTCTGATATTTCTATAAATGCTGACGAAAAGCGAGCGCTTTTTGGGGTGAAGTGTTTGTGGGAAGGAGTTGAGGAAATATAGAAAAACCGCTGGGAAGCGGTTTTATAATTTTAAATATTCAAAAATTCCATAATAAGAGTCTTTTTGGGATTCTTTGCTAATAAAGTTTTTAATTGGTTGGCATTCAAGATAAAATTTCATTCCTTTTTCCCAAGATTTCCATGCTATTGAATCAATTCTTCCTTTAGTAAACCATAAATATTGTTCAGAACACATATTCAGATAGTCTATTATTAAAGGCTTTTCTTCGTCTATTAGTTCGTATGTTTGATTAGAGGCTTTTTTAACTATTATATTTAAACAATTATTGAATTTTAAATCGTACTTTTCATTATACATTATAAAAAGCTCTTTAAAAATTTTATCATTTTCAATTCTATATTGCCGTATACTAAAAGCTATAGAGATTCCTGCGGTGTATATAGCAATTAGGATTTCAGTTTTTTTATCTATAAAACAATGGATTCCTGTAGCAATTATGACTGTGATAATTATCACATAAATATCTGAAAATTTAAGGATATGCTTTTTCATATTTTATTATGTCAAAATAGTTTAATCTTCATAGAACGGATTTATTCTGAAAAAATCGGCTATATTTCTCTTATTGTTAGTTTCATAAATATCTGTTAAGCTGATTCTAAATATTAGTAAATTGAATAGCATTATAATTATATCATCCAAATAGATTGGCCAAGTAATTGGATTAATTGCAAATCTCGTATCAGTAATATCTTGACTTACATCGAGAATGTTTGTTTTTGTTTTAACTCCAGTTACATAAGCATTATCAGATTTTCTTTTTACTATTAATTTGCAGTCAAATTCTATTTCTGATATTCTTTCGTAAATTTTCTCTAAATAATAATCTTTTTTAAATTCTTCTGTTGTCATATAATTTTTGATTTAATGGTTACTGGTTAATATCAAAAAAACACGGAATTTTCTATTCAAGGATTTGAAGTGTTAGTTTAATTTATAATGTTTTTTAAGCTTTTCCCAATTTTTAGATAGGATAGGATTCTGTTGTTTATATATCCTTTCACTAACTAGCAAATTGAATGTTGAAAGAGTTGTTTCGTAATTTAATACATTTAGAATTATTTCTGGCTCTTTTTTGGAATGATCTGTTTCATTAGTTAGATCATTATATAGCCTGCAAAAACTGTCTAAAATATTTTTTATCCTTAAACAAAAAATAGAATGGTTAATAGCGTCAGATATTAAAAATAAAGGGAGAGATAATTGAAGAATCATCGATAAAACAGAATTGTAACCTTGAAGAGCTAATGCAATTATCAAAATAATAATTAGTAGGTTGACAATCCATTTTTTCTTTAAAGATTTAATCGAAAGATTATATGTAAAATAGCAACTTTCAAAGCTATTAGCACCCATTCTTAATATACCAATTGATACTTCTTCATTATTGTAGTATTTATTTGATTTATCTGATGAATAATTAGTGCCAAAAGAATTATCAATAAAGTCTGCCCTTTTGTCAAAAGAAGTATGGAAAATTATATAATTTATCCCAAATTTAATGATTGCATATATTATTATGACAATAGTATTTATGTTGCTAATTATCTCTGCCCATTCTTTTAAGTTATTAAAATAATTATTGAAAATAAAATTAAGGAATGTCAAAATAGCGGATATAATTAGGATATAAAATGCTATCGAATCAAGTTTTTTAGCTTGTTTGAAAGATTCTCTTACTGGATTATAATATTCATTCATATTTAGGGAATTTATCACCGAAGATTTTTCGCCAATTTTCAATAGCTTTCTCTTGGTTTTTATGATTGATTTCGAAATCTAATGCTAATTTGGCAAGTTCATAACATTCTTTTGCTTTATTGGATATTTTTGTTTGCTGTTCAAATGTCAGGTTGTTTATATTTCCTTGGATACCTTTTGGGTCATCTACATCATAATGAATATTTTGGTACAAATAATAAAAAAAATCTTTGATATTTATATCATTGAATTTATTTTGGGAACCTTGATTTTTAACAAAATTAAGGATAAGTACTTCAAAAAGATAGGATCCGATTTTTGGTATTGTAAAATTTGCATTCCAATATTTTAAAGTTCTTACAAGCTGATATACTTTACCACCATAATTTTGATTAGTTTTTTTAATATTTTCTTGATCAATGCCAGGATTAGTTGCTTTCCAATTCCCAGTACCATCAGGGATTAGATAAAAGTGTTCTACAGTATGAAAACAAGGAACAATGTCGTAACTCCAAGAATAGGAAGTCAAATTAAGTATGGCAGCTTCTTGATTTCTTTTTATTTCAGAATTTGAATACTGGGGAACATTTTTTAAAGCACCAACAAACTTATTGACAACTTTTATAGAATTTAATGTCTCATCATCATTTGACATTTTTTTTAATTCATTAGAAGAATTTTCTGTATGAATATAATATTTCGTTTTATCAACCGTATCAATAGAATAATATGCATTTGAACCATGTAAGCAATACATCAAATCAATGTCATCTAGCGGTATTATTTTTGTGTTTCTAGCGAATGAACCATATCTAATGTGTTTGTCTGGAAAATCGCTTGGAAAATCTTCTATTGCTTCGGGAAAACTTAAAAGTTGGTCAATCAACCAATCTCTACTGCTCCTAGCATTATCTGTATTTTCTTTCGTTAGATTAACTACATCTTTATTAAATATATCAAATGCTTGATTTACGTTTTCTGCCATGTGGTAATATGTTATTTTTAAATTTTTGTCTTCGAAATAGTATTGCGAGATATATTTCAAATGTATATTTTTATAAACATAAAGTATATTTTTTTGCTAATTATTAGACTAAGTGTAAATATTTTACGTTAAAAAATCGCAAAATGAAAGAAAAGAATATTATTCTAAAAACATCCCAGCCTTTTTTCCTTCTTCTTTTTCAATTGCTTTCCACTTATTGTAATTGGCTTCGTCTTTTGCTTGTAAATAAGATGCGGCAACTATGCCGGCTTGTACATAGGTTTGCATTTGGTCGCCGCCATTTTTTGCAATTTCATATTGCTGTTCTGCATCCAAAGCTACTTGGTTTTCAATTTTCTGCATTTCATTTGTTGCATGCTTTTCTAATCCGCCGCCAAAGAAATACCAGAGTATGCCGATAAAAATTATTACACTGAAGATTATTTTTGATTTGTTGGTTCTTGTTTCCATAAATTTAGTTTTGTGTTAGTAGGCTTTTGAGCCGTTTATTTATCAAAACTAGATTTTTGTGTTTTGTCTTTTTTAAGGTTTCCCTTAAAATGGAGTGTTTTTAATATCTGAGATATTGTGAAAACAGGTACTTTTAAATATTAAAAATAAAAAGACCATCATAGGATAGTCTTTTTAAATAAAGTTTTATACATATAGTAAAATCTATTGAAATAGTATATTGAGGGTTTATGTAATAACTTTTTGGATTGAAACCAATTGAAATGTTTCATAGTATGTTCCTACAAAATTATCTACTTTAACGAAAGTTGCAATTTCGCCATTATTGATAGTGAATGATTGATCTGGATTTGTGGTAAGAAAAGCTATATTCCCCGTGTTTTTAAATGTGAGAGAACTTTGGTCTGCTCGAATAGCTATATATTCTCCTGCATTAATGGTAGAAAAAATATCTTTGATAAAAGCACCTGTAGAACTTGCAAAAACCAGCTTATGTCCAGAACAACTTAAACTGTTATCTGCTGTATTCACAGTTCTAATCTGCATGATGCCATATGTCTTTCCAAGTATAGGGAATTGAAATGCATTACCTTCTGCCGTTATTCCACCTATAGGACTAGGTGTCGATATTAAAAAAAGACTATTGGAGTCAAAGTCTGGAGAATTAATGTCAGATATACACACATAATTATTATTTGCGGTGACAAATGACTTATCAATGCTAATACATTGTCCAGGTTTGACATTCCCAGGTCCAATAGATTTTGAACCAAAACCTGCAGCATCAGCAAAACGACTGTTTACTATATTGATACTTTTACATGGGTTATCATTATACTCATCCTGAAAATTACTTTTAACTGTAATTGCTACACCAAGCTTTTCGAACCAGCAATTATCAAAAGTGATGTTTTCTGCCCATTCAATAAAAACGCCATAGTCTGCATCTTGTACCGTACAATTAATAAATGATATAACAGCCGAAGGATATTCAGCTGTATTTTGAATATGTATATTCTTTCCAAGTGCATATTTCTCATTCCGCTTAAAACCATCAAATTGGCAGTTTAGGAAAGTGGTTTGACCTTGCTGTCCTGTTAATTTAAGAGCATTAGTATGATCAGCACCTTTAAAAACCCTTACGTTTTCGAATATATTAAATTGGTTTGGAAGCAGATAATTTGAATGTTCGCCTCCTCCTTTAAGATAAATACCATGACCTTTAAAATCATAAATGAAAATATCACTTATACGTGAATTCATTAGTCCACCATGATAAGGTTCAGTCAATTGTGGTTTGGCTTCAAAGTAAAAACCACCACGAAGAGTACCGCGCCCCTGAAGGTTTAACCTCGATACGTTTATCATTACCATACCTTCTTCAATATCAAACATATATTCACCTTCTTTACTTTCAAGCGCATAGATTATGGTTCGTTCGTATGATTCTCCTACAACAGTTACTCCATGCTTAAGATGGATGGTGCTTATAAAATAGCTGCCATTGGGAATAAATACAGTAGAACCTGTCATTGCGGAATTATCTTTTGTGTTGAGCTTGGCAAAATCAATTGCTCTTTGAATTTGAGTTGTGTAGTCTGTACTCGTTCCCACTGCACCAAAAAAGTTAACATTTATAACATCATCATATGAACGAACCCAGCTTCCTGAATTTGATGGGACAACACTTGATTTTACTATTGTGCCGTCATTGTCCGTACTGTAATCTCCTGTAGTGAAAGGAACTTCTGTTCTCCAAACAAATATACCGCCTCCACCAGTTCCGGGAGTGCCATGATCTTTTACGAATACCACTCCTGTTGGTGGTGTTACCGCTCTCAAAGCAGCCAAATTAGATACTTCTGTCATAATATAATTGGATTAAAGTTTAACTTTAGAAAGGGGTTAGTTTTTTTGGTTAAAGTTTTGATAGTCTTCTGTTTTGAAATCCTACCTAAAAAAAGGATTTCATTATTTTATTTACAAAGTCTATTTAAACTTAAAACCCACAGGAGCCTTTAAAGATGCTTTGTCATACATATTGAGGTATAACACTACAGTGTCTTTTTTGCCTTCATAAGTTACAGCATAAGCATCTAGCATGCCACTACCAAAGGGACTATTTTTTGTTTCAAAAGCACAGCAGCTTCCTGTTCTTATATAATTTATAGTTTCTCCATTTGGGCCGGATAATGAATTCAGATATTTTCTTTCGTTAGCTGGGCCGTCTGAAAAACCACCAACTTTTATCGGATTTTTTTCGGTATAGCCATATGAAGCATCTGAACTGACTTTTGAATCTCCTGATTTATTGGAAGAACATGCAACCAGAAAAAGACTGATGAATAAGGTTTTAATTAGTGTTTTCATTTGTTTTTTTTGGTTTGGTTAATTTTAGTTTTTCACGCAAAGGCGCAGAGTCGCAAAGTTTCTATTAATAGAATATTGAACGTTTATCTGGTATAACTTTTAAATTAGCGTAATTATTTTAATCCGTAGTAATTCGCGCTAAAATAAAAATCGCTGTTGAAGCCGCTATTTAAAAGCCAGCTTTTATTTATCTAGCATAATTTTTTTTAATTCAATTGGATATTATGCTCTTTAGCAATCTTCTTAAAAAGATCTTCTTTGTTTTCTTCCTGTAGTTTTTGGTAAATGGCTCCTATAAGTAACTCGGAGTCTTTTGCATATTTGGAATTTTCTTCGGTATAAATTCGGTGGGCTGTGAATATATTGTTCAGTGCTTTTTCGTAATTCTTTAGCAAGAAATAGCTTTTCCCGGCTCCAAAATAACCTTCGGCATTATCGGGATGAAACTGTATTAGTTTTTCATAATACTGTATGGCGGTTTTAAAATCGGATTTTAAAGAATAGACAACGGCAATATTCATTAGGGCAAAGTCGCCTTCAGGATAAATTTCAAGTGACTTTTTATAATATTTTATAGCATCGTTATACTTTTCCAGTTGTCTGTAACATACAGCCAGATCATCATAAGCCAGGACAAAGTTTTCATCTCTTTTAATTGCCATAAGAAAGTTCTCAATGGCTAATTTATGTTGACCATTGCGCATAAAGTCTTTAGCAATTATATAAGCGTTTTGTGCGCTTTCAATTTTTGAATCAGAATAGAATAGCTTCTTTTTTTCGTCTGTTTTTTGTCCTTTTACCTTATCGCAGATTTCAGGCAAAAGACTTTTGACTTTTGGGAGCAGTGTCATGAGTCCTTCGACCGTATTTAATTCTTCCCGGATTTTGGCATCTTCTTCTTTAGCAATGGCTTCCTTTACTATATCGGCAATGCAGTTTCTGTAAGCATCATCGCCAATTTCAGCTTTTTGCTCTACGCATTCGCATGCTTTTTTAGCAATTTTCTCTTCTATGCTTTGTGCGTTAGATAGAAATGAAATAAGGATAAAGATTGGGAGTAGTGTTTTTTTCATAGGAAATTGTAGTTTGAAATCAAGTCTATTTAATAGACGGAATTAGTATTGTAGTTAAGAAGCATAACTAAGATTAGTTTCTGTATTTAAGGTGGTTGTTTTTAGCCCGCTTATATGCTTCCGTATTAGGAATTACTTTTGTTATAATCATTGAGTTGTTATATGACCATTCTAAAAAGGGAATTTCTTTTTCAAACTTTTCTCTTTCCCTAATATAATCTACAATAGTGTCAAGCTGATTTACAAATTGTAATATTCTTTTAGATTCTTCGAATTCATCTTGCATGGACGGAGTCCAGTAATTTTTGAATGAGTAGGAATTTCCTTTTTTTAATTCAAAGATATAGGTAATCCCGTCAAATCCTTGTTTCCAGCTTTTTATTAGTTTGCATGATGGAATTTCTTGAACCTTTAACGCTTCATACAGATTTTTAATTTGACTTACTTGTTCTTGCTTTAAGTCATAACCTTTTGCAAATGATTCTTTTGATCGATTATTAGTATATGTTCCATTTACATAGAAATAGATTTTATTTGAATTTTGAGAGAGTTCAACAATATATTTCGAGGAGCTAATTCTTAAAAATCCGGTTTCAGATTGCGGGTTGATAAGATTTAATTTTTTAATGTCTATTAACTGTTGGTGATACCAAAAAGTTGTATCACTATCTTTTGTCAATTCTATAGTTGATTGAAAATCCTGACTAGACATATTTGATGTTAAAAACAATAAATAAATAAGAATAAATGATTTCATGTTGATTTGTTTTAATATCTATATACTATTGCTGTTAAACATGCTTTTTTTTGATAAATCTGATAAACCAAACCAACAATAGCTCCTATTCCACCACCGAGATATCCATAATTATGGATTGAACCAACAATAAAGAAATTTTTACAATTGTGTATTTCGTAAGGAAAACAAATTGGATCAGCTTCACCGGTTAAAATCTCAATAATTCCTCCAAATACTCCAAATAATACAGCTATACCTAATGTAATTAGTATTGAGTTAAAAACATATTTAAACATACGTCTCGGAGTTTTATGGATTAACCCGACCAAACCTTGAACAATACCAATATAGAAGCCAACCCACCAGGTTGCTAAGAATCCAATTAAGGCGGTTGTCAAACGCGGATTATTATTTCCCCAATCCAGAAAACCAAATTGTTCAAATTTGAAAATTGTAAAATATTCTGATGAAATGGTAAAGGTTATTTGGTCGTGTAATGCTCCATAGATCCCTGCTAGTAATGTAGCAACTAAGATAGTGAGTAAAAGGATTCCTATTTTTTTCATTTCGTTTGATGGGGTTACTAATGTTATTGTTAGCTTATAAATACTTTATCCGTAATCAGCTGCTTTTTCGCATTATCTCTTATATATAGTCACAGAAACGAGTCGTGTCTCATAACGTAATTCAATTGTAAGGTCTTTCCTTTTCCATGTTTGAATTGTACTTATTTCGTCTTGTTTTTTACTATTTGTTTTTCCAAGTTTCTTTGTAAGGAAATCAGAAATCCAATCAAACTTTTGCTTAAATGAGGATTTAATCTCAATTTGATTTTCTTCCCACTCAAACTCAATTAATTCTATACGTTTTTCTTTTGTGGAGTAATAATATAGGGTGTTTAATTTCAGATAATCGGTTTCTTTTTTTCTGTAAATTCTTGGTGTTTGTACATTTTTCCCTTCTAATAAATAATGACTAATTTTATGGCGTTGGGTTATATCTGTTGCTTTTTCTTTTTGTTCTAAGGAATCAATTTCATTGATATATAGGCTGTCAAAATTGTTATAATAAAAATCAAAAGTTTTCTCAAACCAATCTTTTATTTTGGCTTCTCCATATACGGGTTCCTTATAGGCGTTTTTAAAAGTTGTTACGGTCAAAAGGTTTTCGTTAATTTCTATGATACCGTATTCTTTTTTATTTTTAGTCGAAAACTGTATCGTCTGATAGCTATTGTTTTGAATTCGATTTCTCCAATCATAATAGTATAGTAATGGAGTAATGTTGTTTTTGAACTCATATACCGGAACTAATTTATGGTTTTCAACAGTCCCAATTTTCATCGAAATGCTATCTCTGTAAATGCTGTAAAGTTTATTGTTAGCAATAAAAGAAGTACCAAATAAGAATTTTTGATTGAAAAAGTCATTGTCTTTGTTTTCGTAAATGGTTTCTACACCTTGTAAGGAACCACTCCCGTGCCTAAAATAGTGTTCATTCAAAACAGCTTTTTTATAATCATAAGGTTCGTTGCTCATTTCCATTTTTTGTGGATCGGAGATTTTTAAAATCTTTTCTTCCTCTGTCAGGTAGTAGGTGTTCTCTAATTTATTGATAACAGGATTTGAAGCAGCGACTTCATATTGCTTGTTTGTTTTGGTGTCTTTAAACCAGGTTGCGCCTCCCCACTCTCCAAAATCTATTGAATAAACGATATAATCATTGTCTTCATAAAACAAGTCTATTCCTTTCTTGGATTCAACCCAAATTTTGTTTTTCTCATCCAGGTAAAAAGTACTTTTATCATCATATGTTGTTGTAAAAACAGAGTCATTTTTTACATACAGATCATTATAATGAGAATGTAATTTTTTTGGAACGTTTATTTCTGAAGAGAGTTTTCCTTTTTCGTCAAGTATATAAAAATAAAGATTGGCTACCGAACTGTATTTGTCATTGTCAGTCGTAAAATAACAATAAAATTTTCCATTGTGTTTTAGCCAGCAATTAGGTGTTCCTGGAATATTTATTTCAATGGTTTCGTAGTTTACCGTAAAGTCTTGTGATTTACCACATGTTATGAACAATAGAGAGAAAAGAAGTATCCGAACTGTAATTTTCATAGAATTGTTTATAGCTTATATTCGAAAATATATAAAGGATTGAAACCAAATATATTAAAATGTTTTATAGTATCGTAAAATTCTTATAAAACAAGTAGTTAGGAATTCAGGAAAGCAAAACTTTGCGGCTTTGCGTCTTTGCGTGAAAATAATTGCTCGCAAAGGCGCAAAGGCGCAAAGAATAAAATAAGGTTATAGCGTATAATAATTGAAGCAAAGATTTTATATTGCACATGATTTTGGCTGAACCAGAAATCGTAACATAACTCTTACTCTTATGAAATTTACTTTCCAGGCATTTTTGCTATCCACTTTTTTACTACTGTCAGCGTTTTCTGTAAAAGCTCAATCTACGTGTGATTGCTCCGAAGTTTTTAAATGGGTTAAAGAGACGTTTGAAAAGAATGATGCGGGTTTTGATTATGCTATCCAGCAAAAAGGAATGGATATGTATGAAAAGCACAATGCTGTTTTTTTTGCAAAAGTGAAA
Organism: Flavobacterium sp. 28YEA47A; assembly: GCF_041262125.1. Classification (NCBI taxonomy): domain Bacteria; kingdom Pseudomonadati; phylum Bacteroidota; class Flavobacteriia; order Flavobacteriales; family Flavobacteriaceae; genus Flavobacterium; species Flavobacterium sp. 28YEA47A. The sequence continues at coordinate 30,862 of NZ_JBGCCI010000011.1, forward strand.
ACGATAACAAAAAGCCATGAATGTGCTGATGTGCTCAATGAATGGTTGAAGTTTTTTAGGAAAGGACATTTTGGAGTTATGGCTTTGGATACAGCTCCGCAAAATTCAGCTAATGCCAAACAATGGCCTGTGTTGGCTGTAAAGGAAAAAGAATTGAGAAGCAAGCCAACAAAAGACGCAAAAGATTTAGCCGGAATATGGAAAGTAGGAGCGTATAAAATTGGTGTTGTCAAAAAAGATAAAGGCTATAAAGGAGTTATTCTGGAGTCGGCTAATGCAGCATGGAAACCTCAGCAGGTAAAAATGGAAATCCAGGAAGATGGTTCCGGTGTTTTTTATATGGGAGATTTTTCGCCTTTAAAATTCAAAAAGATTGATTGGGTCGGTAAAAATTCCATAAAATTGGCACCTGCGATTCAATTGCAGCGAGAATATCCTACGTTTCCTGAAAATGCAGATATACAACTTTATGCAAAAGCAATGAGTACCGGCAAGCCTTTTATGGAGAAAATTTCTGGAGAGACTTTGCTATTGCGAATTCCTTCTTTTAACGGGATGCAAAAAAAGGCGATTGACAGTGTGCTTTTGGCTAATGAAAAAGAAATCAAGAGTACTAAGAATCTGATAATCGATATCCGTAATGGAACTGGTGGTGATGATGACAGTTATGCGAATATTATCCCTTATTTGTATACAAATCCGATACGTATCGTTGGGATGGAACTTTTGTCTACACCGTTAAACAACAAAAGGATGGAAAGCTACCTGTCTATGCCGGACTTGTCAGAAAAAAACAGAATGCAGGTAAACGCCGCACTCACACTGCTTAATGACAATCTGGGGAAATTTGTGAATTTGAACGGAGGCGATAAAGTACATATACAGAAAATGGATGCCGTATTGCCTTTTCCGCAGCAAGTGGCTATCATAGCCAATGAAGCTAACGGAAGTACTGACGAACAGTTTTTGATGGCAGCTAAACAAAGCAAAAAAGTAAAGCTTTTTGGAACGACTACTTTTGGAGTATTGGATATTTCAAATATGAATTTTGTGAAATCACCGGATGAAAAATTCCAATTGGGCTACTGTCTTTCTAAAAGCTATAGAATACCGGGTATGCAGATTGACGGCATCGGGTTACAGCCTGATTATTTTATAGATAGTAGTATTCCGAACGAGCTTTGGACAAAGTATGTGACTTCTGTTTTAGAAGGTAAAGAATTTCAACCGTAACAGATTATAAAAAACTCCTTCATTATCCGAAGGAGTTTTTTATAATCTGAATTTATTATTCTCTTAATTGCGACTAATAAAGGAAAGCAAAAAGTTTATAAAAGCTAATTTTGGTTGATAGGAAATTGCGAAAAATAGAGGTATTCTGCATTTTATAAAACTTTTTTTTGTTCTTCACTTAATCGGATTGCTTTTTCAAGTCGGGATTGTCTGGTTTTTTCCTGCTTGGCATCCATGATCCAATGAATAGTCAGCTTTTTATAGGATGGAGCTTGTTTCATAAAAAAATCCCAGGCTACTGTGTTTTGCCTAAATTGACTTTCATATTCGGCATCAAGAAGTACAGGTTCATTTTCATAGGAATAGATCTTTGACCTGCTTTCTTTCCTTTGGATGAAAGCGTTTTGTCCTGCTTCGGTCATGAGTCCTGCTTTGGTAAGTTCTTCCATCTTTTTGATGTTTATGGCGCTCCAGTTGCTTGTCTTTTTTCGTGGCGTAAAGCGAATAGAATAACTTTCTTTGTCGATAGACCTGCGTACTCCGTCTATCCAGCCAAAACAAAGCGCCTGGTCAACGGATTGCGACCAGGTCATTGATGGCTTTCCACTGTCCATTTTATGGAAACCAACCAGAAGTTCAGTTTCGTTTTTATGGTGTTTTTCGAGCCATTTTCTAAATTCAGCCTGTGATGCAAAAAAAGTTGCTGCCATTGTGTTCTGTCTTTAATTTTAAATGTCTGCCACTATGGGCATTTTATGGTACTGGAAACGAAGTTATGAAAAACATCAATCAAGAAATTCTTTACCGTCCAGACTTAACCAGCCTTTTTTTCCGTTTGGCAATTCGAATCGGGCAAAGTTGCCTTGAAAATCGCCCAGCTTTTTATAACGAAATTTCTTTTGTAGCGGGAAGAACTGGTACAAATCGTTTTTCTTGATTTTGTAAAAGGGATAGTTATAATCTACAGATTGCAACTTTTGATAATTGCTAAAAGTGGTGGAATCAAAATCTGCTTTGATAAAATAGCCCAAATAGTTCATTCCAAAAGTACCATCATTGTGTAAGAACCAGATGGTTTCATAATCAAAGTTTACCAATTCTGTAATCCGTGCTTTTTTGTCGGATTGGAAATATGGTGTAAAATCATAAGGCCGACTTATGGTATCGGTGGATTGTTGTTTAAAATAAAATTCTTTTATGCCCTTAGTGTTAAGCAAAGTGATACTGTCAATAGTGGTGTTTGAATCTTCTCTACAAAAATTGTCAAAGTTTCTCGCTTTTAATACGAAATGAGGTTTTTTTGTAATTGAGACTTCGTAGAAATAACTTCTTTCAGGCGCATCCAATAAAACGATTCCAAAGTCTATTTTCTTTTTGATTTCGGTTCCCGTCCAGTCAATTAATTTTAAGTGGTTGTTTTCAATTACCTGTAGGCTGCCTCTGTATTGTTTTGCTGCCTTAAGCCTGGTTTTGTTTAGTTTTTTTAAAGCAAGATTGTATAAATCAACTGAGCCATTATCATAGCATCGGATTATATTGTCTAACACTATAGAGTCATATTTTTTTGAAATAAGCGTTTCATTAAAACTGTTTTTTAGTATGACTTTCTTGTTGGACAACGAGTCGATTTTGAAAAAAGTTTCTTCAAGATTTGGGAATGCATGAATAGAAAATTCATAGACTTCTTTATTGCTAAGGGCTAACTTTTCCGTTTTCAGATCGGCAACATGATTGCTGTACTGTTCAAATAGGTTTATTTTGTTTTTAGTAGGAATCAGATATACGTACTCATTATCGTAAGTATAGATTATTTTTTTCTTCCCAAACTTAATGAAGATGTAAGGCATGTATTCAACCAGGGAAGTGTAGGTCTCTCCGTTTTCCCGTTTGTTGGAAAAAACAGCAAAATAGTTTGGATTGAATTGACAGAATTTATAAGAATCGCTTTCATCTTCTTCATATACAAATTGTAGTTTTTGTATTTTTTTGAAATCATAGCTGCCGTCAATTTCATTATAAGTGATACTGCTTTGTTTTTTAGAAAGAATTTTGATTTCATCTTGCTTAATAGGGCTTAAAACAGAACTGATCTTTTGTTTATTACCAACAAAATCAACGTTGATGTCCAACTTATAGAAAGAATCATTTTTTTTGATAACAATTCCTTTTTCCGGATGGATAAACTGCAATTCGCCTTCCGTAATTGTATAGGTTTGTTGCCCATTGCATACGACGGGATGTATGAGAAGGAAAAAGAAGAATAGAAAAACTGATTTCATGATTTCATCAGTTCTTTATGTTTTCTTCCCCAATCTTCAAGTTCTCCGATTATAGTACTTAACTGATAACCAATAGCGGTTAACTCATATTCTACTCGTGGAGGAACTTCCGCATAAACGGTGCGTGTAATGATTTTATTCTTTTCCAGTTTACGCAATTGCAAGGTCAGCATACGCTCTGTGATAGTTGGTATGCATTTCTTTAATTCTCCAAATCTTAGCTTTCCGTTAATCAGGTAACAGCATATTGCTAACGTCCATTGTCCTCCAATAATGCCCGAAGCATATACTTCCAGACATTCGTCTTCCAATAGTTTTTTGTTTTCGTAGTTGGTTGAAGTTTCCTTTATTTTAGTCATTACTTACCTTTTTGATAGTATCATACAATTGGTTGCTAATATACAGAATTAAGCATAGTGCTTTACTTTTGCTTCAGTTTTACAAATCAGGAAAATATAAAAATGAAAACATTAGTCGTCATAATACACCCAAATATACAAGAATCCGTAATCAATAAAAGATGGATTGAAGAATTAGAAAAAAATCCCGAACAATATTTTATACATCGTTTATATGAAGCCTATCCCGATGAGAAAATTGATGTTGAGAAAGAGCAACAATTAATAGAATCCTATGACAAGATTATATTCCAGTTTCCTTTTTATTGGTTTAACTGTCCGCCGTTGTTTAAAAAATGGCTGGATGAAGTGCTGACGTATGGCTGGGCATATGGAAGCAAAAGCGGTTATAAGATGGGCGGCAAAAAAATAGCATTGGCATTATCTGTTGGAATTGACGAAGAAGAATATAGAGCCGACGGTAAATACAAGTATAACTTGCGAGAACTGACGGCTCCTTTTGAACTGACTTTTGAATATATCAAAGCGGATTACCGCTTCTTTTTTGCCTACTACGGAATTGAGCTTAATGCTTCTGAAGAGTGGATTGAAAAGAGCGTACCTGAGTATATGAAGTTTTTAGAGACTCTGTAAAGAAATTTCAGGTATTTTGCCGTTTCGTTAGTTCTGTTGGCGAGTAGCCAAACTGCTTTTTAAAGGCATGCGAAAAATGCGAAAGATTTTCAAAACCAACTTCATAGCAGACATCGATAGGCTTTTTTTTCTTTTCGATAAATTGGTAATGTGCCAATTCCAATCGCTTTTGTGTAAGCCATCGCTGTGGCGTGTTATGGAATGCCTTGCTAAAATCCCGCTTGAAAGTTGTCAGACTGCGTCCCGTCAGGTATCCGAATTTTTCTAAAGGAAGATTAAACATGAAATTCTTTTCCATATAATCGGCAAGGTCAATTTTTCCGGGTTCTTCAAAGTTGGCGAGCACATCATCTATGCCTTTGTCTATAGTACGCAATATGCTTATGGCTTCCTTGATCTTTAGTGAAGCAATATCTTCCGGTAAGGTTTCCATACTAAAATAAGGGAGTAGGGAAGCCAGGCAACTTTCAAGTAATGGATGATTGCTATAGCTGTGTATTTTATGCGATTCTATAGCTTTTGGCTTCGTATTCAGATTGGCATAAAAATCACGTAGTTTTTCGGTAGACAGATGCATCACTACCGTTTTATGCGGTTGACCGTCTTTAGGATAGTTGATGATAGTTGCAAGCTGGTTTCTTGGAATCAAAAATATATCGCCTTTTTTAAAATAGTAAGTAGCATCAGCCTGCACGATTTTGGTTTCTCCAGAGATAAACCAAACCAGCATATGATGATCGAACATAATATCCGATTTGAAAAACTTATCCTCATAACAGGAAAGTTTAATGTCGTCTGTAATATACTTTGCCTGATATTCCATAGGGAGCCGTATTGCATTTTGTAGAAGCAATTCACTACAAAAATAAAAAGAATTGTGCATTTTAGGATGTAATTAAACGTGTTACTCAGCAGTGTTAAAAATGATACCTGTCATCGTTTCGCTTAAAGTCCATAATCGATTGGCATTGGTTTTATCAATAGCATACGGTCTGATGCCTTTGGTTATTCCTTCTTCCGTAGCTAAACCTGCAATATCACAATCTTCACAATATACGCCGCCAATAGTATCAAGCATTGGGCTTGTTGCGCACCATACGGTTGTTGCAGCTCCTTGCGGAATGGTTTTTAGTGCGGCAGCAACTTCTGGAAATATAACGCCGTTGGCATCACAATAGCCTAGCTTTTGGAATAGTTCTAATGGTGCTTCTCTGGCCAGTTCCGTTCCGTTAATGGCGCCCGGATGAAGCGAATAGGCTCTTATGGCAAAGTTTTTGCCACGCTCGTCGAGTTCCAACGCAAACAAATTGCTGGCTGTTTTGGATTGCCCATAACTTAGTAGGGTTTCGTATTCACGATTTAAAAAATTAGGATCGTCAAAATCAAAAGATCCAAACTGGTGTCCTTGTGATGAAACATTCACAACTCTGGCTCCATGGGCTTTTTTAAGGGCTGGCCATAATCTTGCTGTTAATTGAAAATGTGCGAGATAATTTGTAGCCAGTTGCGATTCGTAACCGCGATTATCCCAACGCAATGGTACCCACATAATTCCGGCATTGTGGATAAGTAAATGTAAAGGTCTTCCGGAAGCCAGAAATTTTTCTGCAAAGGCATCAATAGAATCAGCGTCCATTAAATCCATTGCTTCCAATTCGATATTGGCAATGCCTTGTAGATTTCTTTTTGCTTTTTCAATATCCCTGGCCGGGATGATTACGGTGGCTCCTGCGTTAGCCAGTACTTTTGCAGTTTCTAGCCCGATGCCTGTGTTGCCGCCAGTTACGATTGCGATTTTCCCTGTCAGGTCGATACCTTTGATAACTTCGGTTGCTGTAGAAGTTGCGCTAAATCCTGAACCGATTGGCTGTTGCAATGCTCCTTGATAATTGTTCTGTCTCATTTTTATAAAATTTTAATGATTTATATTGAGACAAAATTAGGACGGATTGCACCGGACAACTTTGTTTAAACGTCCTGATTTACTTTGTTTAAACGTCCTATAATTGAGCAATAAAAAAACTGAAGTGTTGGCTTCAGCTTTATATAGTAGAGTAATATGTTGTTTTAATTTTTCAGGTTTTGCTCCGTCTGTTTTAGATGGTGTATTGCATGGTAGGCCATCAGGAAAAACATTTCTCTAACAGTCATAATACCCAACAGCGGATGCGGCATGACAATCGTGTCCAGTTCTTCTTCGGTATAGCCTGCCAATTGTTGCTGTATGGAGTCTAAAATTTGGTGAAGTTCAGCAGTTAATTCTTTCTTGGCTTCCGGTTGTATGGCTTCCGGCAGGAATTTTTCAGGAGCTTTTCCACCATTAGCAAGAGCTTCTTTATAATTAGCAAGTACAGTGTCATAATCCCAAAGCGGACGTTCAATTTTTCCAAATTTCTGGATAAGGAATTCTTTTGAAGCCAATGCTTTTGAAATCGGCAACAGGCATAGACAGACATGGCTGAGTTGCTGTCCGGCTGTCCATTTGCCATTTTTGCTATGGAGAAACTGGTCGTCTGGCAAAGCATTTACATAATCGGCTAATTCCAGATGGTTGTTTTGGAATAGGGTAATAAGTTCTGATGTATTCATTGTTCTTGTTTTGTGTTGGTAGAAACAAAAATTCTGGTTTTGACGAAGTTATGAAATATTTTGCTGAGGTTTTAGCCAATTTAATCAAAACACACTTTTTACACCTTTAAAGAACCTCTGAATCCTCTGGCTGCATAATACGATTCGGCACCATTATGATAAAGGAATACAGTGTCGTAGCGTCTGTCGCAAAAAAGAGCGCCGCCTCGTTTTCGAATATCTTCCGGCGTCAGAACCCAACTTGATGTTTTGATATCGAACACACCTAATTTCTGTAATTCACGGTATTGTTCTTCGGTAAGGATTTCAATACCCATAGCATCTGCCATAGCTATGGCGCTGTCTTTTGGTTTGTGTTCTTTTCTGGATTCTAATGCCTGCTGGTCATAACAAATGCTTCGGCGGCCTTTTGGGCTTTCCGCTGCGCAGTCGAAAAAGATATATTCGCCTGTTTTTTTATCAAAACCCACAACATCCGGTTCGCCGCCCGTTTCTTCCATTTCTTCCAGCGACCAGAGCTTTTCAGGATTTGCTTCTAATTTTGCTTGTACATCAGCCCATTTTATGCCCGTATGTCGGTTTGTATTTTTTTCAAAGCGGGTTCTCAATATACCAATTAGCGTCTCGCTTTGTGATTCTGATAATTTCTTTTTATCCATATCTTTTTTTTAGGATTTGACAGTAATTGTTTTTCTGTTGGCAGGTCTGAAATACCAGGATATCAGTGTCAATACCAATAGCAATAATGGAGGAAGGCTCTCTTTTACAGGATCGTGTGATGCAATATGTGAAAATATTGCTCCCGACATAACAAAAAAGAATCCCGCATAGGTCCATTCCTTTAGCAATGTAAATTTAGGAATAAGTATAGCAATGACACCTAAAATTTTCCAAATGCCTATGATAGTCAGGAAATAGGGAGGATACCCTAAATGAGCCATCATTTCAGTTTCTTCTTTCATACCTAATAATTGTACGATTCCGGTTGAAGCCATTCCTAATGCCAACCAGAGTGTAGAAATCCAATAAATGATTTTATTTCTCTTTTCCATTTTCTGTTATTTTAAATTGGCTGCTACGTTTTGAAGTCGGTCGTGTGCCATGTTGATACCTTGTGCAAAAGGAAGCTGCAATATCTGATTTCTTACAGCCACAGATTTGTATATAACATGCATCGTTAGTCTGCTGCTAGTATCAGTCAGTTTTTCAAATTCCAGGTATTCGAGCTGTACAGGAAAAGGAGTGTTTTCCATTTCAAATGTACGGGTGATTTTCTGGTTTGGAATGAATTCATGGATGGTTCCGTTTGATCTGAATACTACATTTCCTTGAGCATCTGAAGTTTCAAACTGATAACTTCCATGTTTTTTGTTTTCAAGCTTTACTACTTTAGTTCCCATCCATTGGGCAACAATATTGGCTTCTTCATAAGCTTTGAAAAGCAGTTCCAACGGCAAGTCAAATTCCCGGGTAATCAGCAGTTCCTGTTTGCCTTCTTCGGCATTGATTTTTGTTTTTCGTTCCATTTCTTATTTTTTTGATTGGTATGCTTTCATTATGTCCTCCAATTTATTGAACCTGTCATCCCACATTTTTTGGAATGGCTCTATAAAATCAGCTATTTCTTTTAGCTTGTTTGGGTTAAGATGGTAATACATTTCCCTGCCGTTCTGTTCTTGTTGGAGGAGTTCACATTCCGTAAGTATCTGCAAATGTTTCGATACCGTAGGTCGTGCCGTATCAAAGTTGGATGCTATCGCCCCAGCAGTCATGGACTGGGTTGATAATAGTAGCAGTATTGCCCTTCTTGTAGGATCTGCTATTGCCTGAAAAACGTCTCGTCTTAAATTCATTATGAAGTTATTTGACTACAAATATATATGAAGTCATTTGACTACGCAAATTTTTTCTGTAAAAGATGCAAATAACAAAACAGCCAGGTCCATAATTCCTAGTTATCTTTAAATGTTTTATTTTAGTAAACCCAATAATAGTAAGGTTATTAATAAAAGACAATTCGTTAAAATATGGCAACATTAGTAGTTGGTGCTAGCGGAGCAACTGGAAAATTATTGGTAAAGCAATTATTAAAAGCCGGTCAAAACGTGAAAGTGATCGTACGTTTTTCCAGCTCTGTTCCTGAAACATGGAAAAACAATGACAGGCTCACGATAATTAAAGTAGATGCGATTGAAGCCATTGGTATTGATGAGATGATGGTGTATCTCGAAGATTGCCAATCGGTAGCTTCTTGTTTGGGACATAGTCCAAATTTTAAAGGGATTTATGGAAAGCCAAGAAGGTTGGTTACAGATATGGTCGAATTGCTTTGTCAGGCTATTATTAAAGACGCACCAGAGAAGCCGTTAAGATTGGTTTTGATGAATACGGCCGGTAATAGTAATAGAGATCTGAATGAACGTATTTCTATTGGGCAGAAAATAGTGATAGGTCTGCTTCGATTGCTTTTGCCTCCGCATGTTGATAATGAAAAAGCTGCTGATTACCTGAGAATAAAAATAGGACAGAAAAATCCTTTTGTTGAATGGGTAGTAGTACGTCCTGACAGCCTGATTGATCTTGAAAATGTAACCGCGTATTCGGCGCATTCATCTCCTACAAGGAGCGCCTTGTTTGACTCAGGAAAGGTAAGCCGAAGTAATGTAGCACATTTTATGTGTCAGTTACTGCTTGATGATAAGGTATGGGAAAGATGGAAAGGACAGATGCCGGTACTTTACAACGATATGATAGAAGAAAAGTAAATTATACGGTTTGTCAGTAGCCAATTTACTTATGCGCTACTTTCAGTTAAAGATCATTCCTGACTAGAAATACAGAGGGCAAGGGAAGTTCTTCATGCAGAGAAGTCTCATCCTGCATCACAAATCCTTTAGATTCAAAAAAAGCAATCAAAGGATTTTCTTTGTATTCATGTATCCAAAGCCCATCATAAGATTTGCTGATAGCGAGGCATTTTTCAAGCAATGAAAGTCTGGCAGTCGTATCGTTATACTTTTCGAGTATTCCAAAATCTGCAATTCTCATTATTCGTGACCCTTCCTGATTTTTTGGTTTTCTTCCATTTGAAGTTATACAGGCATATCCCGCGGGCGTATCTCCTACATAAACGACCAACCATTGGTTAGACATGCTGTTCATTTCAGTAATCAGGTTTTTGTGATTGAACTTCTTTTCGATATAGTCTTCGAGCTGTTGCGGTTCTACTAGTGATACAAGTTTTTCGGTCGCTATTTCTTTGGCTAAAGTTGCCAGTATGTTTCTGCTTTGTTCTGTGCCGATTATGAATTTTGTAGTGATTTCCATTTATCTTTCCTTTGGTAGATATGCAAAATTAAAGAGGCTTTTGGGATTTATATCGGTACACAATCGGAAATAATTGCCAGTACAGATATATCAGGGGAAGAACTGTCCGGCCTGCCTGATGGCTTCGATTCTTTTTGGCGTATAGGCATCTGCAAACACAACTCTGAAATAGTTGGGAAAAGTATCTGAAAATGAAAAAGTATAGCCGGGTGTAAACCGTACACCAATTTTTTCGCATTGGGCATAAAAATAATTCATGTCTGCACTCTCCGGCATTTTTACCCAAATGGAGTAGCCTCCGGCGGGAACTGTCATAGAAGTACCTTTTGGAAAATTTTCCGAGAGAAGGTCTAAAGTAAGGGAGGCATTTTTTGCCAGCTGCTTTCGAAATGCCTTAAGATGCTTTTCATAGCTGCTTGTAGACAGTAGTCGGTTTACTGTTTCCTGATAAATAGGAGAAACGGTACTACCTAAAGAAAATTTAATCTGCTCGGCTCTTTGGATAAATTTTCCAGCCGACAACCATCCGAGCCTGATGCCAGGAGCAAGAGTCTTGGCATAGGAAGAATAAGTCATAACAAGGCCGCTGTTGTCAAAACTTTTAATCGTAGTTGGTCGGGTTCCGTTAAAGTTAAGGTCGCCAAAAATGTCATTCTCGATAAGTGCAATTTCATAATCCTGCACAACAGAGAGTAAAGCCTTTTTTTTCTCATCTGTCAGTAAAATGCCGGTTGGATTATGAAAATTTGGAGTCAGAAGAACAGCATTTATCTTGTTTTTTACACATGCTTTTTTTAAAAAGTCAACGTCAAAGCCGTTTTCTCTGTCTGTTGGAATTTCTATAACTTTTAGGTTGAGTACCCGAATTACTTCCAGAGTAGAAAAAATGCAAGGACTTTCAACAGCAACCACATCTCCGGCACTGCATACAGAAGCCAGTGCTACATATAATGCCTGTAGAGCGCCATCTGTAATGAGCAGTTCCTCCGGATTAAGAATGGTCTGATATCCTGCAGCACGTTTGGCGATATTTTCTTTTAAGTCGGGCAATCCGTTTGATGGATAATAGCGCAACAGACTTGCTCCCTGTTCCCGGATTACCTGCTGCATGGTACGCAGTATTAGTTTTTGAGGAACTAATAGGTCGCCCGGAGCGGCAACATTAAATTCGGAGAGTTTTCGTCCTTTTCGTAGTGAAGTAATAGAGGTAAGATTGTTCTCAAACAAAGCATCCCTGATTATAGGCGTGCGGTTTGTTTTAATAGGTTCGTCAGATTTGCTAAATTGGCGACTAACATAGTATCCTGATTTTGGAATACTTTCTACCAGTCCTTGGATGATGAGGTATTCGTAGCCATTTTGTACCGAACTTGTGCTTAGCTGGTATTTGTCTTTTAATTCACGTACCGAAGGCAGTTTGTGCCCCGGTTTGTAAATACCCTCGCGTATGTTTTTTTCTAAAGGCGAGGTAAAGATTTCAAATTTATACGATTTCATACAGCTAGATTGGCAAGCTTTTATTCATAAAACTCTTTGAGAATATAGTTTTGCTTGTTTAGTTTTTTTAATTCTTTAATCAGGTAATAGCGATGTAGAAAACCTGTTAGGACAACTATTTTTGTGCTCGGATATTGCTGCGCTATGTTGTAGATGTTCTGAGCCATAGTTTTGTTTCTGAGATCCCAAAAATCTGACATCTTCTTGAAACCGTCTTTATAGCTTATCTTTTCGCCATTGGGTTTTGTGACATATCTCTTTGAAAACTCAGGTCTGCTGTCAGTTATTTTCAAGAGCTCATGGTATTGGGAATTTTGCCTTTTTTCAGCAATGCGATCTGTTGACGAATTGTTGAATTTTTCTGGTGTTCCTTCAGCAATCTTTATCAGCTCTTGGGTAAGCGCATTGAAGGTTTCATATATTTTTGTTTCCTTGGAAGTTAGTTGTTTGGTTTTGTAGAGACTGTCGATCAGTTTGACCGAAAGATTATCTGTTGGCACCATACCGTGGTCTTTGCGGTATTGGTTTCTTCCTTCAAATTCAAAAGGAAGCCTTAAGGTATTAGGATTTTTTTTTGAATAAAGATTGCTGGCCCTGATCTCATTTCCTGTAAGATCATTGCCTTTGGCATAGTCTTCCATTCCTTTTTTGTCAACTTCGTGCAATATGATATCGGGACCTATTCTGTCTAGCATGTCTAGAAGTATTTTAGGATGATAGTTGGGAACACTGTCATGGATGTTGCCAATTACGTATATTTCGGTTTTTTGAGCGGAGCAGATAGCCGTTATAGCAATAAGAAGGATGGAAAAGATTTGTTTCATGGTATAAAATTAGGAAATAAAAAAAGAATTAAAACCTTATTATGAGTTCGTGATTTATAGAAGTGCTCGATGAAATGTATATATTTATAAAAAAAACAATCAGTTAATCTGTATTAATAAAAAAGAGAACAAATGAAACTAGGTGCATTTTCAATCAGCTTGAGCGTTAAGGATATTCATGCTTCTAAAAAATTTTACGAAACTCTTGGCTTTACTGCTTTTGGAGGAGATATTTCACACAATTGGCTTATCCTGAAAAACGGAGATACAATCATCGGGTTGTTTCAGGGAATGTTTGAAGGAAATCTGATGACTTTTAATCCTGGTTGGGATCAAAATGCGCAAAAACTCAATGACTTTGAAGATGTAAGAGAGATACAAAAAAGTTTAAAAACATCAGGCCTGTCTTTGATTAGCGAAGCCGATGAAGCGACAACTGGTCCGGCGAGTTTAATGATAGCTGATCCGGATGGTAATGTGATTCTGTTGGATCAGCATGTTTAAAATATCAAATATTAAAACTTCAGAGATAAAATTCTTACGCCCCACATTGATTTCAACAAGCCGTTTCTTTTTTGTATTTTTGTCATGTATACAAAGTTATGATAGAAGAGAAAGTAATATTGGTTAATGAGCGCGATGAGCAGATTGGATTGATGCCAAAGCTGGAAGCTCATGAAAAAGCACAGCTCCACAGAGCATTTTCGATTTTTATACTGAATTCAAAAAACGAAGTAATGCTCCAGCAGCGCGCTTCACAGAAATATCATTCGCCATTGTTGTGGACCAACACCTGTTGCAGTCATCAGCGTGAAGGCGAAAGCAATATTCAGGCAGGAAACCGCCGACTTATGGAGGAAATGGGTTTTTCAACAGAACTGAAAGAACTGTTTCACTTTATCTATAAAGCACCTTTTGATAATGGACTGACAGAACATGAATTGGATCATGTGATGGTTGGCTATTTTGATGGCGAACCAGTGATTAATCCGGAAGAAGTGGAAAACTGGAAATGGATGGATATTGATGCAATCAAAGATGATATGCAGGTACATCCGGAAAAATATACGGTTTGGTTCAAGATTATTTTTGATGAATTTTATCACTTTCTTGAAGAACATAAGTTATAAAGTCGAAAGTTGAAAGTCGAAAGTTGAAAGTCACAAATCAAAAATCCTAAATCAAAAATAATAGAGTAAATCCTTCCAAAATGAGAGTAACTGTCAGCAGAAAAGCCCATTTTAACGCCGCACACCGTCTGTATCGTAAAGATTGGTCGGATGAAAAAAACGATTCGGTTTTTGGGAAGTGCAACAATCCTAATTTTCATGGGCATAATTATGAATTGATTGTCAGCGTAACTGGGAAAATCAATCCTGATACGGGCTATGTAATCGATATTAAGGATTTGGCCGATATTATTCATGATGAGGTAGAAAAGCCTTTTGATCATAAAAACCTGAACTTAGATGTGCCTGAATTCTCAGATCTGAATCCGACTGCTGAAAATATTGCGGTTATTATCTGGAATAAAATCAGGAAAAGAATTGATGCTGATAAGGATCTGGAAGTTATTCTTTATGAAACGCTACGAAATTTTGTGAGCTATAAAGGAGAATAGCACGAACTTGAAATCATATAAGCTATTTCAGGAATAGTAGTATAAGCAGAATTGGAAATTTCTGTAATTTGTTTCCAAAAAATTATGAGTCTACATATATATCCACTGGTTTTTGAACCAATACTAAAAGAACGTATCTGGGGAGGAACGAAGCTCAAAACTGTTTTCAATAAACCAATACAGTCAGAAACGACAGGCGAAAGCTGGGAACTGTCAACTGTTCCGGGTGATATTAGCCGTATTGCGGTAGGTGAGTACAAAGGAAAGTTGCTTTCGGAATTGCTTTTGCAGTATCCGGAAGAAATTTTGGGTGAGGCGGTACATAAAAAGTTTGGAACAGAATTTCCTCTGCTGTTTAAATTTATTGATGCTAAAGACGATTTGTCAATTCAGGTACATCCAAATGATGAACTTGCAAAAAAACGCCATAATTCCTTTGGAAAAACAGAAATGTGGTATGTGATGCAGGCAGATGAAAAAGCCAGAATTATTGTAGGCTTTAAAGAAAAATCAAGTAAGGAAAAGTATTTAAAAAATCTTGAAGACAAGACGCTATTGTCAATCTTACAAGAAATCCCTGTAAAAAAAGGAGATGTCTTCTTTTTAGAAACGGGAACAATCCATGCCATAGGAGCCGGAATTGTGATTGCTGAAATCCAGCAAACTTCTGATATTACGTATAGAGTTTATGACTGGGATAGGGTTGACGCAGCAGGGAAATCGAGAGAACTCCATATTGATTTGGCGCTGGATGCAATTAATTATGATACGACAGATACCAAGAGAACCTACACACAAGAAGAAAATAAAAGCAATCCGGTAGTTATATGTCCTTATTTTACTACCGATTATTTGCAGCTTAATGGTAAAATAGAAATAAAAAAACAGCATGAATCTTTTACGGTTTATATGTGTATGGAAGGTGATTTTAAGTTAAAATACAACGAAACGGTATGGGATTATAAAAAAGGAGATACGGTATTATTACCAGCAGCAATGCAAAGTTATGGTTTAGAAGGGCAGGCCGTACTTTTAGAAATTTATATTTAATAGCCTCAAATAGAAAGATTATGCTTAATTTTGCAGACGCAAATTAAAATTTAAAAAAATGGCAAACGTTAGGAATTTAAAGAAAGACATCAATTACGTATTGGGAGACATTATTGAAGCAGTATACATCTGGGAAATGTCAACAACAGGAAAACCAACTGAGGCTTCTGAAGCTTTGATTGATGAGGCAATTGTTGCTTTTGATTCTTTGATCGCAAAAGTGAACGCAAAAAATGTAGAAAATAAAAAAGCACATTTCAAGCAAATCAATGTAGAATTAGAACAAACTGCTAATCAATTGGTTGCTAAAATTAACGCTTTGTAGTCTAAAAAAAGATAAAAAAAGTGCAGATTTTTTTTGGAAAATTAAAATTCAGAACTATATTTGCACCCGTATTGAGATGCCGGTGTAGCTCAGCTGGCTAGAGCAGCTGATTTGTAATCAGCAGGTCGTGGGTTCGAGTCCCTCTATCGGCTCAATAAGAAAAACCATCCGAAAGGATGGTTTTTTGTTTTTAAGAGATTTTGGATTTTTGATATCCTTAATAAAAAAACGCCTTGAATTTTCAAGGCGTTTTTTTTATTATTGTTGTTTCTGCTCTGCTTGTTTTCTGTCAGCTACAAATTTTGTAAGCATTTTTCCATATTTGGATTGCGCTATTTTTGGAGCCATTGATTTGTCTATAGTGTCCAGATACTTAATGTTGGCATTATAAATGTCAGCTAAAGCGATATAAGGAGCTATATCATGGTCTTTGTTGTTTAAGGCAAAGTTGATAGCCATCAGATATTTTCTTTTTAGGTTGTCGCTATTCTTCTTGTCAAAATCGGATGAAACCGCTCTGTTGAATTGCAACGCTCTTAATTTCTCTTCTGTCAGGCTTAATTGCGTGTTTTTGTATCGTGACATAATTTTTCGATACTCTTCAAACAGTTTTTGATTTTCAGAGCCTGTTATTTTCGCTGCCGCAAAAAAGGAATCCAGTCTTGTATCGATTGTCATGTTTCCAGGTTCAGCAAAAAACATCAAATTATTGTCAATGCTGTTGGTTTCACCTCTATCTAAAAATAGGTAAAGCATTTCTGGTGAATCAATAGTCAGGTGGCTTTCAAAATGAGAGTTCCCTTTGATAACAATCGTATCAACAGCAACTAATGCCGTATCTACAATTTTCTGGATATAAAGCGTCCCTTGTTTTAAGCCTTCCACATTTCCTTTAATGTGAAGATTTCCTTCTTTCTTTTCTTCCTTACAGGAAATCATTGCTAATGCTGCAAAAGCAAACACTATTTTTCTCATAATTGTTGCTGGTATTTTTGCGGGCAGTTTTGTACTTGGCAGCCCCTTGATTTTTAATTTGTGGCAAAATAATAAAAAAATCCCCAATTTAGATTTTAAATTGGGGATTAGTTTTATAGTATGTTGATTATCCTTTCAGCCAGGCTTCTCTTAACTTGGCCTTACTTGCATCGGTTGCCTGATATCCTTCTACTTCTTCGCTAGGAAGCTTTATAGTTCCTTTTAGTTGGATTTCTTTGCCATTACGTTTTACTTTTACTGTAATCGGGTCATTTTCTTTCCATGTAAGGCTGCCCATAATCATGTCATAAACGTTATCAAGATTGTATTTCGTGCCATTGATTTCAAGAAGTATATCGCCATCTTTTATGCCCAGGTTCTTATAGAAATCAAGCTTTTCACTGCCTGCAAGTATAAAAATTTCTTTTGTTGCCGGATTGATTGAGAAGTTAGGCTCCATTCCTTTAAGAAAGGCATTACCAGTAACTTTGGTCATCGCTTTTGTAACACCCATTTTAGCAAAATAAACATCATAAGGAATAGGTGTTGGTCCTGCAACATAAGTGTCAAGGAACTTTCGAACTTCTGGCGAAGTCAAAGACTCGATTTTATCAAAAAGTTCTGAATCGTCAAATGCTTTTTTAGTGCCATATTCGTTAGAAAGTTTCTGCATCAGGTCAAGAATACCTCTTTGTCCGTTGCTGTCTTGGCGAATCTGTATATCAAGACACATGGCTATCAAGGCTCCTTTTTCGTATACGTTTTGGTATTGTTCCTTATAAGGTTTCTGCAATACCATAGAACTCATTTTGGTAAATGGCATCGTATCATCCATAGTCGAAGCATTGGCAATTTTGGTAGCCATTCTTTCATAAAATTCATCTTCACTGATTAAGCCTTGATTGACCTGGAAAAGATTTGCGAAATATTCAGTTACACCTTCATACATCCATAAGTGTTCTGACATTTTTGGCTTGTTATAGTCAAAGAACTGGATTTCTTTAGAATGAATTGTCAATGGTGTCACGATATGGAAGAACTCATGTGAAACAACATCTTTCAACTGCTCGGCTAATTGTTCTTTTGGCATAGCTTCCGGCATTACTACCGTTGTTGCTGTAGGATGTTCCAAAGCTCCAAAACCATGAGCGTCATTTCGGGATGTGTCTGACAAATAGATAAGAACGCTATATTTTTTTGTAGAATTGAATTTGCCTAAGAAATTCTTTTGTGCAGTCATCATTGTTTTCATCTCTGGAGTAATGCTCTCTGCAGTAACTATACCGTTTGGAGAATAAACGGCAATCAGGATTTCCATCCCGTTTACGGTAAAAGTTGTATAATCCGGTTTGGAATACATAATAGGATTTTCTACCAATTCAGAATATCTGGAAACATTAAAAATATCCTTAGTGTCAGAAGCATCCATATCGGTCATTGATGTCGCGCCCCAAAGTGTTGCTGGATGTGTAATGTTTACCTGATAAGGAACATCAAGAAACTCTTTAAAATAGCCTACAAAAGCATGAGTATTCAACATGATATTTTTTCCTGCTTCGATATTACTACCTGCCGGAGAAAAAATATCATGTGTACTTTCAATATCATAAGTATCATTTACCCAATAGGTCAGTTTTGCAAGTTTTTTGGCATCACTGATTGTCCAGGAGTTATCATCTGTTTTGGATACACTTAAAGCATTGCCCTTGGCATCGTAAGCTTTTACGTTTTCTAAAAATTTCCCATAATCGTCTTCAGAATAAGTTCCGGGTATTATTTTAGGAATATGATAGGTAATCTTCTCGGATTTAATCGCTGGCGGTATGACTGTAACCATTACTTTGTCATCTTTGATGCCGTTAAGGTCGATTTGTACCTCAACTTCATTTTTTGTGACGTTTGATACTACATTTTCAGAGGGTTTGCAGCTCCATAATAATGCAGCAATTGCCAGTGAATAAACTATTTTTCTCATTATTTTTTTGTTTTATTCCCAATAGGTTCGCCAAACTAGTTTTTTGTTACAGCTTCCTGTTTTATTTAAGAAAGAATTATATTTTTTTGAGAAAGGTAGTAATTTTTTCTATAAGTTGAGGCATTACCGGAAGGTTCGGATTTGTATAACTTCCCATGTTTTCGGTCTCATCTCCTTTGATTTCCTTGAATATATGATTCATGTTTTCAATAAGGACTAATTCCGATTTTGGATTGGCTTTATGAAGCAATTCAGCATCCTGTATTGGAATTTGTATGTCTTTAGTGCCATTGATAATAAGAATAGGTATTTGCAGTTTTTTGATTTCTTCCTGTGGATTGTGTTTCAGCCATGAAATCATATAAGGTTGGACACTTTCTCTGAAAAGTGATGCCAACATCGGGTTTTTAGCCTCAAAGGTTTGTCCTTTTTTGAGAAGTTCAAGATTTTTGACCGTTTCTTCTTTTAGCATTGGCGCCCTATTACCAATCTGTTCTATCAAGATTTCATCAATAGACCTTCCTGCACCCGCAAGTGAGATAAAAGCATCTGCATCAGGTATCGCTGCATTCATCCCGATCAAAGATCCTTCACTATGTCCGGCAATGATGATTTTATGGAACTGTTTTTTTGCTTTGAAGTAGCTCACGATGTCTTTTACATCTTGAATTAAAGGATCAAAGCTGAGTTTGGATTCGTCTAATTTTCCGGAACGCATTTCAACAATAGGTCTTTTGTCATAATTGTAAACGGCATAATTGTTTTTGGCCAGACCTTCAGCTAAAAATTTTAGGCAGTTGCTAACAGCACCCGGCTGGTTGCCATTTCTGTCTGTCGGACCAGAACCAGCGATCAGGATAACCAGGTCGGTTTTTTTAGAAGCCTTTTCAGGAGTGTAAAGGGTTCCCGGAATAAAAGAATTGATATTTATTTCTTCTGTAGAAAATTTGCTTTCTTGGGAAAACGAGGTTACCGCAGAAAAGAGTGCGAAGCTGAGGGAGATTATTTTTTTGATCATGATATTAATAGATAAGAAGTGAGATTAGGATTTTGGAAATAATTTCTGCTGCTATAATAGCAAGTGCAAAATATAATTTGTGTAGGCTCGTCTTGCAGTTGGTTGCTATTTTAAATCCGTTGTAGAGAAGAACCACAAACCAGATTAAAAACAGAATAGATATCATGGCAAACAACATTAATAATATCATGCTAAATGGAGAAAGGTCGAGTTCTTTAGGCATTCCTTTTAGATCCAGTTTTTCAACGATACTGGCAGTGACATTTGAAATACAATTCTTGAAATTGAAAAAAGTCAGCAGGTAAAAGGGCACTCGTGATATTAGAATAGGATTTAGTATGTCGATTATCCTGGTTTTGGAGTTAATGAGCTTTCCAACAAGAAAAAGTGCTGCAAATAAGGAAACAATAGTAATCAGGTTATCGATAAAAGGTTGGGCAAGAGTGGTGTTTTTTATAAAATGTAAATCAATAACACCGTCATATCTTCCATTAAAAAGATAGCCAAGATAACTTCCGGCAACAGTGAGAATTAGTCCAAAAACAAGAAGTCTGGTTTCAGAGTTTTTTTCGAATGGGTTAAAAAAGAGCTTTTTCATGGGTTTCCAGATTTAAGTTTTTTTATTTTTTCAATAATATCATCCAGTTTATTCCTCACAGTAGGGTAGCTATTGCCCATCTGTACGGCCATTTCTTTAAGGCTGCCGCTGGTCATGAAAAATTGAAGGATAAAATTTTGTTCTTCTTCAGAAAGCTGGAGATAGAAGGGAAGTGAATAGTTGCCGGAAACGGTTGTTTGGCAGTTCTCGCACTTCAACTGTGAAACAGAAAGTGAGTCGCTACAACTGGGACAATGAATTGGAAGTTTTGGCGTCATAAACTAAGATTAATTGATTTGTGTATTAAAAAAGTTTATGCAAATTTAAATAAAATTAATTTTAGTTTTTATTTTGTTTGAGTAAAAGCCAAAAAAAATATTCCTAAAAGGAATATTTTTAAAGTATTTATGTTAATCAAATTTATTCTTGATATAGTATTTCCCGTCCAAATCTTCATCAAAATCATCAATCTTTGGCGGTTTTGGCTTTGGCTTGCTGGCCATTGCTTTTTTCTTCCACAGCTCAAATTTATCTGCGGTAAGTCTTTTCTTCATTATTTCGATTACATCCTTTTCGGTTAATCCTAACTCTTTTTTAATAATCTCAAAAGGATTTTTTTCCTCTAAAGCCAATGTAACAAGCTTTTCATTTTCCTCTCGAGTCAGCTCAATGTTTTTGCCTTTTTTCATTACATGAAAATTAATTCAGATAAATAGTAATTGTACGTTTTTTAATTGTTACTCAATATTAATAAAAAAAATAATTACTTTTTCAAGCGGTCTTAAATTTTTTCTTCGGGAACAGTTTGAGGCGATCTGTGTTTCTGAAAGGGAATTGCGACCAGATTAGAAAGACGATTATTTTCGGAAGGTTCCATGTGGGTATCAATGCCATAGACGATTTTTTCTTTCGGAAGTGTCAAAAAAGTACCAAAAAGCCGGTCCCATATAGAAAAGATGTTGCCATAATTAGAATCTGTATAGGGCAAAACATAATGATGGTGTACTTTGTGCATATTAGGAGAAACGATAACATAACTGATATAGTGATCGAGCTTGTCAGGAAGCGAAATATTTGCATGGTTGAATTGGGAAAAGACAACCGACAACGATTGGTATAAAAAAGCAAGCCACATTGGAGCGCCGGTTACAAGTACGGCTGCGGCAGTAAATACAAAGCGAACGACACTTTCTCCCGGATGATGTCTGTTTGCAGTAGTCGTATCTACCCAGGTGTCTGTATGGTGAATCAGGTGGAAATGCCAGAGCCATCGGGTTTTGTGCTGTACAAGATGCGCTAAATAAGCACCGATAAGGTCAAGAAGCAATAATCCAATCAAAGTATAAAGCCATAACGGAAGTTTCGGAAGCCATTCAAGGACTCCGAAATGATGTCTCAATGCCCATTCCGAAGCCAGAAGCAATATAAAAGCTAAAATGAAATTTACAACTATGGTCGTCAGGGTAAAGAAGATATTGATTCCGGCATGGTTCCATTTTTTATAATTGAACCGAAATAAGGGAAATGCGTTTTCAATCATCCAAAAGATTGCAATGCCACCAACGAGTATGAGGCCTCTATGTAATGAAGGAATGGTTGAGAAATAATTGACAATATCATTCATATCCTGCGGTTTTAGTTTATGTTCCGAACATGACCGTAAACGTGGTTCCGATATTGACTTCGCTGGCTACAGAGATTTTCCCTTTCATACTTTCAATTTGTGTCTTCGTCATAAAAAGCCCAATGCCTTTGGCCTCCGGGTGATTATGGAAGATCTGATTCATGCCGAAAATCTTATGCCCATTTTTTGTCAGATCGATTCCAAGTCCGTTATCAATAACATAAAGATAAACAATATTATTTTTTCTTTCAGAACGAATTGTAATTTCCGGTGTTCTTTCCAGTGCTCTGTATTTGAGAGCATTGCTGATAAGGTTATGAAAGATGCTTTCCAGATAGATTCTGGAATAGGCTATTTCTGCGACTTCTTTAAAATCAGCTTTGATGATTGCACCAGATTTTAAAATCTCGCCTTGCAATGATTCTATTGTTTTGGAATAGACCTGCTGGAAGGACAATATTTCTTTTTCGATTTTATTCTTTTTGATATGCAATACTTCCATAAGCTGATTTAGCGAATCATTCAGATTTTGCGCTACTTTTTTAAGCATTTCAAATATTGTCTTATACTCTTCAATCGGGCTATCATCTTCAATAGTAGCAATCAGGGCTGTAATGTTTGAAGCAGGCGATCTAAGGTTGTGTGAAGTGATGCTGGCAAAATCATTAAGCTGTTGGTTTTGAATGGTAAGTTCATCCATCAGATTTTCCTGGATGATTTTATCCAATAATAAGCGTTTCGTATTCTGACGAATCTTGATATAAGCAAAGATCAATATCGCGAATGTGACAATAATAAAAAGAAAGAAACGATTGTTTCGCGCCTGTACATTTTCTTCGGTCTGGGCTAAATTGTCAGATAAAATCAGCACGGCCTGGTTTTGGTAGTCACGTATCGATCTTCTGATAGAATCCATAACTTCCTTTCCACGGCCTTTTTTTATCAATTCTGCCGCTTCTTCCATACCATATTCTCTTCGAGCCTTGATTACCATAGCACTTACTTTTTGCTTGGATTCGATCAGTTTTTCCAAGGTGTCGAGTTTTTTATTCTGGTATTCGTCGGTTTCATTCATTGAACGAAGCGAATCAATCCATATTTCGAGATTTTTATGTCCGTGGTTGTATACTTCAAGATAATTTTCATCTCCGGTAATCGTATAACCGCGTGTTCCTGTTTCAATGTCGATAGTACTGGAAAGCACTTTTTCAAGGACATTGTTGATATTACTGGTATGGTTTACGATCATCCTGTTTTGCCTTACAGATTGTGAGCGGCTGTGGATAGAGTAGGCAAGAATTGCAAAAGAAGTGACGATAACTATGAAGGTTATGTCAATAGTGGTTTTTAGAGATATCTTTCCCATTAGTATTCGCGGTATTATTTGTTTTGGAGCGTCCTTTTCAAGACAGTGCAAAGTAATGCAATTATTTTTTTGTATACGTTTAAAAATAAAGCAAGGTTTTTCGAATGCAGGAAATCTGATAAACAATAAAAAAACTGCCCGGAATTCGGACAGTTCTTATGAGTGTAAAAAAAATATAATTTAAGATTCCTGTTTCCGGAACTTGACATTCATAATGACAATTGCCAATATGATGAGCACAATGCCCAACCATTGCAGGAATACGACTTCTTCATTGAGAAGGAAGAAGGCCATAAGTACAGAAACAGGAAGCTCAAGAGAAGAAACAATACTTCCCAATCCGATACCTGTAAGCGGAAATCCGGCATTCAATAACATTGGCGGTATGATGGTTCCAAATAAGGAAAGCACTATTCCCCATTTTAAGAAAATACTGGTGTCAAAAGGTGTGTTTTGGGTAATCAGTGCAAATATAAGCACGATAATTCCTCCTCCTAAAAGCATATAAAGGCTTCTCTGTGCTGAAGAAATCCCAACTGCGATTCTATTGGCTGTAAACATGGTTGTTGTAAAAGAAGCCGCTGCCATAAGTCCCCAGGCAAGACCGCGCCAATCCAGATCAACTTCAGTATTGATAAGATTCGTTGCCAAAGCAGTACCAATCAATACAATAACAACCGCAACTATCTTTGTAGCAGAAGGAAGCTTTTTTTCAAGAAACATTTCTAAAAGCACACCCATCCAGACAGTCTGCATAAGCAATACAATTCCGATTGAAACAGGAATATAACGTACTGCTAAATAATAAAATATACTGGTCAATCCGGTAGACGTACCGGCAATCATCAAATGCGTAATATTCTTTTTAGAGGCTTTGATTACGACATTGTCTTTTCTTGTTTTTTGAAAAGCATTTATGAGAAGTATTCCGATAATCCCGAACAAAAATTGCGATGAAGTAACTTCAGCAGTTGTATAGCCTTCACCATAGGCCATCTTTACAAAAGTTGCCAACATTCCATAACTCGTAGCACCAAGACCTACAAGAAAAACTCCTTTTAATACTTTATTTCCAAACATTTTTTCATTTTTTAAAAGCGGGCAAAGATAGGGTATAGTTTTTTGCTAATCCTTTTTTTTGTCATTAAATAATACTATTTTAACAGGATCTTAGTTAATAAGTAAAAGCCGGTAATTTATTTTAAATCCGATAGAAATACTATGATCCAAAGAATCTTCCTGTTTGTAACCTTACATTTTATCAGTTGTAGCGAAGGGCCTGCCACCAGTGCTGAAAAGAATATCAAAAAACGCGATTACGCCTCCTTTCACAAAGAAGCAAAAGCATTTTGTAAAAAAGAGAAATTTAACGAAGACTATTATTTTCTGATTGACTTGAGTGTCCACTCAGGAAAAAACAGATTCTATGTTTACGATTTCAAGACCAATAAAATCAGTGATGAGAAACTTGTGACCCATGGCAGCTGTGATGTCGGCGAAACAAATGACACGAAATGGGAAAAAGCAAAATACAGCAATAAAGATAATAGCCACTGTTCGTCAAAAGGGAAGTATAAGATAGGGAAAAGAGATTCCAGTTCCTGGGGCATCAAGATAAAATACTGGCTTCACGGGTTAGATGCAACAAACAGCAATGCCGTAAGCAGGGTAATAGTTCTGCACTCCTGGACAGCAGTTTCTGATGCAGAAATCTTTCCGAAATATGCTCCGCTAAGTTGGGGCTGCCCGGCAGTATCAGATGATTTTATGAGGGTTTTGGATAAAAAACTTCAAAAGACTGACAAACCGGTACTGCTATGGATTATTGATTGAGATTAAAAAACCAAGATAGAATGCTTTGCGGCTTAGCGCCTTTGCGTGAAACTAATTGCTCGCAAAGACGCAGAACCGCAAAGTTTGTTTAGATAAAATCATTAAAAAAACCCTGAAAGAAACTTACAGGGTTTTTTATAAAATAGTAAATTAGAAAATAGATGATAGAAAATAGATAATTTGGGTAAACAAAAAGCAGAAATCTAAAATCTAAAATCTACAATCTACAATCTGCAATCTAAAATCTTATTTAATCAACTCAAAACTTCTTTTTACAAAAGCAGTCAATTCTTCTCCTTTTAATAGGTTTTGAGACAGTTTAGCCAAATCCAAAGCCTGTTTTACTACAGCTTCCTGATGTGACTTATCAGTAGAATTTAATATGTTCGAAGCCAATTCGTGATTGGTATTAACCACCAGATTGTACATTTCCGGCATATTGCCCATCCCGAACATGCCACCGCCTCCGGTTTGGCTCATTTCTTTCATACGACGCAAAAATTCCGGTTGCGTAATCACAAATGGTGCCGACTGGCTGTCCAGCGCTTCTAATTGGATAGAATATTTCTTATCAGAAATTACGCTTTCCAATTCGGTTTTTAGCTTTTCTTTTTCTTCATCAGAAAGTTTGGAAATCGTTTCTTCTTCTTTCTTAATCAGATTATTGATATGGTCAGAATCAACACGTACAAATGTCAGCTTTTCATTGTCAGCCTCTAGTTTTTGGATAAGATGCGAAATGATTGGCGAATCCAAAAGCAGTACTTCATAACCTTTAGCCTGAGCTTCGGCAATATAACTGTGTTGTGCGTCTTTGTTGGAAGCATATAAAATAACAAGATTACCGTTTTTGTCGGTCTGCGTATCTTTTGTTTTCTCTTTTAACTCCTCAAGTGTATAGTATTTATCATCAACGGTTGGATATAATGCAAACGCACCAGCCTTTTCGTAAAATTTAGGTTCAGACAGCATACCGTATTCCAATACGATTTTGATATCGTTCCATTTTTGCTCGAAATCTTCGCGATTTTCAGTGAAAAGCGATTTCAGCTTGTCTGCTACTTTTCGGGTAATGTAGTTCGAAATTTTCTTTACAGCACCATCAGCTTGCAGGTAGGAACGCGAAACGTTTAGCGGGATGTCCGGTGAATCGATAACTCCTTTTAGCATAGTCAGGAACTCAGGAACGATTCCTTCAACATTGTCCGTTACGAAAACCTGATTCTGATACAGTTGGATTTTATCTTTTTGTATCTGCAGGTCGCCTGTCATTTTTGGGAAATACAATATCCCTGTCAGGTTAAAAGGATAGTCAACATTTAGGTGGATGTTAAAAAGCGGCTCTTCAAATTGCATAGGATACAATTCTCTGTAGAAATCCTTATAATCTTCATCGGTTAGTTCTGTCGGCTGTTTAGTCCATGCCGGATTTGGATTATTGATGATATTGTCCACTTCGACAGTTTCAGCTACATAATCTTCTGGAGCATCATCCGGTTTTGGAAGCGTTTCAGTTCTTGTTCCGAATTTGATTGGAATAGGCATGAACTTGTTATACTTCTCCAATAACCCTGAAATTTTTCCTTCTTCAAGAAATTCCAAAGAATCTTCCGCGATATGCAGTATAATTTCCGTTCCGCGTGAAGTTTTATCAGACGGCTCCAACGTAAATTCCGGACTTCCGTCGCATGTCCAATGTGCAGCCGGTTCGTCCTTATAAGATTTGGTGATAATCTCTACTTTTTCTGCCACCATAAATGCCGAATAGAAACCTAGTCCAAAATGTCCTATGATTCCTGAATCTTTGGCAGAATCTTTATATTTTTCAAGAAATTCTTCCGCTCCGGAAAAAGCAACCTGATTGATGTACTTTTCTACCTCTTCCGCAGTCATACCTAAGCCCTGGTCGATAATATGGATTTTCTTTCCTTCCTTGTCGATTTTTATCTCGATGATAGGATTTCCATATTCCACTTTAGCCTCACCGATATTTGCCAAATGTTTTAGCTTTAATGTAGCATCAGTGGCATTAGAAACCAATTCGCGTAAGAAAATCTCATGATCGCTGTATAAGAACTTTTTGATAAGCGGGAAAATGTTTTCTACCGAAACATTAATTTTTCCTGTTGTCATAAACTATTGATATTAGTATTGTTAATTATTTTCAGTATTTTTATTTTCAAATAGAATACCAAAAACTATTGAAATGACAAATTGGCTGAATTGTTAATTTTAAGATAATAAAATGGAAATTTTAACATTTCGAAATCAATCCATTGTATATTTGTAGTGTAATAAACTTTAAAAATACCAATCTATGAAAAAATTAATCTTACTTGGAGTTTTTGCAGTGCTATTTGCATCTTGTAAAACTTCATCAATAACTAACACTAAGACGGATAGGTCTTCACAGGTTGCAATTAAAGGAAACTGGGTTGTCAGTTCCGTTAATTATCCAGGTTCTGAATACATCAAGGTGAATTCTTTTCAGCTAGCTGATTCACAATGTTTTGTAGGAAGTACATGGAAATTCATTTCAAACAACAATAAAGGTGAGATGGCATTGACCAAAATGGGATGTCCGGCATTCAGCTCGCCAATTACCTGGTTTGTTAATAAAGACGGACAATTTGTCCTTAAAGTTCTTGATGCAGGTGAAAAAGCAAAGAGAGTAAGAGATGGATATGTATTGGCTGTTGCTAACCAGACAGAAAACTCATTCCAATTGATCGACAAAATTGACGTAGGAGGGAAACTGACCAACGTTGTATATCAATTTACAAAAGTAAACTAATCCAAAAACAATAATCGATATGAAAAGAATTGGAATATATTCATTAGCATGTTTATTTGCTATAGGTACTTTTTTTACAGGCTGTGAGTCTGCAAAAAATATGAATAATACTCAAAAAGGAGCTGGTATTGGTGTTGCTGCTGGTGCTGTTCTTGGAGGTATTTTGGGTAATAACATAGGTAAAGGAGGCAACACTGCTTTAGGTGCTGTTCTTGGAGGTGTTGTGGGTGGAACTGTTGGAGGTGTTATCGGTAACAAGATGGACAAACAGGCAAGAGAAATTGACAATGCGCTTCCTGGAGCTGAAGTAGAAAGAGTAGGAGAAGGAATCAAATTGACATTGAATGAAAATGCAGTTCGTTTTGATACTAACAAATCAACTCTGACAGCTGCGGCTAAAGCAAACCTTGATAAACTGGTTAGCGTGTTTAATTCATACCCAGATACGAATATCCAGATTTACGGATATACTGACAGTACAGGTCCAGCTGAGTATAACTTGAAATTGTCAGGTGAAAGAGCAGCTTCAGTAAAGAGCTATTTAGTTAGCAAAGGCATCAATAGTTCCAGATTTAATACTACAGGTTTAGGAATTGCTGATCCAATCGCATCAAATGATACTCCTGACGGAAGATCTAAAAACCGTCGTGTTGAATTTGCCATTACAGCAAATGAAAAAATGGTACAAGATGCCCAAAAAGAAGTGAAAAACTAAATTATACAAGAATATAGTTTCTAAGGTCGTCTTTTTAGCCGGCCTTTTTTTATACCTATAAAATAGAGTTTTAAAAATCAATGATGTCCTTAGCGTCTCTGCGTGAAAATAGTTGCTCACAAAGTCGCAAAGCCACAAAGTTTTTAGCCGTCGTTTCACTTAACATAAATTCCCGAAATCTGTGTAATCACTCTAATCTGTGGCTAAATAAAAAAACAACCAAAATTCACTTTTTCAAATTGACCCAAAATCCCCAATAGTGATTTTTAGGGTTTTAGTTCAATTTTTTTGAAAGATATTTAACAGATGTTTATATGTTTCAGAAATAATTGAAACGTACCTTTACTGTACAATCAAAAAAAACAGATCATGGCAACAGTAAAGAATCCGAAGTCAAAAAAACAGCTTATTGATGACGATCAGTTGATCGAAATGTATATGAATGCTGTTCTTGAAAAAAACGAAGCACCCAAAAATGTATATCTTTTTTGTAAAGAACATACCGTTGACGAAGCCGATTTTTATTCCTTTTTTAATTCGCTGGATGCCTTAAGGGAAACCGTCTGGGTCAGGTTTTTTGAAAACACATTAAATACGCTCCATAAAGATGCTAATTATGCGGCCTATGAAAACAGAAATAAGCTATTGTCGCTTTATTTCACACTATTTGAAATCCTGACATTAAACAGAACCTATGTTTACTATGCATTAAAAGATAATAAGGAAGGACTTCGTAATCTCAAACAACTGGCATCACTTCGAAACCATTTCAAAGAATATATCGTAGATATATTAAAGTCAGGTGAGACAGAAAAAGACAGCAAGATAAAGAAAATCACTACGCCGGTTTTTTCTGAAGGAGCCTGGCTTCAGTTCTTATTTATATTGAAATTTTGGCTAGACGATACATCAAAAGGATTTGAAAAAACGGATATCATGATTGAGAAAGCAGTAAAGGCTACTTTCGATATACTGGATACCACACCATTGGAAAGCCTGTTTGATTTGGGAAAATTTATTTGGAAAGAAAGACGATAAGGAGTAGAAGATGAAAACACTAGATAAGATACCCGTAAATAAGATTGAAAGAGCCGGACAACTGGTAAAAACCGGAATTAAGGTGGGTGGTAACTACATTGCCTATTATGGCGAAAAGATTGTCAATCCTTCACTGACAAAAGAAAAGCTGAATGAAAATAATGCAGAAGATATTTATGACGGTTTAAAAAACTTAAAAGGCAGTGCCTTGAAAGTAGCCCAGATGTTGAGCATGGATAAAAATATCATGCCTCGGGCCTACGTAGAAAAATTTTCACTAGCCCAGTTTTCCGTTCCGCCCTTATCAGCACCATTGGTAAGAAAAACGTTCAAGAAATATTTAGGAATGTTTCCCGAAGAAATATATGATTCGTTTACCGCCGATTCTGTGAATGCTGCTAGCATAGGTCAGGTTCATAAAGCGACCAAAGATGGAAAAAAACTGGCAGTAAAAATCCAGTATCCCGGAGTGGCAGACAGTATCAGCTCTGATTTGGCTATTGTGAAGCCATTTGCAATCAAGATGTTTAACCTTCAGGGAAAAGATTCGGAACGCTACTTTAAGGAAGTGGAAAATAAGCTGCTGGAAGAAACGGATTATGAATTGGAATTGAGACAGGGTGTTGCCATAGCAGAAGCATGCAGCGAAATTGCCAATCTGAAATTCCCAAAATACTATCCAGAACTTTCTTCTAAAAAGATTATCACTATGGACTGGATGGACGGCGAACATTTGTCTGAATTTACAGCTCATAATGAAGATAGGGCAAAAGGCGATAGTTTAGGCCAGGCATTATGGGATTTTTATATGTTCCAGATGCATCAGCTCAGACAGGTTCATGCCGATCCGCATCCGGGGAACTTTTTAATTGACAAGGATGGGAATCTGATAGCGATTGATTTTGGATGCATAAAACAGGTTCCGGAAGATTTTTATATTCCGTATTTTGAATTGGCAAGACCAGAAATTATGGATAATCAAGAGTTATTCCTTGAAAAGTTATATGAGCTTGAGATTTTGCGACATGACGATACTAAAGAAGAAGTAGCTTATTTTTCTGAATTGTTCAATCAGCTGTTGCGACTATTTACAAGACCCTATCAAACCGATACTTTTGACTTTTCAGATGAAGCCTTTTTTGGAGAGATGGCGGAGCTTAGCGAAGAATATAGCAAAGATTCGAAACTTAGGAAAATGAACGGAAATCGAGGTTCAAAACACTTTTTATATATCAACAGGACTTTCTTCGGATTATATAGCTTATTACATGATCTTAAAGCAAGAATCAATACTGAAAATTATAAAAAATACATGAAAAATTAATTTTTGTTTTTAATGGTTGGTTAGGTTGTAAGAGCGGTTTTTCATACGTGAGAATCGCTCTTATTTTTTATGAAAAATGTAACTTTTCATCTCTCTACTGTGTCAATTAGATGATTTTAATAATAAGTAGGTTTAATCCTACTTATTTTATTGATTTTATACTCTCAAACTAAAAAAACTTATCAACACTAATAGTCAAATATTGTAGTTGGGCGATACAGAAATGTAGTTGGTCGTAATTATTTCAAAAATACTTTTAGCGGTCTGAATTTGTGTTAAAACGGTTTTGTTTTGTCATAAATTTCGATGTTAAACCCCTAGACTATGAAAAATAATTACAAAAATTTATCAATTGATGAATTTGAAAGCATTCCCCGTGCAAAAATTCTTCAGTTGATTTTGATGTTGCTTGTTTTTTTTACAGCACATGAAAGTTTTGGACAATGTGCAGCCTATACTGCTAATACGGAATGCACAACGGCAGCACCGACAGTTGTTGGGAATAGTATTTCCTGTTCACCTGCAGGGAATAATGCAGGACGGAGAAATTTTGCCGTAACAACTATGCAAGCTGGCGCAACTTATAGAGTTTCGAGTTGTGCTTCTACTTATGATACCCAAATGACTATACGAAATACTGGAGGTACAGTGGTTGGATATAATGATGATGATGGTCCTGCTTGTACAGGTAGTAGGGCTTCTATTGACTTCGTGCCTACTGTTTCAGGAACTTATAGAATACAACTTAATGAATATGACTGTAACGCAAATGGAACGAGAAATGGTGGGAATATTGTAGTCACGCTATTAAGTTTGCCTATTCCTCCAACAATCACAAATTTAAGCGCAACCAACGGCTGCGTTGGAAGCTCATTGACAATAACAGGAACCAATTTGTCCAATGCCAGTAATGTTACCATTGGTGGTACAGCGGCTACAATTACTGCTAATACAGCAACTTCAATTACAGTTACTGTTGGTACCGGCACAACTGGCAATGTGGTTGTGACTACTTCTGGAGGATCAGCAACTTCTGGTACATCATTTACAGTAAACGCTTTGCCGGCCACTCCGACCACTCTGAGCAGTAATTCCCCGCAATGTGCTTCTCCGGGTGTGACCCTTACAAGAGGTACTCCACCTACAGGAGTAACATGGTATTGGCAGACCACAGCAACAGGTACTTCGACTGCAAATAGCGGAGCTACTTATAATGTAACGACAAGTGGAACTTATTATATCCGTGCCCAAAACAATACGACAGGCTGCTGGAGTACAAATTCCGGAAGTTTAACAGCCACAATAAATACTACACCGGGCACCGCAACAGGACCTTCTCCTGCCAATGCCGCAACAAATGTCTGCTATTCAGGAACAGGAGCTGTGAATACTCTGACATGGACAGCTGTAGCGGGAGCAACTTCTTATGATGTTTATTTTGGAGCCGGAAGTTTGCCGGGAACCGTTACAGCTAATGTAACTGCAGCCAGTTATGGTACAGGAACATTGGCAGCGTCTGCAACTTATTATTGGAGAATCGTGCCAAGAAATGGCTGCGGCACCACAACAGGAACGCCAACAACATGGAGTTTTACTACCAATGCAACAATATGTTATTGTGCATCAACATCAACTAATAATAACGAATATATTTCAAGAGTGGTTTCGGGAGGATTTACAAATACAAGCGTCCAAACGAATTATAGAGATTATTCAAATTTGGGTTCTATAGCGTCAGTAATGCAAGGAACTGCAACATCAACAATTAGGGTAACCACTTCCAACGGACATAATAATGATAATCTCTATCTTTTTGCAGACTGGAACCAGGACGGAGATATGGTCGATGCGGGAGAACTTGTTGCCGGACCTGTCGCGGCATCTGGTAGCGGTACTTATACGTTAACAGTTACGGTGCCGGCCGGAGCAACTATTGGAACAACGAAAATCAGGATAAAATTGATACGAAATACCAGTAACAATCCTTGTCAGGCCTCATTCAACAACGGTGAAGTAGAAGACTATCTGATTACCGTAATCCCGTCATGCTCGCATACGGTTACGGCTACCTCTGGAAGAACCTGCGGACCGGGAACGGTGACATTGACTGCAGTAGGCGGAGCCGGAACGACAGAATACAGATGGTATGAATACATTAGCAGCGGAAGTCCTGTGGCAATTACACCTACCGGCTCGTTTGTGACACCGTCATTGAACGTTACAAAAACCTATTATGTAACAGCTTATAATGGAGTTTGCGAAAGCCCGAGATTTCCAGTAAACGCTTTTGTTTATCCTGCTCCTTCATCATCTGTAACGCCAGCTGCTGCGAGTTTGTGTGATGGAGTTATCGAACTGGTTGCCACAGGAAACAATTCCGGAACAACCGACACTCTTTTTTATGAAAACTTTGAAGTATCGACATCTACGTTAATGATGTTACAGGATTATGGTTCGTCTGCAAACGGATATTGGTACATTGAAGATAGCCCGAGTGTATATATTAGCTATGAAACGATAAACTCAGGAAGCAGCTTTGGAGCGATCGACTCCAATTACGATATTAATGGTTTTTCGAATAATGCATTAAGTATGAGCGCAGCAATCAGTACCTATAATTATACCACGTTGGCCCTCACTTTCAGACATTATTATGACTACGATAATTATGAAGCTCCGGATCAGGCTATTGTTGAAGTGAATACAGATGGTGACTTAGATGGAATCTGGACACCAATACAAACATATACCAGCGACCAGGGAACTCCGACAAATTTTGCCTCTGTAAATATTAACCTTTCTGCCTATATCAATCAGCCTAATCTGAGAGTCCGATTCAGATATAATTCAGGTTGGAACAATGGCTGGAATATTGATGACATTAGGATTACAGGAACTTCTGTTCCTTCACCAGTAGCGTGGACTCCAATCGCCGGATTGTATACTGATTCAGCTTTAACAACTCCTTATACAGGAGGAAATATTACAACCGTATATGCTTATCCGGATACGGCACAGACTTACACGGCTACTGTAACAAATGGCTCCGGATGTGAAGCTACTGCCACATCAATTATTTCCGGAAGTTCAAATATATGGAACGGTACTTCCTGGAGTTCAGGAACACCACCTACAGCCGGAACCGAAAAGATAATTTTTAATGGAAACTATAGTTCTACCGGCGATATTTCAGGATGCCTACTTCAGGTAAACAGCGGAAATGTGGTGATTAATGCTGACAATACCGTTACTGTGAGAAATCAGGTTAGGATAAATCCAGCGGCTACACTTACATTTGAAGATACGGGAAGCCTTTTGCAAACTGCAGGTACAACCAATACCAATATTGGTATAATCAGATCAAAACGCAGAACACAACCGGTTAAAAGACTTGATTTTACATACTGGGCATCCCCGGTAGCAGGACAAACGCTCCATAATTTGTCTCCAACAACAATGGCAGACAAGTATTATAGCTGGAATCCGGTCAGCCAGGCCTGGCTGACGCATATGAATGGCAATGTTACCATGACAGATGCAAAAGGTTATATTGTAAGAGCGCCTCAGAGTTTCTCGACAACGGCTGCTGTACAATACGAAGCCTCTTTTATAGGAGTGCCAAATAATGGAGACATTACGATTCCGGTTTATGGAAATACAAGTACTTTACCTGCAGATTATAAATGGAACCTGATAGGTAACCCTTATCCGTCTGCAATAGATTTGGATGCATTCCTTTCTTATGTTGGTAATATTTCTGCATTAGACGGAACAATTTATCTATGGACGCACAATTCTGCCCCAAGCGATGTAGTGCCGGGTGATCAGACTTATAATTACACAGCAAATGACTATGCAACCTATAATTTATTAGGTGGAGTAGCCACATCGCCAGCAACACCAGATCCTTTAAATCCTGAAATAAGTGATAATTTTAATGGAGCTACACCAACGAAGTATCTGGCTTCCGGACAGGCATTTTTTGTAAGAGGTCTTGGGAATCTTCCGGCCAGGTTTACAAACAATATGAGAGTCCAGGATGAAAACAACCGTTTTTTCAGAACCATGAATCCTAATAAGCGGAATGCTGCCAATTCAGGAATTGAAAAAAACAGGTTCTGGCTGAACCTAAGAAATAGTCAGGGCGCTTTTAATCAAACGCTGGTCGGGTATATTGGAGGAGCTACCAATGGTCTGGATAGAGGTTTTGACGGTAATCTTTTTGGTGGCAATCATGTTAGTATTTATTCTATAACTGACACACAAAAACTGGCAATACAAGGACGTGCGCTTCCGTTTGATAACACTGACATAGTCAATTTGGGAATCAAGACAACCATTGCCGGAACTTTTACAATTAGCCTTGATATGTTAGACGGATTGTTTGTCAGCCAGGATATTTATCTGAAAGACAATCTTCAGAATGCAATCCATAACCTGAAATCGGGTCCGTATAGCTTTACGGCTGGTATCGGGACATTTGATAACAGATTCCAGATAGTTTATAGGAATGAAGCATTGGGAATACCTGAATTTAATCCGGAAAGTATCGTGATTTATAAAAAAGACAAAGATGTTGTCGTAACATCAGGGTTGGCCACAATTGATGCCATAAGAGTTTTTGATATTCAGGGAAGATTATTATTTGACGGTCAAAAAATCAATGCTTCTGAAAAAATAATCAAGAGCCTGCCTCCAACAGATCAGGTATTGATTGTTCAGGTTTTTACGACTGAAGGAATAAAAGTTTCCAAAAAAATACTGTATTAGAACTGTATCCGCATTCAATAGAAACAGCCTTTGAGAGTTATTCCCAAAGGCTGTTTTTTATTTGTAATTTGAGTTAGAATTTAAATCCTAAACCGACTTGGAAAACAGAATTTTTTGCACCGGTATCTTTAGCAACCTCATTAAAACTGTGGTTGTACCTACCATTGATAAACAGACCACCATCAAACTGAAAAGTAAGTCCGGCAGCTAAACTCATGTCAAAATCGTTGACCTCATTAAGATCTTCTCCGGCATTGCCATCATTATTGTCCAGATCGACTTTTTCATTGATCTTAAATCCGAACTGCGGGCCGGCTTCAATACTGAAGCCTTTTACGATGTAAAGTTTTGCCAATATCGGAACATTAATATAGTCCAATTGGTACTCTGCGGTATAATTACTTCCCAAAAACGAATAATCCCTTTTAAATCCTTGTCGCGAATAAATAACCTCCGGTTGTATGGAGAAGGAATTGTCAATAAGCGGAATCTCCGCAATAGCACCCACATAAAAACTTGTTCGGGCATCCGGACCTTCGTCAAAGTCCCCTTTTGTAACTGTAGAATAATTTAAACCGGCTTTTACTCCAAATCCTGCTTCGTTAAATGAACCTGTGGATTGTGTAGATTGTGCATAAGTTGCCATCCCGGCAAGCAACAACACATTTGTCGAAATAATTTTTAATAGCTTCATAATTAAATTATTTTTGTTAGTTGTTAAGATAATAGGAGCATGTATTATGCCAGCACAGTATTATTAACATAACTTTGACAGATGGCAAACTGGGCGACTTATATTAAAAATTTCCAATCTTTTTTGAAGATCGAAAGAGGATTATCACAAAATACAATTGATAATTATACTTTTGATATTGAAAAAATAGTTTTGTATTTGTCTGAGAATCAAATAAATGAAAATCCTGTTTCAATTTCTGAAGAAACCATTCAGCAATTTATCTATGAGATTTCTAAAACTATAAATCCCCGTTCGCAGGCACGAATAATTTCCGGATTAAGGAGTTTTTTCAACTATATGATTTTTGAGGATTATCGGAATGATAATCCAATGGAACTTGTGGAAATCCCCAAAATAGGACGAAAACTCCCCGATACTTTGTCTACAGATGAAATAGATAAAATTATTGCTGCCATTGATCTTACTTCTAATGAAGGTGAAAGAAACCGTGCTATGCTGGAAACCTTATATGGCTGTGGACTTAGGGTTTCGGAGCTGATATCACTCCGAATTTCTGATCTGTTTTTTGAAGAAGGTTTCATAAAAGTAAAAGGAAAAGGTGATAAACAACGTTTTGTTCCGATTGGAAATCTTACGCAAAAATATATCGATATTTATAAGACGTCGGTTCGGTCACATCTCGATATTCAAAAAGGCCATGAAGATACTTTGTTTCTAAATAGGAGAGGAAAGCAGTTGACCAGAGCAATGATTTTTACCATTATCAAGGATCTGGCAGTAAAAATAAACCTAAAAAAAACAATCAGCCCGCATACTTTCAGGCACTCTTTTGCCACACATCTTCTTGAAAATGGTGCCGACCTGCGTTCCATTCAATTGATGCTCGGACATGAATCAATTACCACTACAGAAATCTATGTACACCTTGACAGGAGACACCTTACAGATGTCATGAATGCATTTCATCCAAGAAAATAACCGTTAAACGATTTTGTGTTTTTCTAATGAAGAGTTGACGTTTTGGTATATACTTTTGTTGCACCTAACCAATATGTTAACCCTTAATGGCATTCGAGAATTACGTTAATTCAAAAGAATCGTACACATCGAATCAATTTTATGAAAAGCTTCTGAGAGAAATCCCGGATCTGATTTTTCAGTTTAAAATTGAGAAAGATAACACTTACAGCATGCCGTTTGTAAGTAATTCTGCCATGGAAATCTATGGTTTTGAAAAAGACTTTCTGGAACATGATGCCGGTCCGGTAATTACGGATCGTATTCTTAAAGAAGATGTGAAAGGTTTTTTAAAATCAGTATTAAAATCAAGGGATACATTAACAAGATGGAGCCATGAATACAGAGTTCTGCTTCCTAAAAAAGGAATCCGCTGGCTGAAAGGTTCAGCCAAGCCGGAAGCTATGAAGGACGGAAGTGTTGTGTTTTATGGCCGAATTACCGATATAACGGCAAATAAGGAACAAGAGTTGAGGTTAGTTTTATCAGAAAAACGCTTTGAATTTGCACTGGAAGCTTCTATGGGAGGTGTCTGGGATTGGAATCTTGTAGATAATACGGTTTTCTATTCAGAACAATCCATGAAGATTTTGGATTTGGATGAAACGGAAGGTGTCAATTCTTTTGAGAATTGTATTTCTAAAGTACATCCGGACGATCAGAAGGAATATCTTTCCGATATCGATCTGCACTTGAAAGGAATAACCGATGTGTATGAAAACCTACACAGGGTAAAAGGCAGAAAAGGAACCTACAAATGGATTCTTGACCGCGGAAAAGTAATTGAACGTGACAAATCAGGAAAACCGTTAAGGATTATCGGAACGCATACGGATATTTCTTCCCAAAAGGAAAGAGAAGACGAATTAAAAAGGACGCTGGATATTGTAAGCGAACAAAACAGCAGGCTTTTGAATTTTGCCCATATTGTTTCTCATAACCTGCGCTCGCATGCCGGAAATTTTACAATGCTTTTGGATTTGGTAGATGATATTCAGGATTCAAGTGAGAGAGAAGAAACGCTACAGCATTTGAGAACTATTTCAAATGACCTGACACAAACGATCGAGCACCTGAACGAATTAGTAAGCATACACACCGAAATAAAAATTGCCAGGGAAAACTTGAATCTTAATGAGTTTTTTCAGCGAACATTAAACGTCTTAAGCGAGAAGATAAACAAACATGATGTAAAAATTATCAGTTTGATTCCAGATGATATCCATATTAATTATAACCCGGCTTATCTGGAAAGCATACTTTTGAATTTTACGACCAATGCAATAAAATACTCCAATCCGGACAGAAGGTTAGAAATTACGTATCAGCTTACTTATGAAAACGGTAAGAAGGTATTGACAATTTCGGATAATGGCCTGGGGATCGATTTGGAAAAATATAAGGATTCGCTTTTTGGAATGTATAAGACATTTCACCAGCATCCGGATTCCAGAGGAATTGGCCTTTTCATTACAAAAAATCAGGTTGAAGCCATGGGAGGAAAAATAGAAGTTAAGAGTAAAGTAGGAGAGGGTACTGCATTTAAAATATATTTTAATGAAAAAGTTTAATGATGTTTTTGTGGTTGATGATGATAAAGTTTATCATTTTATATTAAAAAATTTATTGAAGAAGAATAATATTGAAGTCAATTCAAGATTTTTCGAAAACGGGCATGATGCTATAGAAGGCTTGAAAGAAAATTCTAAAAATGGCACAACGCTTCCGGATTTGATTCTTTTGGATATCAATATGCCGGTTATGGACGGATGGCAGTTTCTGGAAGAGTTCCGCAAAATAAAAGGATCGCTGAACAAAGAAACCGTTATCTATATGGTGAGTTCTTCAAACAGTCCTTTTGATCTGAACAAGGCAAAAGATTTTCCTAATGAAATACAAGACTATTTCCTGAAACCTGTCTGTTTGGAAGACATCTGCAGGATATTCTTAAACTAATACCATAAAAAAAGCTCCTCAATTTGAGGAGCTTTTTTTGTACTTATTTGATATTGTTATTTCGCAATATTTACGGCTCTGGTTTCTCTGATAACCGTAATTTTTACTTGACCAGGGTAAGTCATTTCTGTCTGTATCTTTTGAGAGATGTCGAAAGAAAGGTTAGCAGCATTATCGTCAGAAACTTTTTCACTTTCTACAATAACACGCAATTCTCTACCTGCCTGGATAGCATAGGCGCTTTTTACTCCCTGGAAACCGTAAGCGATATCTTCAAGGTCTTTCAATCTCTGGATATACGAATCAAGCACTTGTCTTCTGGCTCCTGGTCGTGCTCCTGAAATAGCATCACAAACCTGAACGATAGGAGAAAGAAGTGATTTCATTTCAATCTCATCGTGGTGGGCTCCAATCGCGTTGCATACTTCTTCTTTTTCACCATATTTCTCAGCCCACTGCATACCTAATAATGCGTGTGGAAGATCACTTTCTGTATCAGGCACTTTTCCTATATCGTGTAGTAATCCGGCTCTTTTAGCTAGTTTTACGTTCAGACCTAATTCTGCTGCCATAATACCACAAAGTTTAGAAACCTCACGGGAGTGTTGTAGCAGGTTTTGTCCGTAAGAAGAACGGTATTTCATTCTACCTACAACCTTAATCAATTCAGGGTGTAATCCGTGGATTCCTAAATCAATTACGGTACGTTTACCAACTTCAATAATTTCATCGTCAATCTGTTTGGCTGTTTTAGCAACAACTTCCTCGATTCTTGCCGGGTGGATACGTCCGTCAGTTACTAATTTATGTAACGCTAAACGGGCAATCTCTCTACGAACAGGGTCAAAACAAGAAAGGATGATCGCTTCTGGAGTATCATCAACAATAATTTCAACTCCGGTAGCAGCTTCTAAAGCTCTAATGTTTCTACCTTCACGACCAATGATTCTACCTTTTACGTCGTCAGACTCAATGTTGAAAACAGATACGCAGTTTTCAACCGCCTCTTCTGTACCAACTCTTTGAATAGTATTGATGATGATTTTTTTAGCTTCTTGCTGTGCTGTAAGCTTAGCTTCTTCAAGGGTTTCCTGAATATAAGACATGGCGCCGCTTTTGGCTTCAGCTCTAAGGCTTTCAACCAATTGGTTTTTCGCTTCTTCAGCAGATAAACCGGAAATAACTTCTAATTGTTCTACCTGGCTTTTGTGTAGTCTGTCTACTTCAGCCTGTCTTTTTTCAAGAGTTTCGATTCTGTTAGAGTAATCACTGATTTTAGACTCAAGGTCGTCTGTAGCTTTTTTGGTCTTTGCTAATTCGTTAGAAACCTGAGATTCTTTGTCTCTTGTTCTTTTTTCTGCTTCTGCTATCTTTTTATCTCTTGCCAGGATTACTTGTTCGTGCTCGGCCTTAAGTTCAATAAATTTTTCTTTTGCTTGCAGGATTTTATGCTGCTTATTGGTCTCCGCTTCTGCCTTGGCATCTTTTAAAATAGATGCGGCTTCTTTCTTAGCGTTTTTTATTAAGTTGGAAACGTTGCTTCTTTCCATGATTTTTGCAACTGCAAAACCTACCGCGATGCCTACGATTCCTGAAATAATTATAACTAATGTACTGTCCATGTTTGTTGAATGTTTATATATAAAAAAAGCCTACATTAGGTTGCTTGTATAAACTCGTTAAGACAAGTTTTGAGCTAACTCGCTGTTCAAGGATCTGCTCAAGGCAGCTTGCTTTAGTAGCGACGATTTGCTCATTCTAATTTGTTAGTGTTGAGTTTATCAAATATGAACTAATGTAGGCAGTATTTTAGTCTATGTTAAAGAACGTCTTTTTTTATTTGTCAAGATAGTTTGCTAATAAATCATTAATCTTTTTCAGTCTTTCATTGGCTTCAACATTTTCTGCTGAAGAATCAATCTGTTTTTGCTCCAATTGCGATGCAAATTGCAAGGCGCACATTGCCAAAACATCCTGTTTGTCACGAACAGCATAATTTTCTTCGAATTGCTTAATCATCAAGTCAATCTTCTTAGAAGCGCTTCGCAGCCCTTCTTCCTGTGACATATCTACCGTTAAAGGATAGACTCTGTCTGCGATTGATATTTTAATTTTAAGCTTTTCGTCCATAATTGCTAATCAGAAAGCTGTGCTATACAGTAATCAATTTCACGGATTAATGAATTTATCTTAAGCTTTGTATCTCTTTTATTTTCTTCACTGCCTAGTAATGAATTCGCCATTCTGAGCGTGTCCTGCTGCGCTTTCAATGTTTCAATCTCTTTCGATTGCTTCTGCATCACGTTTGCTGCCCGATCTAATTCCTGCTGCAGTTCGCGTGATGTTTTTTCCAAACCCTCAATTTTCGCGATAAGTTTTTCAAGCCTGCTTTCAAGAGTATCAATGATTTGCGCAATTTCACTCATCCGGGTCAATATTCATTACATAATTTACAAAGTTACTATTCCTATTTAAATATTGCAATATTTTTCCTTAAATTCTCTTTTTTAATGAAGCTTTTCATGTAATAATTTGTGAAGTAAGGAGTTATAATTTTCGGTTTTTCTGTCCAGTTTGTTTACTCTTTTTTTTATATTAGCAAAAACCTTTACTATGCGATTTAGCCTGTTATTTTTATTGTTTACGATTTCGGTTTTTGGACAAAATGACTATCCGAAAGATTATTTCCGTTCACCTTTAGATATACCGCTTTATTTATCCGGAACTTTTGGAGAATTGAGAGGAAATCATTTCCACACAGGACTTGATTTTAAGACACAGCAAAAAGAAGGATTAAACGTGTATGCGGCTGCCGATGGTTATGTGTCGCGCATCAAGATTTCTACCTGGGGCTACGGAAAAGCTATTTATATTACGCATCCTAACGGCTATACTACGGTTTACGGACATCTTCAAAAAGCTTCGCCTGTAATTGAAGCCTATATTAAAAAGATGCAGTATGCCCAAAAATCTTTTGAGGTTGAAATGTTTCCTAAGGAAAATGAATTGGTCGTTAAAAAAGGAGATGTTATTGCATTGTCTGGTAATTCCGGAGGATCTGGCGGCCCGCACCTGCATTTTGAATTTCGGGATTCCAAAACAGAAAAAATAATCAATCCGATGTTTTTCGGGTTCGATATTCAGATAAAAGATACAAGGCCGCCGGTAATTAACAGCTTGGTTGTTTATCCTATTGGTGACAGTTCCAGTGTAAACCAGATACAAAAACCGATTGAGCTCAACCTTTCGCAGCAAAAAGACGGAAGTTATATTGCTGAAAAAATTATGGCTAACGGAAAAATAGGGTTTGGTGTCAATACCTATGACCTTTTTGATAACAGCTATAACAAGAATGGTGTCTTTAAAGTGCAGAGCTTGAGCAATGGAAAGCCTTTTTTCGGATACCAGTTTGATACTTTTGGTTTTGATGAAGGGCGTTATATCAACGCATTGATTGATTATCCGCGTTACAAACGAACCGGACAACGAGTACAGAAACTTTTTATGATAGAACCCTATCTTTTAAGTATTATCACTGCTAATAATACCTATGGAATAATTGACGTTGCTCCAAACCTGTATCAGAATTTTCAGGTAGAAGTTTCAGATTTTAATAAAAACAAAAGCATAATTAATATTCCGATCGAATATTCTGCTCTGCCTGTCAAGGTGGCTAAAGAAGAAAAACGTAGCGGATTTTTCCTGAAAGCAAGAAAAGACAACAGTTATGCTAAGGATAATGTGTCTGTTTTTATTCCTGCCGGTACTTTTTATGAAGATTTCTATATTGATTTTGACGTAAAAGATTCGATTCTCTACCTTCATAATGAAACCGTTCCGGTACATAACAATATGACTATTACTTTTGAAGACAAGACTTCTTCGGAAGCTGACAGGTCAAAAATGTTTATTGCCTCAAAAGAAGGAAAGCGTCTCGGATTTAATAAGACCACCAGAAAAGGAAATATTTTTACAACATATACTAAAGATTTAGGTCAATTCGTTTTAGCAAAGGACACAATTGCACCAAAAATCAGCAATCCTAATTTTGTGGAAGGAAAATGGATTAGCAAGCAGCAATTTTTGGAAATCTATATTTCGGATAATATGTCCGGGATAGCAGAATACAACGGATATCTGAACGGAAAATGGATTCTGTTAGAATATGATTACAAAACCAAAAAGCTTTCCTATAATTTCGAAGAC
The DNA here is from genome assembly GCF_041262125.1 of Flavobacterium sp. 28YEA47A. Taxonomy (NCBI): domain Bacteria; kingdom Pseudomonadati; phylum Bacteroidota; class Flavobacteriia; order Flavobacteriales; family Flavobacteriaceae; genus Flavobacterium; species Flavobacterium sp. 28YEA47A. The sequence goes on from NZ_JBGCCI010000011.1 coordinate 74,505, forward strand.
AATATTAGCAATGAGGGAAGAAATGATTTAAAAATAGTTGTGTCTGATAATATGGGAAATTCTGCTACCTTTGAGTCGCATTTTTTTAGAAGTCAACAACAATAAAAAAGTATAATTTGAAAACAAAAAATTTAGCTGCAGTTCTTTTTTTCTTTATAAGCGTCGCCGCATTTGCACAAACTGCCAGAATTAAGGGTGTTATTTTAGATGAAAACAACCAACCGGTTGAAGATGCTGATATCAGCTATAAGAATGCATCTGCTACTTCTAATAAAAACGGATTTTATATCCTGACCGTTCCGGCCAATCAAAAAATTACAGTCACTTTCACGCATTTGTCAAACAAAAGTGCCTCTTTGGATATTGAACTAAAACCTAATGAAGATTTTGAATTCAATCCGGTGCTTAGCAAAAAGATTGAAATGATTGGTGTTGTTGAAATTTATGATAACCGAAAAAGGATTGAAGGAATTACTAATATTTCTCCAAGCGACATTAAATTAATTCCCGGTGCCAATGCAGGTGTGGAAAACCTTTTGAAAACGCTTCCAGGCGTAAATAACAATAGCGATTTGAGTAGCGGTTATAATGTAAGAGGAGGGAATTATGATGAAAACTTAGTTTACGTCAACGAAGTGGAAGTTTATCGTCCTTTTTTGATACGTTCCGGTCAGCAGGAAGGATTGAGCTTTACAAATACGGATATGATCCAGAATGTAGATTTTTCAGCCGGAGGGTTTCAGGCCAAATACGGTGACAAATTATCTTCTGTATTAGATATTACATACAGAAGGCCAAAAAGTTTCGGGGCTTCTCTCGAAGCAAGTTTATTAGGAGGTAGCTTGATGGTGGAAGCAGCATCAAAAAATCAAAAATGGGCTGCCATAACAGGAGTGCGCTACAGAGACAACAGCCTTTTGGTAAACAGTCAGGAAACAGAAACCAATTTCAGACCTACTTTTGCCGACATACAGACCAACGTAACTTACAACCCAAACAATAAATGGGAGTTGAGTTTTCTTGGGAATATCTCGCAAAACCGTTACAATTACGAACCTCTGACAAGACAGACCAATTTCGGAACGATTGATGATCCGAAAGCATTATTGGTTTTTTATGAAGGACAGGAAAAAGACAGATACGAGACTTATTTTGGAGCTTTAAAAACGACTTACAAAGCAAGCGAAGATTTTACCTTGAAATTTATTGCGTCGGCTTATCTGACCCAAGAACAGGAATATTTTGATATCAAAGCTGATTACAGTTTTGGAGAGCTTGATACCAATATCGGTTCCGGAAATCTTGGAAACATTGTCTATACACAAGAAATCGGTTCGCAGTTAAACCATGCCAGAAATGATTTGGATGCCCTGATTGTAAATGCAGAAGTAAAAGGTTTCCATAATATCAAGGAAAACAAAATAGAATGGGGCTTCAAATACACCCGTGAAGACATTCGTGACAGAATAGTAGAATGGGAAGTTATTGATTCGGCAGGATTTTCTTTAAATCCACCAATCATTGATTTACCAATACGAGACCAACCTTATACTCCGTACACAGGACCGTTGGTTCCTTATCAAAACGTAAGAGCCTTGAACTACACAAAAATCGACAGACTTTCCGGATATGTTCAATGGAGCAAAAAGAGCCTTTTAGGAGCGCATGATGTATGGTATAACTTTGGAGTAAGGGCCCATAACTGGCAAGTTTCCGGTGATAATTTAGATGGAAAAAACCAGACGACTTTCAGTCCAAGAGCTCAGTTTGCTATAAAACCGGACTGGGATAGCGATATGGTATTCCGCCTTTCAGGAGGATTGTATCACCAACCGCCATTTTACAGAGAACTTCGAGGAGCTGACGGAAAAGTAAACCCGGATGTAAAGGCCCAACAGTCTATCCACGTTGTGTTGAGCAATGATTACAGCTTTAAGATGTGGCAGCGACCGTTTAAATTGATTACGGAAGCCTATTATAAATCAATGACGGATGTCAATACCTATACGCTTGATAACGTAAGAATCCGTTACAGTGCAAACAACGATGCAAAAGCTTATGCCGCTGGTTTTGATGCCCGTTTGAATGGGGAATTTGTTCCCGGTACAGAATCCTGGTTCAGTTTCGGATACATGAAAACAGAAGAAAATATAAATGACCGCGGTTATATTGCAAGACCAACAGACCAAAGATTGAAATTTGGTATAATGTTCCAGGACTATGTGAAAAATATTCCAAATCTGAAATTGTACCTGAATTTGGTATACAATACCGGATTACCAGGCGGATCGCCGTCTTATGCTGATCCGTATGTATATCAGAGCCGTCTCCGTGATTATCGCAGGGCAGACGTAGGGTTTTCGTATGTATTTACAGAGAGAAATAACGAAAGACCTGACGGACACTGGTTGAAGCGTTTCAAAGACTTGTCGCTTGGATTGGAAATATTCAACATGTTTAATAATCAGAATGCGATAACAAACACTTGGGTAAGAGATGTTTACACGAAAGTTCAGTATGGAATTCCAAACTATATGACGACCCGAGTTTTCAACGTAAAGCTTACCGCAAGATTATAAATTGAAATTCTGAAGTTTTATCTTTATATTTGAATGACTTTTAAGCTGATGAAATGAGAAAATTTCAAACCTATATACTCGTAGCGGCAATGGCCTGTTTGGCTAGTTGTAAAGAAAAGGAAGAAACTCCTAAGGTAATTTATGACACTAAGCCGGAAAAAGTGGTGGCTAAGCCAGATTCTTCGCAAATAAAAATTGCCGATCTTCCAATCCATATGGATGGAACCAAATATCTTATCCATGCCATTGGCGATGTGCGTGTGTATGATGGAAACTCAAGAACATATGGTTCTAGCAAGACGAATTCTGTAAGCTATGCCATTTCCAATTACAATCGCTTTGAACTTACAGGCTATTTTGAAAACCTAAAATTCCAGCATATCGATTCAACAGCACTAAAACCGCTTACGGATAAGAAAATCCAGATGCAGACGGTGACTTTCCTGAATACGATTGCTGATAAGGCAAGAAAACAGATTCTGGTGTATTCGTTAGTCGATATGGATACGAATAAGGACGGAAAATTAGATGCCAACGATATCAAATGTCTTTATATAAGCGAAATCAACGGCAAACATTTCCAGAAACTTTCTGAAGATTACCAGGAACTGATTGATTGGAATATTGTAGAAGCCCAAAACAGGCTATATTACAGAACCATAGAAGATATCAACAAGAACGGAGCTTTTGACAAAGACGATGCGGTACATTATTATTATGTCGAGCTGCTTTCTCCGGACTGGAAAACTGAAAAATATGATCCGATAGGAAACGGAATATAAAAAAATCCCCAGGTATTATCTGGGGATTTTTTTATATTAATATATCGCTTTCCAAATCTGATTTCTCAATAGTAAAATCAAAACCAAGCTGGCCTACTAATTGGATTACAAGGTTTTTGTACCAGTTTTCAGATTTAGGATGAATGTATATTTTTTCAATCATTTTATTAATATCTACGTCGATCTTTACACCTTCGTTTATAGTCAGGTTATGGGAAGAAAGATTGGAGATAATCCGAACTTCTCTTTCATATTGGAAACTCTTTCGCTTAAATAAGAAAGGAAAAAAGTCATCGTTAAACGGAATATATTCTTTTTTGTAATCAATATAGTTGACTTCGCCAATATGCTGTTCATATTGCTTCTCTAAATGCAAAGACTCCTGTATTCTTCGGATAGTGGATTGTATAGCAAGTCCTTCACTGTTTTGGGTAAAAATCTGCCACATAGCAAAAGATTCATATTCATTGATATGCCAGCTGCTGATAACCACATTTTTTCGTTGCGTTTTATAGGCATCCAAAAACTCAGGATTGTTTTCAGAAATCTTCCGGATCTCCTCAAAAGTAGGTTCGCTGAACGTACCTTCGTACTGATCTTCGAATTTATCCGACCGTGACATAAAAAGTTTTCTTGACAACAACAGATCAAGGAACTTTGATAAATCCAAATATTTCCATACGACAGTGTCGAGATTTTCCGGAAGACTTATATTTGGATTGTTCTGATACATCTTTTGTTCCTTATTCGAATGATTGCATCATTACGAGTTTTTTATACACTCCATCTTTAGCGAGCAGTTCCTCATGATTTCCTTGTTCTACGATTTCGCCTTTTTGCATCACGACAATCTTATCTGCTTTCTGAATGGTCGACAATCTGTGGGCAATAACAACCGATGTCCTGTTTTGCATCATATTTTCCAATGCAACCTGAACCAGCCTTTCGCTTTCTGTGTCTAAAGCAGAAGTAGCTTCATCCAAAATCATAATTGGAGGATTTTTTAAAACGGCACGGGCAATACTCAAACGTTGTTTTTGTCCACCCGACAATTTGTTACCGCTGTCTCCAACGTTCGTATTGATTCCGTTAGGCAGGTCTTTTACGAATTCGTACGCATTGGCAATTTTCAGCGCATCGATGATTTCTTCATCTGTAGCATCTTGTTTTCCTAATAAGATATTGTTCTTTATAGAATCGTTAAACAAGATACTGTCTTGCGTCACCAATCCCATTAAACCTCTCAGGGATTCTAACTTCAAGTCTTTGATATTGGTGTCGTCAATTTTAATTTCGCCTTCCTGTACGTCATAAAAACGCGTTAGAAGGTTGGCGATCGTACTTTTTCCACTTCCGGACTGTCCTACTAAAGCTACGGTTTGTCCTTTTTCTACTTCTAAAGAAAAGTTTTTAAGTACATTTTCTTCTTCATATCTGAAGTTGATGTTTTTTATATCGATATGTTGCTTAAACGATTCTTTTTCCAATGCATTTGGAATATCAGTAATCGTATTTTCCTGTTCTAAGATTTCCATGACACGTTCAGCTGCTGCATTTCCTCGTTTGATGTTGTAAGATGCTTTAGAAATGGCTTTTGCTGGCGTAAGAATATTATAAGCCAATCCCATATAGGCAATAAAAGCAGCGCCTTCTAATGTCTTGTCGATAAGTACCATGTTTCCGCCATACCATAACAAAACGGCAATTACTGTAATTCCCATAAATTCACTTACGGGAGACGCCAGGTTTTGTCTGTTTCCTATACTGTTAGACAGGTTAAAAAATCGGGAGGTTGATTTTTGAAAGACGTTATTAAAGTATTTTTCCGCATTATAACCTTTCACAACTTTTAATCCGCCTAAGGTTTCTTCTACAGTAGAAAGAAATACACCCTGTTCTTCTTGAGCACGGGTTGATTTCTTTTTGAGCTGTTTTCCTATAATTGAAATTATATAGCCTGAAATCGGAATAAAAATAAATACAAATAGAGTCAGCTTGGTGCTTATCGTAAACATGGCAATAATTGTAAAAACTATTGTCAGAGGTTCTTTAACGATTAGTTCCAAAATGGATAGGAAAGAAGTTTGTACTTCATAAACATCGCCGGAAATCCTTGAAATTACATCTCCCTTACGTTTTTCTGAGAAAAAAGACAAAGGCAACTCCAATGTTTTTTTATACATGGCATTCCTAATATCTTTTAGTATTCCGTTTCTCAGGAAAGTAATGAAAAACATGGCGAGATAATCAAACAGGTTTTTTAGCAAGAATATCGAAATAATAATTGCTACCATAAAAGCAAGCGTAGTCTGCACGCCGTGATTATCTGTCAGCGTTGTGATCTTATAGCTCATGTAGTTTTCAAGATATTTGGTTATCTCGAAAATACTTTCCAATTCAGGTTTTGTTGTATTTCGCTTTGTCTGATCAAAAAGCACCTGCATCATCGGAATCAGAGAGATGAAAGACAGCGTGCTGAAAAGGGCGTATAGGATATTAAAAAATATGTTTAGATAAGCATATCTTTTATAGGGCAGGACAAAGGGGATTATTTTTTTAAAATTGCTCATTGAATCGGGTTTGCTTGAAATTATTGCAACTGCATTTCAGCAACAATGTTTTTTATTTTTTGATCTAGGTTTTTTTCAACCTCTTTAGCATGCTCAACAGAATCTAAAGGCTCGTTCACACTGAAATAAAATTTTATTTTAGGTTCCGTACCGCTAGGTCTGGCACATATTTTTGTTCCGTCTTCCAGATAATAAATTAAAACGTTTGATTTTGGAACTTTCAATGTTTCGGTTTCACCTGTAAATAAATTTTGTGCGGTTGAATTCTGGTAATCCTCTACCATTAAAACTCTTTGTCCGTTGATTTCTTTTAAAGGATTTTGCCGCAATTCAAGCATCATAGTCTGGATTTCTGCTGCGCCTTCAATTCCTTTTTTGGTCATCGAAATCAGATATTCTTTATAAAATCCAAAATCAACATACAGATTCAGTAATTCTTTATAAAGTGAACTGCCATTAGCTTTTGCCTGTGCTGCAATTTCGCAGACCAATAAAGTAGCTGCAACCGCATCTTTGTCGCGTACGGCATCGCCAACCATAAATCCGAAGCTCTCTTCGCCACCGCCAATAAATTTCAGTTCAGGGAAATCTTTAATCATTTTGGCAATCCACTTAAATCCGGTCAATCCAACTTTGCATTCTACATTATAAGCTGTTGCTAATTCCAACATCATTGGAGTAGAAACAATTGTTGAGCCAATAAATTCTTCTCCGGTAATTTTTCCAGCCTTTTGCCATTGTTCCAACAGAAAAGCAGTCATCAATACCATAGATTGGTTTCCGTTCAAAAGAATCATTTTACCCTCATTATCACGAACAGCAACACCAAGACGGTCAGAATCTGGATCGGTTCCAACAACAATATCAGCATTTAGCTTGTCAGCCAATGCTAAAGCCATAGTTAATGCTTCTGGTTCTTCTGGGTTTGGAGATTTTACAGTCGGGAAGTTACCATTAGGAACTGCCTGTTCCGGAACGATATTGACATTGGTATAACCTGCTCTTGATAAAACCTCAGGGATTGATTTAATTGAAGTCCCATGTAGTGATGTGTAAACCACATTCAGGTTCTTTTTAGCTTGGGCAGGCGTATTAAAACTAGCATTTTCAATTGTCGACTCGACAAAGGCTTCGTCAATTTTCTTGTCTATATATTCAATTAGTTTTTCGTTGGCCTTAAAGTTAATCTGGTCATAACCCAACGCTTCAATAATTTGTATGATGTCGGCATCCTGAGGTGGAACCAATTGACCGCCATCCTGCCAATATACTTTATATCCGTTGTATTCAGGCGGATTATGAGAAGCTGTAAGGACGATACCCGCATGGCATTTCAAATATTTTAAAGCAAAAGACAATTCCGGTGTAGGACGCATTTCAGAAAACAAGTATACTTTGATCCCGTTTGCAGAAAAAACATCTGCTACGACTTTTGCCAAAGTATCGCTGTTATGACGGCAATCGTATGCAATCGCTACTTTTAGTTGTTCATTAGGAAATACTTCTTTCATATAATTCGAAATTCCCTGAGTGTTTTTTCCAAGCGTATACTTGTTGATACGGTTGGTTCCTACGCCCATGATTCCGCGCATACCGCCGGTTCCGAATTCAAGGTTTTTATAGAAACTTTCCTCCAGTTCTTTAGGAGAAGAAGTCATCATTTCGGTAATTTCCTTATGTGTTTTTTCGTCAAAAATTGGCGATAGCCAAACGTTTACTTTGTCTAATATATTTTGTTCGATGTGCATTCGGGTATAAAATTTAAATTGAACTTTAAATTTAAAGATTTATTTCTTTAGAAACTTTATATCGTTCTTCGTTATTTTTTGTTCGTAGGATGATTTCTCCCAAAAATCCGGCAAGAAACAGCTGCGTTCCGATAATCATGGTTGTCAATGCGATATAAAACCAGGGATTGTCAGTAATTAAAATGGTAGGCTGTTTGTCGTATAATCTATAGAGTTTCATGAATCCGATGTAGCCTGCAGATAAAAATCCGATGATAAACATCAGGACGCCCCAGGCACCAAACAGGTGCATTGGTCTTTTTCCGAATCGGGAAAGAAACCAGATGGTAATCAGATCCAGAAAACCATTGATAAATCGCTCCATTCCGAATTTTGTAGAGCCATATTTTCTGGCCTGGTGCACTACGATTTTTTCTCCAATTTTTGCAAACCCGGCATTTTTTGCCAGTACGGGAATATAACGGTGCATTTCGCCGGAAACCTCAATGTTTTTGACAACTACATTTTTATAGGCTTTTAATCCGCAGTTAAAATCATTTAATTGAACTCCTGAAGTTTTTCTTGCAGCCCAGTTGAATAATTTTGATGGCAGGTTTTTAGATACGACAGAATCAAAACGTTTTTTCTTCCAGCCTGAAACCAGGTCGTATTTCTGGTTGACGATCATGGAGTACAATTCCGGAATCTCATCCGGACTGTCTTGCAAATCGGCATCCATAGTAATAATAACATCGCCCTGTGCTTTGGCAAAACCAGCATGCAGAGCCTGGGATTTTCCATAATTTCTTAAAAATTGGATTCCCTTTATATTTGGATTTTCTTGAGACAGTCCTTCAATAATTAACCAGGAATTATCAGTACTGCCATCATCTATGAAAATGACTTCGTATGAAAAATTATTCGCAGTCATGACTTTTTCAATCCACTGCTGTAATTCTTTTAAAGATTCTTCTTCATTAAGAAGAGGGATAATAATGGATAGGTTCATTTATTAATAACCTTGCGGTCTATCGTTTTTTAAAATTGCACCAATAATTAGTGAATATATCAGCCCTACAAAAGAATAAAAGGCCAATGTAAAAGGAACAACTATAAATGGGCTTGAGAATTTTTCTGACCAAGACAAAGCCATATCCAGCTGTTCTTGTGACATATTTGGATTTGTTTCTGTCATCATTGTTCTTGTCTTTTCCAGCATTTCTTGTGTGAATTCAGGGAAGATAAGATTAAAAATCACTGTAAAAATAGCATAGATTAATGCTGCAATGAAAGCAGTTGTTACTCCGGCTTTTAAACATTGGCCAAAAGAAATAACCCCGTTATTTATATTTTTCTTGAAATTATTACAAGCAATAGTAATGAATAGGATTGGCAATACTAAAAAGTTAAGCAGGTTGATTACAATCCCGACTGATGGATTTGTTATAGTGTCTATTCCAATTATATATAGGATGACAAATTCTAAAACCATAATTACTCCAAAAAATACTCCGTATTGAACTGCTGACTTGGCAGGAGATGTAATTTCGCTCATTTTACCTGTTTTTAAGAATTAATCTACAAATATAAGAAATCCGTGATTATAGTGTGATAAAAATCAATCGGGAATACTAGAAAAAAAAGAGTAATAAAGATTTGCAGATTAAAAAATAATTGTAAATTTGCAAACTCAAAACAATAAAAGTTTAAAAATTAAAAAGTTATAAGAGGTTTATACCTTTTCAATACGAAAAGCTTCAGAGCTGCTTATAGCCAATTGAATAAAAAAATCAAATAAGATGAAAAAAGGAATTCACCCAGAGAATTACAGATTAGTTGCTTTCAAAGACATGTCTAACGACGATGTTTTCATTACTAAATCTACAGCAGACACAAAAGAAACAATCATTCACGAAGGAGTTGAATATCCGGTTGTAAAAATGGAGATCTCTAGAACATCTCACCCTTTTTACACAGGTAAGTCTAAATTGATTGATACTGCAGGACGTATCGACAAATTCAAAACGAAATACGCTAAGCACGCAAAATAATTTTTGCGCGTTCAAGATAACAAAAAGCCTTCCAAATTTGGAAGGCTTTTTTATTTGGAAGGTATTCTTTTTGTACTTTTACTTTGTAACTTTGGGGGAGGGTTTGAGTTTCTAAGGTTCTAAGTTCCTAAGGCTAAAATCAAAAATCAGAAATCCAAAACTATCAACTAAAAACTATCAACTATAAACTAAAAAAGATGAATTATATACTTTTTGACGGAACCGTTCGAAATGCCCTATTACCTTTTACATTTACCCGCCCAGTCGCAGATATTCGTGTAGGGATTCTGACTATTCGTGAAAAGTGGGAAAAATATTTGGGCTATACTACCACGAGCCTGACGGAAGAATACTTGATGGAAAAGTTTCCTATGGTAGAAATGCCGGAGAATATTATGATTAATGCCTCTTTTCTTCCAAATGAAGTTTTGGCTGAGATGGTAAAGTCATTAGAGAAAAACCAGGCCATTTTTAAAGGAGAAGAAGTAATCGCCTTTTTTTCGGAAGAAAGCCAGGAAGAAGTCGATTTTGAAAACTACGAAATCTTAGAATACAACGACGATTGTATTACGATTGAACATACATGGGATATTTTTAAGAAAAATGATGCTGCGCTCCGTGAAGACTTTGAACTTTTGACAGAGGATAGGATTTCTCAGCCAATTCCAAAAAGCGTCAACGTTATTGCTCCGGAAAATATTTTTATAGAAGAAGGCGCTCAGCTTGAATTCGTAACCCTAAACGCTTCCACAGGTCCGATTTATATTGGGAAAAATTCCGAAATCATGGAAGGTTCTGTAATCAGAGGGCCGTTTGCTCTTTGTGAAGGAGCACAAGTAAAATTGGCGACTAAAATATACGGCGCCACAACCATAGGGCCATTTTCAAGAGCGGGCGGAGAAATCAGTAATTCCGTACTTTTTGCCTATTCTAATAAAGGACATGACGGATTTTTAGGAAACTCTGTTTTAGGAGAATGGTGTAATATTGGAGCAGATAGCAATAATTCAAACCTGAAGAATAATTATGAAGAGGTGAAATTATGGAGCTATGAAACCGAAGGATTTGCTAAAACCGGCCTGCAATTTTGCGGTCTGATGATGGGAGATCATAGTAAATGCGGAATCAATACCATGTTTAATACCGGAACAGTAGTGGGTGTCAGCACCAATATTTTCGGAAGCGGATTTCCCCGAAATTTTGTGCCAAGTTTTTCCTGGGGCGGTGCGGCAGGATTTACAACTTATGTGACTAAAAAGGCTTTTGAGACTGCAAAGATAGTCATGTCAAGGAGAAATGTCGAATTTGACGAAAAAGAAGCCAGGATATTGGAACACATTTTTGAACAAACAAAAAAATGGAGAAAAGATTAATAAAAAAACGCTAGATACCCTCTAGCGTTTTTTTATACTTATTTCAGGAGAAATATGTTATTCTGTAGGAATATTTCTTAAAAATACAAGAAAAGAGGATATATTTGTAGAAAGAGTTTTTACGGAAAACCATAATTTAGAATTACCAAAAAAATGAAACCCTATCGCCTTTATACATATTGGTTAATTCTCATGGCATTTTGCTTATGGAAAAGCCCTGTTTATGGGCAAACAGTGGCTCCCAACGAATCGTTGTTGGGTAAAGCCTATGAACTTGTCCATTACAATCCTGAGGAAGCGGTAAAAATAGGTCAATACCTGTTAAAAAATAATCCGTCGGATATTCAGAAGGCGAAATTTTACCTGCTATTAGCAGAAAGCTATTGGGCAAAAGGCGATTACAATAATTCTGTTATCAACGTTTTTGAAGCTGGTAAATTTGCCGATAAAGCTAGTGAAGAAGAAAAAATAAAAATACTGATTTTTAAATCACAAATTTTTAGAACTTTATATCTTGACAATCAGTCAAGAAGAAGCCTTGAGGAAGCGACAGCAAAAATTTCAGGGCTCAAATCAAAAGAAGAACAGGATTACTTTGAGGCTAAAATCTTAATTAGCAACTCGGCAATGTATCTGGACAGGCAGAACTATCAAAGCGCTTTTGAATTATTACAGAAAGCAGATAAAAGATACCAGCCGACTTTTAGCAAAAATCCCTCCCTGGAACAAGAATTTTATATTGCTAAAGCCAAAACTTTTGTAGGATTGACAGAAATTGATTCCGCGAATTATTATTTGGCAAAGGCACAAAAACTTTCCAAAATTCAGAAGAACTCTGATTTTCTGAACCAAATAGCACTATTAAATGAATTGAGCCATGTGTACTTTCATGAAAAACAACATGCCAGAGCTATTGATACTTTGCTGGTGTCTATGGAAATGGCAACCAGGCTTAAGAATGAAGCACTTTTAAAAATAATCAACAAGCAGTTGGGAATCAATTATCTTGCTTTGAATGATAAGAAAAATTATCAATTGTTTGATAATAAGTTTCTTAAAACCTATGACAATGTTGAAGAGTCTGAGCAAGATGCCGTCAATTCGGCCTATAATTTAATCAGCCAGGAACAGGAAGCGGATTTCCAAAAAGCGAAATCGCGTTATGCGGACTATTTTTATTTGGCAATAGGTGTATTGGTTTTTGTGCTGATTATAGGTTTGCTGCTTTGGCTGAAAAATTACCTGAAGAAAAAGCGTCTGAAAGAAATCATCAGCTATCTGGAGATAAAGGCAAATAATGTTGTGAAATTACAGCCTGAAAAAAGAGAAACAAATAAAAAGATATCAATTCCGGCAGAAACGGAACAAGTGATACTCACCAAATTGAAACGTTTTGAAAATTCCATCCGATATACCAATAAGGAAATGTCATTGGCAGTTTTAGCGGGGCAATTTGATACCAATACCAAATACCTGTCAGAGATAATAAACAAGCATTATCAGGATAACTTTAATACCTATATCAACAAGCTGCGTATCACTTTTATTATAGGAAAACTGAAGGAAGATCCTAACTATATGCATTATAAAATCAGTTATTTGGCAGAAAAGAGCGGTTTTTCATCCCATAGTAGTTTTGCTACAGTCTTTAAATCGATAACCGGAATAGCGCCGGGTACATTTATTGACCTTTTGAAAGAAGAAACGGAAGCCCTTAAACAAGAAAAAATAAACAGCCATGCATCATAATCGCTATTTTTTCTCCACTTTTTTAGCCTTTGCCTTTTTCTTTGGCCATGCCGCTTTTGCACAGTCTATCAAAAATGTTGACAGTATTATTAAGGCTAGCGGAACAGAAATCTATGAGAAGCCTGAAAAAGCCATTAAAGCAGGCGAGTATATTATTGCCAATGCTAAAGATGATGCCAAAACTAAAATAAAGGGCCTCATGCTTGTTGCAGATGCTTATTCTGTAAAAAGAGATTACCAAAAATCACTTGAATACGTCATCATGGCGAATAATCTTTCCAGCCATGTAGACGATCCTCTGCTAAAGATTAAGATTGCCAACAAAATGGGAATCCAATACCAGCAGATGAAAATATATGATGAAGCCATACAATATCTAAATGAAGCAGAGAGACTCTGTATGGCATATCCGATAAGAGATTCTGTAATGTATCATCTGGGAAGAAATCATATTGTAAGAGGGTTTATATACAAAGAAAAACTAAACTGCGATATTGCGATAAACTTTTTTAATAAAGGAATAGCCGAATTGGGCAAGGCAGATAAAGCCATGATAAAGACCACTTTGAGTATTGCACTTTATAATAAAGGGAATTGCTATATTCTTTTATCGGATTACGAGTCGGCTAAGAAAAGTTTTTTCGAAGCCATTGAGATCACAAAAGGGATTCATGCCATCAGCCTTCAGGCTTTTGCCCAAAAAGGATTGGCTGAAGTCTATACGTTGGAAGGAAGGTATCGAGACGCCATAAAAGAACTTGAAGAAGCATTGGCCGTTTCAAACACAGTAGGTGACCTGGTTTTAAACAGAGGGATTTACAATGGCCTTTTAGAAAATTACCTGGCAGTGAATGATTGGAGTAATTATGAGAAATTCCATGCCCGTTTTCTGGACACCCAATTAAAGGTCAAGGAATCAGAACGGAAATCAATCAACAATTTGATAAATGAAGGGTATAAGTCTCAAAATAAAAACCTTCAAACAGAAATTTCCACTTACAATTATTATATCCTAACAACTTTATTATTAATAATAATAGCTGTTATATTTTTCTTTGTATTAATTAAGAAAAGTGAAAAAAATATATTAAAATTAAATAAAATTATTGAAAATATTCAAAATTCTAAAACAAAATCTGTTTAGATAAGTTGGGTTGTTTTTAGTGGTAATCGTTTGGTTTTAAGTGGTTTATTTCTTTTTTTGGTTTTTCAAATTTCGGTAAATAGTAAAGACATTCTTAAGAAAAGGTTAACAGTAGTTCCTATTTTTATGACGAAACACTAACTGAAAAATGTAATGACTCATGAGAAAAGAATTACCATTTACTTCGATAATAAGTAGGTTCTTGCAGACTGGCTATTATCGATTCTCTACAATTCATGACAGACTAATACATAGGTGTATTAGGAAGAGAATTGTTATCCCCCTAATTTTATTTTTTATTTCTATTGGAGCACACGCCCAATTGGCTTTACAAACGTTTGAAAGCGGCATACCATCTTCATGGCCGTCCTTTACAAACAATGTAGGGACGCAGACCTGGGGAATTTCTTCTGACAGCTACAGGGGAACCAGTGCGGCTTTTCTGAATCCAAGTGCAGAAAATATCGGTGCCGGCAATACCGCACAGTATTTTTTAGCGACACAAGTTCAGATTCCTCAAAACGGAGAAATCCGTTTTTATTCAAAACAGGCGACTAACGCCAACAACGGGGCTATCTACCAGATCAGGCTTTCTACAGCCGGACTGACAGACCCAGCCGGATATACCATAATATTAAAGTCTTGGACAGAAGCAGATCTTAATATAGGTTCCCAAACGGCATACGAAGAAAAGATAGTTGCCATCCCATCGAATATTCCCGTCGGGCTTAACGTCAATATTGCGTTTGTGGTTGTCAATACCCAGACCGGCGCAACACCAAGCGGCGATGCCTGGTTTATAGACAACGTCAGGGTTATAGAATCCTGCCAGAAAGTCAACCAGGCTGATTTTTCGGCCAGCAATATCACGTCAAATAGTGCCAACCTGGCCTGGACGCATCCAACGGCTTTTGATTTTCAAATCCAGGTCGTAACGCAAGGAACGGCACCTGGAGCTACAGGCACTAACGTTCAGAACTCTTATCCGGCAGGATCGCTTTTGGCGGATACTGCTTATGATGTTTATATCAAGACCGTGTGCGATGCCGATACGGCAAGTGAATGGGCAGGACCTTTCAGCTTCAG
Organism: Flavobacterium sp. 28YEA47A; assembly: GCF_041262125.1. Taxonomy (NCBI): domain Bacteria; kingdom Pseudomonadati; phylum Bacteroidota; class Flavobacteriia; order Flavobacteriales; family Flavobacteriaceae; genus Flavobacterium; species Flavobacterium sp. 28YEA47A. The sequence continues at coordinate 89,566 of NZ_JBGCCI010000011.1, forward strand.
GACGAAAAAATTTGGATTGTCATGCGATTCTCCAATCGTAATTCCTGTTAGTACGACACCTTATATTTTATCAAGCAACCTTAACCTTTTTGCAGACAACCCAACGAGTTATACAACTCAAGGATCGGGATGTCTCCCGGCTGGAGTTACAGGCAATTACTTGAACGGGGCAAAAGCCTTTTTCTCCTATACGCCTACAGAAAACGGATTGCTCAATATAAAACAAATGACACTTCCGTCTTCGCCAGGTTCCGGATGTTTTGGAAATGCTATCACTGGCGTATTTGTTTATGACAGTTGTAGTAATGTAGGTGTGAACTGTATGGCAGGATTGAATACAACAGCTACAAGTACACCAAAATACATATCTAATTTATATGTACAGGCTGGTCATACTTACATTATCGTAATTTCTTCAACATCAGCAGCATCAACAAGTATCTGTTTTACTTTTGAATTGAGTTTTTCAAGCTGTGCACCACCAAGTGTATTCACCTATAAAAACTTGCTTCAGAACAGTGTTGTATTCTCCTGGGATAACGTTGCCAATCTGGCAAGTTCATGGGAATATGTAGTGCGCCCTGCAAATGCAGGTGCTCCAACAGGTCCGGGAACGGTTACCAATACCAATATTGACAACCTGATAACTTCAGGATTGGCAGCCGGTCAATCTTATGACCTATATGTACGATCAGTATGTGGTGCTACTACCGGAGGATGGGGATTACCTTACCGATTTACGACACAATGTGCTGTTTTTAATACTCCTTATTCTACAGCATTTACAGGAACATCAGCAACAGTTTCAGAACCTTGCTGGACAGCTATTGATGTGAATAGAGATGGACAAAAATGGTCTTATTTGTCAGGTTATGCTACTATGCAAACAAGCACCTTTCAAAATAATAATAATGATATGTTTGTTTCTCCTCAGGTTAATTTCAATGGAACTCAAAAAAGGCTAAGATACAAGCATCAGGTTACAGGTGGAGTTGCCAGTTATGGGATCAGGATTTCTACAACGGGCGTAGGAGCAGATAATTTTACAATAATCTTGCTTCCGGACACACCAATTACTAATACGGCTTGGCAAGAGAAAATAATCAATATTCCGGCGAACATAACAGGTAATGTAAATATCGCCTGGGTTGTCGTTCCAGGATCAGGACATACTGCAACCAGAATTTCAATTGATGATGTGTTTATTGAAGATAAGCCGGCGTGTCCAGACCCTCTTGCACTTGCAGCGAACAATGTCACTACTTCACAGGCACAGTTGTCATGGACAGCAGGCGATGCCGAATCGCAGTGGCAGGTTGTAGTACAGCGTAAAGATACGGGCATCCCAACGGGAAGCGGAGTGCTAGTCAATGCACCTCAATATACGGCAGACCAGCTTACACATGCTACCCAATACGAATATTACGTAAGAGCCTACTGCTCGTCTACACAGCAGAGCAACTGGGTAGGACCATTCTATTTTACAACAGTCTGTGGTGTTTTTGACACTCCTTTTTATGAGAGTTTCGATACCGCAGATGCAAACAACCACAGATCATGCTGGACCATTACTGATGCTAATACTGATGGAACTACTTGGCGTTTGGATCCAACAGTGGCTGCAATTCAAGGTAGGACTTTTCCTTTTCCTACTGCATCATACAATGACTGGCTTATTTCTCCGGCCGTAAACGTGGTAGGAACTAAAACCTTAAAATTCAAATATAAAGCGGCTTTGGGACCTATGTTCCCAAATCCTAGATTTGGATTAGAGGTATTGATGTCTACTACAGATACAAATCCGGCAAGCTTTAGCGTTATCATGCCGCTGATGGATTTTACCAATACCGATTTTATCGAGAAATCACTTTATATCAATGCTAACGGACCAGTATATATTGCTTTCAGAGTTCCACCGTCTTTTTCTACAGCAGGAGGAACATCTGTTCTTAATATTGATGATGTAAAAATTGAAGATGCGCCTGCATGTCCGGCACCATCTGATTTGCATGCCGCCAATATTACGCAAACCGCAGCCGTGTTATCCTGGATCAAAGGATATCAGGAAACCCAATGGCAAGTCGTAGTACAGAATGCGGGTTCAGGAATTCCTACCGGAAACGGACAACTGACAAGCAACAACACGGCTTATGCAACAGGACCATTACAGCCAAATACGCAATACGAATATTATGTAAGGGCTTATTGCAGTTCATCTGAACAAAGCCAATGGGTAGGACCATTTAGGTTTACCACATTATGTAATGCCTTTACGACACCATTTATAGAAACATTCAACCCGGGATCAGTATCAGAAGAATGCTGGAGAGTTGTCAACGGCAATAGCGATACTTTTTCATGGAATCTGCATAACACGCTAAATCCATACGAAGGTGAGCATGCAGCAATGATATTCACAGGATCTAACGGTAATAATGACGACTGGTTGATTTCACCAACGATAACAGTTAGACCAGGCCAGCGCCTGCGCTATTACTACAGAGTGCTATGGGGCGGCGATTTCAAGGAAGACCTTGAAGTAAAATTATCTACAAACGGAAGCGAGCTTAACCAGTTCTCAACCATGTTATATGAAGTGAGCTATGAAAGTGTACCGCCTCTTAACAATCCGGAATGGAAGGAAAAAGTAATCAACCTTCCGGCTGGTGTTACCGGCGATATCAACATTGCATGGCATATCCCTCAAAAAACTCCAAATCCTTGGAATTACAGAGGACAGCTATTGGTAATAGACAAGGTAATCATTGAAGATATACCAGCATGTGCTGTTCCTAACAATCTTGCGGTAAGCGATATTATCGATACGGGTGCTAAAATTTCATGGGATGCCAACGGTACAGAAACTTCATGGGACGTATACGTACAGCCTGCTGAATTGCCGGCTCCTGTTGGAGATGGCGATGCGCAATATAGACATAATACGACTTCAAATCCATATACGGTAACAGGTCTTACGCCTGCCATACGATATGAATATTATGTAAGAGCGGTATGTAGTGCCACACAAGACAGCGAATGGGTAGGCCCGTTTGAATTTACTACAAAATGTAGCTTTGAAAACCTTTGCGAATATACAATTACCCTAAGCGGAGGAACTTCATCAGGAGTTGGCGGTGGAATAAACCTGGTTCAGAATGGAGTCATCATCCAAAGTATGGTGTTCCCATCCGGACCGTTTGGTCAGGTTCCTCCTCCGGTAGATTTTACAGTATTCTTATGTACGGGAGTAGAGTTTTCATTAGTAAACAATGCCGGAAATGAATGGCAGTTTACTACTGCTCGTGTACAGATTAAGGATGCCTCAGGAAATGAGGTATGGATAGGAGGTATCGGACTTTCAAACTCAAGAATATATACCGGAATTGCAACATGCGGCCCGGTTAGTTGTCCGCAACCAACCAACCTTACGGTAAACTCTACAGGAGTTCTTTCCTGGACAGCAGGTGGCAGCGAGACCCAATGGGAAGTATTTGTACAACCATTGGAAAACAATACATTGCCACAATCAGGAACGCTTGTAACAATAGCTTCCTATACGCCACAGGCTTCTGATTTTGCTGATCTGAAAGCAGGAACTTACGAGTTTTTTGTAAGAGCTATCTGTGGTGGTAATGACAAGAGTTACTGGTCAGGTCCTCACAAGTTTGTAAGGAACGATGATGCTTCCAAGGCAGTCGTTATACCTGTAAACACAGGCGCTACTTGTGAGCAATCGGCTACGAGGGCAAGTTTTATAGGAGCAACGGCTTCAACTGAAGCTATGGCCTGTACAGGAGTCAACAATGGAGACATCTGGTTTGAGTTTGTGGCCACATCAAAAGTACATGTACTGGAATTGGGCAATTTCTCTGCCAAGGGAAGCTATCAGGGCGGCTATACGCCAGATGTAGTTGCGCCAAGCATTACATTGACACTATACAAGGTCAACGGCACATCCTTACAGCAATTGGCATGTACCTATAACAATGCGATCGTAATGTCGTATATGGCAGAAGTAGAGCCGGGTGCTACCTATAAGGTAAGGATGACCCTGAACGATACGGCTCCTAATATCTGTACATTCGATGTGTGTATCACTACGCCTCAGGATCTTTGCGCCCTGGATATTGTAAACGGCAGTTTTGAAAGACCGGAAGCTGATTTTGGATTGGGTAACTTCTACCCGCAGAACATAATTCCGGGATGGAGAACCAATGCCATACAAGATCCGACATCTTCGCTTTACAACGAATTTTTCTTTGGAAATGCGACAGGAATAGACGGTTATATGCCTTATGATGGAGGGCAGGTCGTTCAGACGCTTTCTCCTGATCCTGGACCTACCACGCTTGATAATGTGAGAGGAATTTATCAGGATCTTGACAGTTCTGAAATTACCCAGTTCAAATATGGCTATGCCCATGCAACAAGAGGTAGCAACAGCTCTTTAGAACTGCTTGCAGGACCACCTTCAGGACCGTTTGTATTGCTTGAGCAGCATCCGGGCAGTCTGAGATGGAACTACTATGAAGGAACCTATAATGTGCCTGTCGGACAGAATGTGACCCGTTTTGTTTTCAGGTCTAAAGACAATGCGGGAGGAAATTTATTAGATGCGGTGTCTATTACAGCCAATATAGATATAAAAACAGCGGCTCTTACGCTTGCCTGTCAAGAAACCTCTACGCTGCTTGAAGCAGAAGGAAAAGGAATATGGGTTGCTGATGAAAACAATCCGGGACAAGTGATTATAGCAAGCCCGAATAATAAATCAACAGCTATTTCCGGATTTAATACGCCTGGAGCATACACCTTCCACTGGAAGACAAGATACTGCGATAAGACTGTAATAGTTACTTACAACGGATTCAGCGATGTACCAACTGCTACAAGTCCTGTAGAATATTGCTTGAATGCTACCGCACAGCCACTGACAGCTACGCCTACTGAAAACTATACATTGAAATGGTTTACACAGCAAACAGGTGGTACTGGAACAACAACTGCTCCGACTCCGGAAACGACTACAGTAGGATCAACAACATACTATGTAAGCAATGTTGATGTTAACGGTTGTGAAGGGCCTAGAGTAGCAATAACCGTAACAGTAAACCAAAGGACTACTGCTGAAGTTGGTTTCAGTTATGACAGTAGCAATTATTGTACTTTGGGAGCGAATCCAGTAATCACAAAAAATCCAGGTTTTACAACAGGAGGAACTTTTGAAGCTACACCAAGCGGACTTGGAATCGATACGACAACAGGAGAAATTGATTTAAGTACCAGTGCAGCAGGAACCTATGCTGTGAAGTATAGTGTAGGAGCTGTAGGATGTACAGATGGCGATGAAAATACAGTTTCCATCATTATCAGCACGGGTACAGCACCTACGGTCGGATTTACCTACCAAACTCCTGTGTGTTTGAACAATGCTAATCTTTTGCCACAATTGCCTTCTGGCTTTACTGCTGGCGGGGAATTTTCATCAGGAACTCTTACTGTAAATACGCTGACAGGAGAAATAGATATGGCAACTGCAACTGTTGGAACCCATACTATAACTTATAATCTGGATTCTAATGCAGCTGCATGTATAAATGGAGGAAGTCAGAGCTTCCAGATTCAAATAGACCAGAATATTGTACCAGTAACAGGATTTACTTATCAGGCTTCTTATTGTAAAGCAGAAGCTAATCCATTACCAACATTGGCTCAGGACTTCTACATAGGAGGCACTTTTGAGGCAACTGGCGGCTTGGTTATCAATGCGACAACAGGAGAAATTGACTTGGCAAATAGCCCGGCCGGAAATTATACGATTACATATAAGGTCGTACAATCAGGTTGTAATTCAGGTGGAATCCATACAGAAAATATTACGATCAATGGTTTAATATCACCAGAAGTAACATTTAGCTATAATGATGCCTGTACAAATTCAGGTACAAATCCTTTGCCGATAGTACCAACAGGATTCAGTTCAGGAGGAACATTTACTTCTTCTACAATTACGGTAAACCCAACAACAGGTGAAATCAACCTGGTTGGAGCTACTCCGGGTACGCATCGAATTACGTATACACTGGCAAGCGATATGACAACTTGTACCGATGAAGGACAATTTGGTGCCGATATCGTATTAGGAAATGGAATTACTCCGGTAACAGGATTTACTTATCAGGCATCGTACTGTAAGGCAGGAACGAACCCATTGCCAACATTAGCTCCGAACTTCTACACAGGAGGTGCTTTTGAGGCGACTGGAGGCTTGGTTATCAATGCAACAACAGGAGAGATTGATTTGGTAAACAGTCCAGCCGGAAACTATACAATTACATACAAGGTTGTACAATCAGGTTGTAATTCAGGTGGAATCCATACAGAAAATGTTACGATCAATGCCCTGACAGCACCGCAACTGACATTCAGTTATAATAATGCCTGTATAAATTCAACTACGAATCCAAGACCGATATTACCAACAGGATTCACACAGGGAGGTTCATTTACTTCTTCTACGATTACAGTAAATCCGACTACAGGTGAGATCAACCTGGCAGGAGCAACGCAAGGAACACACCAGATTGTGTATACATTAGCACAAAATATAGCTACATGTACCGATGGCGGAAGCAATACCGTTTCGATCACGATCAATGCGGGCACCGCACCAACTGTAGGCTTTACCTACGACACGCCGGTTTGCCAGAGCAATGCAAACCTGCTTCCGAACCTTGCCGCAGGCTTTACAACGGGAGGACGTTTCAGCGGACCGTCCGGATTATCGGTCAACACGGCCACTGGAGAGATCTCGGTTTCACAGAGCACTCCTGGAACCTACCAGGTCAGCTATACGATAGACGAGAACACCGCGACGTGCAGCCTTGGCGGCAACGGCAGCTTCACGGTTACCATCTCAGCAGGCCTTGAGGCATCAATTGCCAAGGAATGCAGCAACCAGAGCCTATGGCTCAAGGCTACGCCTTCGGACGCGGCCAGCTATGTTTGGAAAGACGGAAGCGGGGCCACGGTAGGCAACCAGGCGGACCTTAACGTCGAGGAATACCTGTCGCAGCACCCGGGTGCCACAATGCCGATCACCTTTACGGTAACGGTAGGGTCCGGGGCATGCAGCACTACGGCGAGCTTCACGGTTGAGGGCAGTTCCTGCAGGCTTAT
>NZ_JBGCCI010000012.1:0-72778 GCF_041262125.1 Flavobacterium sp. 28YEA47A
TGGATAGTGGATAGTGGATAGTGGATAGTGGATAGTGGATAGTGGATAGTGGATAGTGGATAGTGGATAGTGGATAGTGGATAGTGGATAGTGGAAAAAAGTATTGAAGGTAAGCAATTTTATGTCTGCTTTTATTCGGTAATGACTTTCTGATAATTTTTGAATCGTTAGCTTTTTGCCGATAAAAATGGCTTTTTTTATCTTTATTTCTTTTGGTTATTCCTTTTTGGTTGACATAAAGTGTTTAAAAGGCTGTTTTTTGGTCTTTTAAGAGGTTTTCTCCTGGATTTAGTATTCTTGTTTAGCAGTCCTTTTTTGAGCTTATTTATGCCCAAAAAACGAGAGGTGTTTTCCGTGAACAAATTAAAGTGGTTGAAGCGATATAATTGATTATAGGAAACGTTATACCAAAACAGATTTCTCCGGTATATGTAAGGGTTTTATGTTTAAGAAAAAGTTGTGTAAAGTGAATCTTTTTCGCGTCTTTTCTTATTTAAGATTGACTTCTTAAGCATGTGCAATTATTCTAATCTGTGGTTAATTTATTTTCAAAGCCTAAAATTCTTAGTAGAAAATAGTCAGAATGTAGCCTTCTTTATTGAATACGAGCTTCCAACGTCTTTCAGGGTTATACAGGGAAGTACCGTGATTGCGGTTAATAATCATCTTAGATCAAATGTTTTGATACGGTAAACATGCAATTCCTAATCAATTGGAATTAATGGATTGAGAATTCCTGGACTAGACGGTCTAGAAGGAATATTCTTCATTAAACAGTCTAAGGATGAATGAGAGGTGCATAGGTGGGTTATTCTGAGATTGGTGTCCGGATAGTTTTACGAGATCATTCGTTTCTAAATAAAAAATCCCCGTTGAATTTTCAACGGGGATTTTTTTATTGTGTAACCTTTATCTTAGTTAACTACGACATCATCAATACCGAAGTTTGTTGTAAGTCTTGGGTTAGAAAGTCCAGAACCGGTATATTCAAAGACGAAGAATCCGTTTCCTGTAACACTTGCAGGAATATTGAATGTTCCAGCATTTACAAAAGTTTGGCTAGTTCCAATGTTAAAGCTTGAAGTAATATCTACAAGATTTGCATTTCTAATGTCTTGGCCAGGAGTGTAATTTGTCGTGTAATATACTTTTAAAGGTGTATGACCTGCTACCGGGAATGAAACTTTGTATTTGAAAGTCATAGTGTTAGCAGCTGTCATGTCAACCGGCATGAAGAACATTGTTTTGTTATCTTCATTTGGTGATCCAAACGATGTCATTTCAAGATATTTTGAAGCTGTTGTTTTGATAGTCCATACTTTAGTTCCAACAAATGGTTTGTTGAAATAGTTAGGGAAACTAGTTTGGTTAGCAACATAGCTTTCAAAGTTTTCTGTAAAGTTTCCTGAATAGTTGAAACTTCTGTTACCGCTCAATTGGATATCAGTTTCATATCTCACGATGAATTGGAAGTCAGAATTGTATTTAGTCATTACACCTCTGATTTTTCCACTTCCTGAAGGAACTCTGTTTCCTGAAAAAGGAGCAAAGCTGCTGAAACGGATAATGTTAGAAGTGCCACCTGTACTTGCAGACGTGATAAAGTGGTTTGTTGCACCACCGCCTGAATTGATATCATAGTACTTTCTTCCTACAGAACCATCTGCAAAACGCACATCATTGATTTCAATAAGTGTGTTCAGGTTAGCATTAGTGTATGCTTGAGCAAGAGTTACTGTTCTTACCATGTCATTCTCATTCACTTTTGTACAAGAAGGGAAGATAAATTGTTTCCAAACGTTTTCAGAGATTCTTCCAATCTGAGTTCCTTGGTATAGAGCACCAATCTGCAAAGAGTTGAAAACATTGGCATAGTATAAGCCTTTTAGCTTGATGTAAACTTTAGTTCCAGGAGTAAATCCTTCTGCAAAAGTTGAAGAAACGTTTAAAGCAATACTAAATCCTACAGGAGCTCCTGTTTCAGGAAGCGTTTGCATAGAAATAGTCTTAAAGAAAGTTCCTTTCTCGTCACTTGAAGTAACATATCCTTCAATGATATCATCATCTGTATAAAGCTTTGGAGTTCCAGTAGCTGTTGCGATAATCTGCTGAACCGTTTTGGTCGCCGTCAATCCCGGATCAACGCAATCCAAGTTTGGCGTGCCATAGTTGTCATCATTTACACAACCAGAAATTAATCCGGCAGCAATTATAGAGACAAATATAGATTTAAATATAATAGATTTCATTTTTTTACTTTTAATAGAATTAGTTATAAACCCTAATATTATCAATTTGATATGTACCAGCTAATGAGGAACCATTTCCTTTTACTCTGAATGCGATATGAGCTGTTCCTGTAAATCTTGATAAATCAATTACTCCTGATTTAATAAATTGAAAATATACAGATGAAGTTGTTGGAAAAGTTGCATTCAACGTCTGCCAAGTAGCAGCAGTAACATTGGTTCCGTCAAAGTCAGTAGAGATTAAAACCTCAATGGTGTTTGCCGCATTGGTAACGTATGCTTGGGCTGTCTGGAAAACCAATTTCTCATTTTCCTGAGCATCAAGATTGATACCTGGTGTGATTAACCATCCTATGTTAGAAGGCTGGCCTGACTGATATGATGTGAATTCGGCATAACCATTACCGCTATAAACCTGGTTTGTCCAACGAACAGTTCCTGTTTCAGCAAAGTTTGTCCATCCTTCTTTTTCAAACAATGTATTGTCAACACCTTCAGAAAAATCTTCACCAAAAATTAGCGGAGTATATTCCGGAAGTGAAGTGTCATCATCATTTACACAGCTTGACATCATTCCCATCGTAAGTGATGCGAATAATAATGTTGTTATCTTATTCATTTTCATAGTACACAAAATTAGAAGTTGACGTAAAGGTTTACAAAATAAGTTCTTCCATATCCATAGAAATACTTAGGTCCAAAAGAAGGAGTTCCGCTAGAAACATCTCTGTTTAATTCTTGGTAGTTAGCATTTCTTGCTTGTTCAAATCCACCTGTTTTGTAAGTCTGATCAAATACGTTGTTAATACTTGCAAAGAATCCTACAGTCTTACCACTGATTCTCCATGATTTTCCTCCAGTTAAATTTACTAAATAAAAATCATCAAATTTCTCTTGTTTCAACAATTTTCTTGCGTTGTCACGATCAATATCAGAGAATGGGAAATCCATTCCGTAAGGATCAGCAGAGTTTTCAAAGAAATTGTGAGTTCTCAATAAAGCAGATACATCAATATAGTTGCTTGCTAAGTAGTTTGCGTTAGCACCAATCCACCAGAAGTGAGGATCTCTATATTCAAGACCAATAGAGTAAGCCTGTTGTGGCATACCTGGAAGACGGTAGTTTTTCAAATTAGCTTTTCCAAAATCCACTTGTGTATTTGGTCCGCCAACACTTGCTACAGAACCTTCTTGTACAAGAGCAGCAAGAGCGTCGTTGTTGATACTTACAGTAGGATTGTTGTCATAAGTATATTGCCCGTATGTACCAGTAGCAGTAACTTTGATTGTTGGAGTTACTTGGTATTCGATACCTAATTCAACACCCATGTTTTTCTTGTTGATGTTTGTTACTGTTTCAGCAACGAAAGCGTTAGCATCAGATCCGTCCCCTTCAAATACTCCTTCTGCGAAGAAGAATGAAGTTTCAGTAGCATTTTTGATTGTTGAGTAGAAACCTGTCAATCTTGTTTTAAGCTTAGGAGCTCTGATGATATAACTAGCATCAACACTCATGATGTTTTCGCTGTTGATATCCGGAATGATAACGTTGTTTAAACGTGCGTTAGGGAAAGAGTTTCTCAATGAAGGCGCTTTAGTCATGTAAATAGCATTCACGTCGAACATCTGTCTTCCTGTCAATTTATAAGTCATACCTCCTTTGAAACCGAAGTTTTCAAAAACAATCTTGTCGCTTTTTCCGAAAGAGTTGTTTGCATAAAGTCCGTTTCTGTATAAACCTTCTCTTTGGTATTGAGAACGAGAGAAAGATTGAGAAAGATAGAAATCAAATTTACTGTAGTTGAATTTGAACTGTGTAAAAGCATCAGCCACATCAGCTAGTAAATTGTAGTTGTAACCGTAAGTATCTCCCACACCAACTTGTCTGTTTGGATTGTTCAAGTCAGATTGTGCAAAGTTTCCAGTGTAGAAATTGTCAATATCATTAAAATACTGTCCTCCAAGAAGGTCAAGCATATTTTGGAAGTTATGCGATTTTAGTTTTCTGTAAGTTGCACCAGCATTAAGGATGATGTTGTCAGAAAGCTGAGTATTTAAGATAGTATTAGCAGTCCAGGTCTTATCGTCTGTTCTGTCTTCATATAGTGCGTAAACACTGTTTCCTGCATTTGTTCTGCTGTTAGCAGCATACATAGCTTTCCAGTCAATTTGTCTGTTAGTCAAGAAACGAGCTCTTGACGCTTCTAAAATATTAGCTTCAGAACCTCCTACAAATGTATTTCCATCATACATTGAAGTATAGTAGCTAGGAAGATTTCTGTAGTAAGTAGGATCAGGGTTGTTTACATTTTGGAAATCAAGACGGCTGTTTCCAATTTTACCAAATTGATAAGAAACGTTTGTGTTTAAATTCGTCTTGTCAGTAATTTTCCAGTAGTGGCTTAGCATTAAAATAGGCTCTTCAACATCTTTGTCTCTTGAGTTTCTTTTCTCGCCATCTTGCCATCCCCAGTAAGAGTTATATTTTTCACCAGCGATTTTATTAACTTCAGCCGTGTTTGGAGAGTTTTTACCTCTGCTGTTTTGAGCATAGATTGATGTAAAGTTCAAGCTGTGCTTATCATTAAATCTTTTTTCAACACTTGCAAAGAAAGAGTTAGCGCTATAATCGGTTCCGTCAAAGTAACCTTCCTGAGCCCATCTTCTTGAAGCAGAAATTACATAAGCAATTCCATCTTTGTTCATTCCTGAAGCATGAGTTCCCATCATTCTCCAGCTATAGTTTGTATTCGTTCCAGAGAAAGAAACTCTTGTACCTGGTCTGTAAAATGAAGCTCTTGTATTGATTTCCTGAGTTCCTAAGATACCTCCGAAAGTATAATCAGATGGAGCAGAACCCATTGTAAATTCTTGATTTCTAGTAGCATCGTTCAAACCACCCCAGTTACTCCATTGTGGTCTTCCGTCATACAATTTATTCATAACAATACCATTAATCATGGTTGTTCCGTATTCATTGTCTAAACCTCTGATTCTAAAACGAGCCTGGCCCCAGTTGAAAGCCGCTGATTGCTGGAAAGCATCTCTTGTTGCTTGTAACAATCCTGCAGTACTTTCAGAACCACTGTTGTCATCACCCAAATCATTTTCAGTAATGGTAATCAAGCTTAATTGTTGCTCAGAAGTAATGTCTTCTGCCAAAACAACAACCCCCAAGTCTAACGGTTGACCTTCAACGTCGATAGACAAAATTTGGCGAGTATAGCCAGTACTTGAAACTTCAAGAAGATGGCTGCCATGTGGTACATTTTCGAAAACAAATATACCGTCAGAATTTGTCAAAGCGGTCAATGTCGTGTTTCGAATTGTAGCTACTACATTTTGCAATGGTTTTTGAGTTTTTGAGTCAACAACTTTACCCTTAACTAAGGAGTTTTGCTGAGCAAAAGCAAAAACGACTTGCATTACAAATAAAATACTAATTACAAGTTTTTTCATAAATAAATTTAATGATTAATCCCTTTTTGTTAGAAATACAATTTCTTAACGGCGGCAAAGTTACATTATTAATTAATATTATTTACTTTTGCTCCCAAGTTTATGTTAAACTTCATATTTAATTAATATTGGATTTATGAGAATTAAAAAATTTATTGCCCTTTTCGTTGTATTATCTTCAATAAATGTAGCGCAAGCTCAGGATAAGAAATTTAAGGTGCAAACTATTGCGTTCTACAACTTTGAGAACTTGTTTGACACGATCAACAACGCTAATGTGAATGATGAAGAGTATACTCCGACGGGCAATCAAAGATGGACGTCAGAGAAATACAAAAAGAAGCTGGCAAATCTGAGCAGAGTCCTAAATGAGATAGGAACTAGCGATCAGCAGAAGGAATCTCCTGTAATTATTGGAGGTGCTGAAATCGAAAATCGAGGTGTTCTTGAAGATTTGATAAAGCAACCACTCTTGATTAATAAGGATTATGGTATCGTTCATTTTGATTCTCCTGATAAAAGAGGAATTGATGTAGCGTTACTTTATCAGAAAAAACATTTCAAGCCAACAAGCTCGATTAATGTTCCGTTAATTATCTATGATCAAACAGATAAGACACAGCGAATCTATACGCGTGACCAATTGTTGGTAACCGGATTGTTGGATGGAGAAGAAATGCACTTTATCGTAAACCACTGGCCATCTCGTTCAGGAGGTGAACAAAAGTCAAGCCCGAACCGTGAGGCAGCAGGAAGACTGAACAGAAAGATTATCGACTCATTATACAACATCAATCCAAACGCAAAAATCATCACAATGGGTGACTTGAATGATGGTCCTCTTAACAAGAGTGTTAAGGTTGAATTAGGAGCGAAAGGCAAAAAAGAAGAGACTAAAGAAAGAGGCATGTTTAATCCTATGGAAGAAATGTCTAACAAAGGAATTGGAACATTGGCTTATCGCGATGCCTGGGATTTATTCGACCAGATGATTCTTTCAGAACCATTAATCAGAAAAGACTATACTTCTTACCGTTTCTGGAAAGCAGGCGTTTACAACAAACCTTTCCTTACCCAAACAACAGGACAATACAAAGGATATCCGCTTAGAAACTCCAACGGACAAGTTGGATTTAGCGATCACTTCCCGGTGTATCTGTATCTGATAAAAGAAGTAAAATAATTTTAAAGGCTAGTTTTTCACTAGCCTTTTTTATTTTTAGTAATTTAGTAGAAATATTAAAGCTATGGCAATTTCAAAACCATTCAATCTCAATCAATGGATTGAAGAGAACAGGCATCTGCTAAAACCGCCTGTTGGAAATAAAAACATTTATGTGGATTCCGAAGATTATATCGTAATGATAGTAGCCGGACCTAATGCCCGAAAAGACTACCATTATAATGAAACGGAAGAACTATTCTATCAGCTTGAAGGTTCTATAAAAGTAATCATCCAGGAAGGTGGCGAACGCAAAGAAATGGAACTCAACGCCGGAGATATGTATCTTCATCCCGCAAAAACACCTCACTCTCCGGTTCGTTCGGCAGGCTCTATTGGTTTGGTTATCGAAAGAAAGCGAGCGGGAAAAGGTTATACTGACGGACTGCTCTGGTTCTGCGAAAATTGCAACCACAAACTTTATGAAGTCTATTTTGAACTCAACGATATAGAAAAAGATTTCCTGCCACATTTCCAATATTTTTACAATTCCAAAACATTAAGGACATGTACAAAATGCGGAACCATTATGGAAGCCGATAAAAAATATACCTTAAAGAGATAGTGTTTTTAAATACTTTTCAAAAACGATAAACCTTGCCAGCGGCAAGGTTTTTTTGTAGTGCTAAAAAAAACATAATTCAGATAACAGTTTCACATTTAATGTCATACCTTCGCGCCGCATTTAAAAAAAAATTATCCTTAAAAATGGACGATTATTATCAGAAGAACATTTTATTAATTTAAGGACAGCATGTCATCCTGCTCGCTGTTCTTAGAAATAGCATTGCATTATGATCACATTCTACAAAAATGACAGCGGGCTTATCTCTGCCCAAAACCAAAACGAAAGCTGCTGGATTAATGCGGTTTCTCCAACAGCAGAAGAAATCAAATACCTTCTCGAAGATTTAAAAATTCCCGAAGCCTTTTATAACGACATTGAAGATATTGACGAACGCCCGCGTCTGGAAACTGAAAACGGCTGGAATCTCATTATCCTAAGAATTCCTTTTAAGAGCAATGACGAAAAACTTCCGTTTAATACGGCACCTCTTGGGCTGATTTTTAACGATGATGTTTTTGTTTCCTTATGCTTTCAGCCCAACGATATGCTTGAAGATTTTGTGCTATACACGCAGCGCAAAAAAATAGCAATTACTTCACATTACGATTTAGTGCTCAAATTATTGTTGTCGTCAAGTGTTTGGTATCAGAAATACCTGAAACAAATTAATCAACGTATCAAATTAGCCGAAAGCAATTTAGAAAAATCAATCAAAAACGAAGAACTTCAAGCACTGTTGCAGATTGAAAAATGTCTGGTGTTTTTTATAACGTCTTTAAAAGGAAATGATATATTGTTTCACAGAATTAAGAATCTGAAAAACCAAAAAACAGATCTCAATCCTGATCTGGTAGAAGACGTAGAAATTGAATTGCGTCAGGCAGAAGAAACAACAAATGTGTACAGCAATATTTTGACCGGAATGATGGACGCTTATGCCTCCGTGATTTCGAACAATCTGAACGTTATCATGAAAAGGTTGACTTCCATTTCAATCATCCTGATGATTCCTACGCTTGTAGCAAGCCTGTATGGAATGAACGTGCCTAATAATCTTCAGGCAAGTCCACTGGGATTTTGGATTATCTTGCTTATGTCGTTACTGATTTCTGTTTTGGGCGTATTTATATTTAAGAAGCGAAATTTGTTTTGATTCTTTAAGAAAAGGAAAGGCAATTGCTAAAAAAACATTTTGATTCGCAAAATCCACCTATAAATCATAACTTCGCAAAAAATAATACAATTTACAATCAAAAAGTTATAAATGGCAACAATAGCAAATCAATTTGGAATGACTGAAGCCTTGCAACAATTGGGCTTGGCAGCAATTAACGAAGGAACTTCAACAGGAAACAGCTGGTTTTCAAATGGCGAGATCATTGAAAGCTATTCTCCGGTTGACGGTCAGCTGATCGGAAAAATAAAAACCACAACTAAAGAGGATTATGAGAAAGTAATGAAAAGCGCGACTGAAGCATTCAAAACTTTCCGATTAATGCCAGCACCACAACGTGGAGAAATTGTTCGTCAGTTTGGTCAGAAATTGCGTGAGAAAAAAGATGCACTGGGTAAATTGGTTTCCTATGAAATGGGTAAATCATTGCAGGAAGGTCTTGGAGAAGTTCAGGAAATGATCGATATCTGCGACTTCGCTGTAGGATTATCTCGTCAGTTGCACGGATTGACAATGCACTCTGAGCGTCCGGGACACAGAATGTATGAACAATACCATTCATTAGGAGTTGTTGGAATCATTTCTGCTTTCAACTTTCCGGTAGCCGTTTGGTCTTGGAATACAGCTTTGGCTTGGATTGCAGGTGATGTTTGCGTTTGGAAACCATCTGAAAAAACTCCATTATGCGGTATTGCTTGTCAAAACATCATCGCAGAAGTCTTGAAAGAAAACAATCTTCCGGAAGGAATTTCCTGCTTGATCAACGGTGACTACAAAGTAGGTGAGTGGATGACTTCTGACGTTCGCGTTCCGTTGGTTTCTGCAACAGGTTCTACAAGAATGGGTAAAATCGTAGCACAGGCGGTAGCAGGACGTTTAGGAAAATCATTATTAGAATTAGGAGGAAACAATGCTATCATTGTAACTCCAGATGCAGATATCAAAATGACAGTGATCGGAGCCGTTTTTGGAGCTGTAGGAACTGCGGGACAAAGATGTACTTCAACACGTCGTTTAATTATCCACGAAAGCATTTACGATAAAGTAAGAGATGCAATCGTTGCTGCTTACGGACAATTGAAAATAGGAAACCCATTAGATCAAAACAATCACGTTGGGCCACTTATTGATACACATGCAGTTGAAATGTACAACAAAGCGTTAGAAAAAGTAGTTGCTGAAGGCGGAAAGATTATCGTTGAAGGTGGCGTTCTTTCTGGCGAAGGTTATGAAAGCGGATGTTATGTGAAACCAGCAATTGCTGAAGCTGATAACTCTTTTGAA
This sequence comes from Flavobacterium sp. 28YEA47A, assembly GCF_041262125.1. NCBI lineage: Bacteria > Pseudomonadati > Bacteroidota > Flavobacteriia > Flavobacteriales > Flavobacteriaceae > Flavobacterium > Flavobacterium sp. 28YEA47A. The sequence goes on from NZ_JBGCCI010000012.1 coordinate 9,957, forward strand.
ATCGTACAGCACGAAACATTTGCACCAGTTTTATACCTGTTGAAATATTCAGGAGAAGTTGAAAATGCAATCGACCTTCAAAATGGAGTGGCACAAGGATTGTCATCTGCAATTATGACAAACAATTTGCGTGAGGCGGAAAGATTCCTTTCTGTTGCAGGTTCTGACTGTGGAATCGCTAACGTAAACATCGGAACTTCAGGTGCTGAAATTGGTGGTGCGTTTGGTGGTGAAAAAGAAACCGGAGGCGGACGTGAATCAGGTTCTGATGCATGGAAAGTATACATGAGAAGACAAACCAATACAATCAACTATACAACCAAATTGCCTTTGGCACAAGGTATCAAGTTCGATTTGTAAGATTTAGATATTCTTTATAAATAATAAAAGTCCCGCTGAAAAGCGGGATTTTTTTGTTTAAAGTTAATTGATTGTTTGAAACTTCATACCCAAACAAACTCCAATAAATTTAGATTTTACTTGCTTTGCGGCTCTGCGCCTTTGCGAGCAATTATTTTACGCAGAGACGCAAAGTTCCTAGATAATGGAAATTTGGTGTAAACTCCCCGATAATCATTTTACATTTCCCGGAATAAAAACCTTTCGTCAAAACAGCCAAGCCATTGGTCAAATGAATTTCCTGATGTATGGCCGAACCGCGTACTTCGCACAAAAATAAATTTGACATGAAGAAACAGGTTTTTTATCTGGTACTATTTTTTGCACCAATTATCAGCAAAGCACAAACAGGCATTTCAGGACAAGTCAAGGCAGATTATGTGCCTTTCTCTAATTATGTACGCCCAATTGATAGCGTAAAGACAGATTCCAAGAGCAACTTTAAAAGAGTACAAGCAGCGCTGGAAATACCGCTCTCTCTTAAAATGGTTGATGAGAACAAACCAAAATTATGGTCGCTTTATCTTCAGGGAAGTTATGCAACTATGGAAAACAAATATTATGACGAGAAACTGTTTCCAACAAAATTACTAAATGCGCAGATAGGAGTGAAACATATCCGGCCTATTGGAGGCAAGTGGTCCATGATGGCAACCTTATCCGTTGGTGTCTATACCGATTTGGATCAGATTACTGTCGATGATGTTTTGCTACAGGGTGGTGTGCTTTTTATCAAAAATTTCAAACCTAATTTGGCTTTCGGATTTGGCCCGGTATTGACCAATGCTTTTGGTGTTCCTATGGTATTGCCTGGAATTTATTTCAACTGGGAAACTCAAACAGCCTTGCATTTTAAGATTGCATTTCCTGAAGGTGCCGAAATAGGCTATAGATTTACGCCAAATTTTGACTTAAAAGCAGTTATAGAATTGGATGGTATGACAGCAGAAGTTTCTCGTGATGGAAAATCAAAACTATTGGGCTACCAACAAGTAATTGCGGGAATACGCCCTCAATTTAAATTAGGCGAGCACTGGACTGTTGATTTGACGGCGGGTTCTACGCTCACACGTTCCTTCCAGACAAATGACAGGAAAATAAGCGATATTTTTAAAGAAAAAGATATGGCTAATCCAAAGTTTACGACCACGTTTTATGGTGCGGCAGCTTTAAAATGGAAGTTTTAGATTATCGGCTCAGAAGGTTTTTATACACTACCTCTTTCAGGAGCGCTTCCCTTCGTGTTCTTGAAATTGGTAGTTGCTGTCCGTTAATAAAAAGACGTCCGCCGGCTATAGAATCGATATGGTCGATATTCACCAAAAAGGATTTATGAATCCTGAAAAACTTTTCTTTAGGAAGCGTTTCTTCCAGTGAAATCATAGTCTGGTGGATAACCAAAATTTGGTTTTTGAAATGTAATTTGGCATAATTCTGCATTCCTTCAATATAAAGAATGTCGGTCCAGGATATTTTCTGAAAACCTTCTCCCTGGCGGATATATAAAAAAGGATCAGCCGGAATTTGCTGTTTTGCTGAAGCAGTTAATGAAAATAACTGCTGCGCTTTTAAAGAAGCCTGATAAAACCGTTGAAACGTGATGGGTTTCAGCAGATAGTCTACTATTTGAAGGCGATATCCTTCCAAAGCATGTTCAGAATAGGCGGTTGTAAAAATTGCCATAGGAGGACGTTCCAGAGAATCTAAAAATTCCAGACCCGAAAGATAGGGCATATTAATATCCAGAAACAGCAAATCAACCTGCCCGTTTTGGACGTATTCTGAGGCTTCGAGTGCGGAAGCACAGGAACCAATAACTTCCAGAAAATCTATTTTTTCAATAAAATCGATAATGCTATGCCGCGCCAAAGGCTCATCGTCGACAACGAGACATCTGATCATCACTTTTGAAGGCTGTTCCGGATTCATATTCATATCAATTGAGTACTAAATTAAGAATAATTGTGTAGGTATCTTCCGTTTTTTCAATAGACAAATCATAACGGTCTGCATATTGGATGTCAAGCCTCTTACGCACATTCTCTAATCCGAGTCCGTGATCGTGTGACGATGGTTTATATTGTTCTGTATAGGAATTCTCTATTTTCAGCATAAGATTTTGCCCTTCCTGTCTGCACAACAGATTTACGTAGCCGTTTTCATGAGGAAGCCTTGAAACATGCTTAAAAGCATTTTCTACCAATGGCATCAACAGCAATGGTGTAATCTGTAGGTTGCCGTTTTGGATTTCCCATCGGCAATCCACATCCAGCTCATTTCCCCAACGCACCTGCTCAATCCCAACAAGATCTTTTAGATATTTGATTTCCGCATCCAGCATTACATACTCGCGATTGGACTGATACAATTGATAACGCAGAATATCCGAAAACTTGATAAGCAGTTCAGAAGCAAGTGGCACATTGCGCTGCATGAGGATATGGATATGGTTAAGCACGTTAAACATCAGGTGCGGATTGATCTGATCTTGCAATATCTTAATCTGCGCTTCCAAATGGTTTTGCTTTAACAGCGCATGCTTTTTCTCCATTATGCCATGTTCCTGAAAAAAACGCAGACCACAAGCTGTACCGTTTATTAATAAAGCAGCCGGAATCGCAGTATAAAAACGGAACCAGAAATGCTCTAAAACTGGCAATTTGGATTGAGGATACATACCTCGTATTTCATAATCTGCAAACAAAACAGATGTCAGTGCAAGGCATCCCGCCAGAAGAAATACCATAAAAATAAACTCGGCCACAAAAAAGCCCATCTTGCCTTTGTTCAAGGCTTTAGGCAGCAAAAAATCGCTAAGCGTATGAGCTATAGTAACAGAAAATACTAAGAAAAGCAGTGCCTGGTAGACAGCATGCAAGAAACTAAAATTTTGGATCATCTGTGACCAGATGGCAAAGCCTAATGCGCACCAAAAGACACTTATAAATAGCCAATGCTTGTATTGAGAATTTTTCTTCATGAGGAAAGGCAAAGATAATCTTGCTTCGTTAAATTTTGGAATATGCAAAGAAGTAAAGATTATTGCTTTTTTTGAAAAATATTTGACCAATGGTACCTACAGATTGACTAATAGCAAATGCTATAGTTCGTAGGACAAGAAAAACGAGTCAGCTTTTTATTTTTCCCACAAACTATCCGTAAAATACTGCTTGCCGTCTAAAAAGTTTTCAATGACTTTAAAATTCAACCGACTTGCCAATTCCTCAATCTCTGTAAAGCTATATTTTTTGGAAAGTTCTGTCCAAATGGTTTCGTTTTTTTCGAAAGTAAACGATTTGTTAAGCACGCGGCTATAAAATCGCTGTTTGGCTAAACTATATAAGTAACTATTGACTTCGCCGTTTTCAGGATTGTAATGGCAGTAAAAATCAAATTGGTCTATAGCAATATCGGCATCCAGTTCCCGATTGATTCTATGAAGCAGGTTCATGTTAAACGCTTTGGTTATTCCATGCGGATCATCATACGCTTTCTGGATAATCCTCGGACTTTTCTGAAGGTCAATTCCAAGCAACAGCTTATCTCCTTTTTTCATTCCTGAAGCAAACATCTGTAGCAATCGGAAAGCCTCTTCTTTTTTATAATTGCCGATGTTGCTTCCCAGAAACAGAAACAAGTTTGGAGTTTCTTCTTTGGCTATATCTTCAAGTACATCAAAATAATCGCCAATCCTGGATTCCATTTTTAGTTTAGGCAAAGCAGCAAGCATACTTTCTTCGAGAATCAATATGGCTTCTTCTGAAATGTCAATTGGCATATAAGTGAAATTAGCATTTTTATTCAGGAAGGCCTGAAGCAGCTGTTTGGTTTTTGTACCATCACCAGAACCAAACTCTACGATGTTGAAATTTCCGCTAAAAGCAATTTTGTCCAAAATAGCATCCGATTGCCAGGATAGGATTTCCAATTCGCAATTGGTTGGATAGTACTCGGGCATTTTCATAATTTGCCGGAAAATTTGGCTTCCGTTATCATCATAAAAATATTTAGAAGACAAATGTTTCTTTTTTGCAGTCAGTCCTTCCAGGACATCTTCTGCAAAAGCGGTATAATGGATTTGTTGTGCAGTGTTCATAAGCAGTTATTTTGCGAGACGTATGCCGTTGAATTGCCAACGTTCATGGGCGTGAAAAAAGTTTCTGTAGGTTTTCCGGCTATGGTGTGGTGATGTTGCGCAGGAAGCACCGCGAAGTACCATCTGGTTTACCATGAATTTGCCATTGTATTCTCCAATGGCACCTTCCGGTTTTTTAAAATAAGGATAAGGCAGGTAGGCACTGTTTGTCCATTCCCAACGTTTTCCCCAATTGAATTTGTCGGCAGCAGCTTCCCATTCAAATTCGGTTGGAAGTCGCATTTTTTTCCAGGCGGCATAAGCGGCGGCTTCATAAAAGCTGATATGTGTCAGTATTGCGTCAGGATTTATTTCTTCCAATCCGCTTACAGTATACTGATGCCATACGCCATCAATTTTATGCCAATATAATGGAGCTCCAATTTTGTTTTCGGTAATCCAGGACCAACCTTCATCCAGCCAATAATCAAAATTTTTATAGCCGCCATCTATGATAAACTCCAGATATTCGGCATTGGTAACCAGCGATTTCGAAATTTCAAAATCATGTAGATATACCTTATGTCTTCCATGCTCATTGTCAAAAGAAAATCCTTCACCTTCAAATCCTATTTCATAAATGCCTTCGTCCAGCTTTACAAATCCGGATTCCTCATTTTCCTGTTTTTCCCAATCGATGTTTTCATCATATATTGGAAAAATAGGATTGTTTCCAAGAATATATTTGATATCGGTCAGAAGTAGTTCCTGATGCTGCTGTTCATGATTCAGTCCCAATTCGATTAAATCTTTCAATTCTTCCGATTTAAGCTGTAGCAGTATCTGCATATGCATATCAATATATGAACGGTATTCGAATACTTCCTGCACACTGGGGCGGGTGATGTTTCCCCGATTGGCACGAAAGACGCGTTTTCCCACAAAATTGTAATAGCTGTTGAATAAGAAGCTGAAATCGTCATCAAAAATTTTATAATCAGGGAGATGCTCTTTTAAGATAAACTGCTCAAAAAACCATGTAGTATGTGCCAAATGCCATTTTGGAGGACTGACAAAATCGGCAGGCTGTGGTACAAAATCTTCAGTCTTTAGCGTAGTGCAAAGATGTTCTGTATGTTTTCTGATGGAATTATAACGGTCTGAAAGTGTCATTTTATAGGATAGTTAGTATAACTAATTTACAAAGAATGTTTTAGAGCTTCTTTTAAACCGACTGATTTTAACCTATTTATAACATTGCTAAATTTTTTTTAAATAACAGAAGCAACCTTTTTAAATGTTTTGCGTCTATATAGTAATTGCTATGAAAAAGATTCCCTTGTAGCGGCGTTAAACCCGGATACTATATTTGACAGTAACTGCAAAAAACTATCAATCTTTTGCTTCAGGTTTGGTTATGATTACTGTAGTTGCATGTCACGTTATTCCGAAGTGTGACTGTCGCGTTACAACCGGAATAAAAAAGTCCCGAAACCACCGGGGCTTTTTCTTTTTACGGAAATCAAGAAATAAAAAACCCGATTCCATTGGAATCGGGTTTTGAATATGATAATGTGTGTAGTAATTACAGATTGAACGAAGCGCCAACATGAAAAACAAATTGGTTATTCAGACGATCATAGCCAAATACATCGCTTTTGTATTTTGCAATCGGAACGCTAAATTCGGTAAATAACCCGAAACCATTCGTGAAGAAATAACGTCCGCCCAAATGAGCACCAAAGTTTCTTAATCCTAAGTCCAGACCAGGATAGATATCGAAATTTTCCGGCAAGCCCATAACATTTCCGATGTTGGCATTAAAACGTGCCTTCAAATCGAAACGATCTTCAAATTTAGAACCGTCGCCATCAACACCTAATAGGTAAGTCGTATATCCACCAATAGACATATTTTCTCCTATTCCGTAGTCATAAGTAGCCATGATTCCTGTTGCATGATCCTGAAAGTTGGCTCCGACTTGGAATTTTTTGTCGCCTTTTCCACTAAAAGATTGTGCATTTCCTAAAAAAGCACTCAAAAGCAAAGTAATTGTTATAATTTTATTCATAAGTAAAAATTTTATGCAAATATACGATGTTTTTGTATTTTTTGAAACAACTTAATTTCGGCCGCTTTCTTCAGGATATAATAAATAAACCGGATCACTTTGCCAAAACTCCTTTGTTTTGATATCCAAAATACTCAATGGACCTTTAAAGGCTGCTCCCGTATCTACATTCCAGATGTTCGCTTTATTGACAGGAACGGTTTCTCCTATTCGGGTTACCGGCGTATGACCTATAAAAATTTCAGAGTAAAGATTGAATCTTTTTGGATAAAACGGACTGTCTTTTTCTATAGAACTGTCAAGCGAAAGCGCATTTTCCCATAAGGTACGTTCCCAATAAAACATTTTCGGGAAATATTCATAAGTAACTCCGTTGAGGTTGGTAAATCCGGCATGGATAAACAAGCGATTGTGCTCGTCCAGATGGTAATTTTCTAAAGTCTTCAGGAAATCAATATGGATCTGTTTTTTTTCTGGAGACAACAGATTGTATTTTTCCATCGTCAGACGTCCGCCATGATTGAACCACTGCGGATTATCTTTTTTTACTTCAAGCCATTGCAACAACAGGTCGTCATGGTTTCCTCTTAAAAATATGCAATTATGTGTAGTTTTTAGAGCAATTAAAAAATCAATTACTTCAGGTGATTCGCTCCAACCGTCGACATAATCTCCAAGAAAAATCAGGGTGTCGTTTGTAGTTACATCGGCTCTTTTGAAGATTTGGTGTAGGGCTTTTAATCCGCCATGTATATCTCCAATAATTAAAGTTCTGTTCATTCTATAAGAATTGTCCTCAAATATCATAAAAAACAATTGATTATGTAAAAGAATAATTCACTTTTAGCGTTTAATTAAGATTGAAAAAGAAATTTTTTAGTTTAAAATTCTTACTTTTTAAAAATTGCTATGAAAAAAATTTACCCCCAACTTGTTTTTTTATTGCTTATAGGGCCAATTTTATACGCCCAGAACACCATAAAAGGAAAAATTATTGATTCAGAAACCAAAGAACCTCTTGCCTTTGCTTCGGTTGTTATTAATGGAGATAACAGACAGGGCGTGTCTTCTGATATTGAAGGTGTTTTTGTTTATAAAAGCCAATCGCCCATTTCCAGCATCAGTTGTACTTATATGGGATACGAAAATTTTTCTGCTTCGGTTTTAAAAAATAACAGCGAGTTACTAATCACTATGGTTCGCTCTAAATTTGATTTGAATGAAGTTATCATAGAATCAGGAGAGAACCCTGCCAATGCGATAATGCGAAAAGTGATCGCCAACAAGGAATCTAATAATCCGGAAAATATCAATTCCTTTAAATACAGATGTTATAACAAACTGATTTATGATTATAAATCGGATTCGCCCGATAAAAAGGACAGCCTGTTGATCCGTCAAAAACTAAAAGGAAGCCGCCTTTTTATGATGGAGTCGGTAACAAATAGAAAATTTATAAAACCCGATATTAGCGAAGAAGTTGTAATTGGCACTAAAGTTTCAGGATTCCAAAACCCGACTTTTGCTTCTTTGGCAACTGATTTCCAACCCTTTTCTTTTTATAAAGACAATATCAGGTTGTTTAACATCAATTACCTGAACCCGATTAGTAAGGGAAGCCTGAAGAAATACAAATTCCGTATTGAAGATACGCTCTATCAGCAAAAAGACACGGTGTATATTTTGTCATTCCGGCCACAGGCAAACAAAAATTTTGACGGGTTAAAAGGTTTCCTGTACATCAATACCAATAAATATGCGGTACAGAATGTTATCGCTTCGCCTTTCGAAAAAGGAAAAATAGATATCCGGATACAGCAGCAGTATGCTTTTGTAGACAATAAATACTGGTTTCCGCAACAGCTTAATTATGCGCTGATTTTTAATGAATTTCCATCGAAAACCATAGGAATGATTATCGATGGCAAAAGCTATATTGACCAGGTTGAAGTCGATATACCGCTAAACAAAAAAGAATTCTCATTAGAAGCTATCCGCATGGATCCGGAAGCCGCAAAAAAAGACAGCCTTTTTTGGGATAATTCCCGTGCCGAAAAACTAAACAGTGCCGAAATAACGACCTATAAAGTTATTGACAGCATTGGAAAGAAAGCCAATTTTGATGGCTTATTGACTTTTATGGAGAAATTTGCGCAAGGACGGATTCCTGTTGGTCCAATCGATATTGATTTGTCAAAAACATTTAGCTATAATAAATACGAAAAATTAAGGCTTGGAACCGGTTTTTATACCAATGAAAAACTTTTCAAGGATTTGACTTTGGGTGGGTTTTTCGGTTATGGAATGGAAGACCACGATTGGAAATATGGAGGTGAAATACTATATAGGATTTCCAAAGAAAACGAAATGGTTGTTGGAGCAAAGTACCAGCAAAATCTCATGGAAACCGGGAATTATGGTTTGAATACGTATGAGCCGAGTCTTTATAATTTTAGAAATTATATTGGCTACCAATATGACATGATCCGACAAAACAACCTGAATTTTAGCTTCAGGACGATGCGGTATTTAAAATTCAAAGTCGATTTCAATCATACGAAAACTACACCTAAGTACGAATACCTTTTAAACGATGGAAACCGGAATTTTCGCAATTATACAACAACAGACCTGACATTCCATTTAAGATTTGCCTACAAGGAAAAATTTGTAAACAGCATGAACCAGCGCTATTCTATGGGTACAAAATATCCGGTCTTTAATTTGGCATATACAAAAGGAATCAAAGATTTTATTGATAGTGATTTTGATTACAATCGAGTTGAAGCGAGCGTACAACAGTCTTTTTTCACCAAGAATTTTGGACAGACAGACTATCGTTTGGAAGCCGGTTTTATAGATAAGCCATTGCCATACGGACTTTTGTTTACGGGAGAAGGAAGTTATGACAGCAAATCGGCTATTATTATGAAAAACACTTTCCAGACATTACGTCCATACGAGTTTTTATCGGACAGTTATGTAAACTTATTTCTTTCGCACAATTTTGGAGGGCTACTTTTTAAAACGGGCAAATTTCAGCCTGGCGTGACCTGGCATAATAATTTTGGTTGGGGAAATCTGTCGGATAAAAGTGCCCATCAATTAATTGCTTTCAAGACAAAAGAGAAGATTTTTACAGAAACAGGTTTGCAGATTGACAATATATTGAAGCTTAATTATATGAATATCGCTAATCTCGGTCTTGGATTTGGAGTATATTACCGATATGGAGCCTATTCACAACCTGAATTTAATGACAATCTTGCATTTAAATTCTCAATGGCTATGTCAATCAAGTGATGTGTCGTATTTCATTTTCCGCAAAATACGCATCGCTTCCTTAAAACTGACATAAACGGTAGAATTCTCAAAATTTTTCAGCAAAGGTTTTGCATCAATGAGCTTTTGTTTTGCCTCTTCAAAACCGTTGAGGTAGCAAATCATAAAAGTAGAGGGAAGATTTTCCAAATCCTTTTTTTCTCTTTCAGAAAGCAGAAGTCCTTTGTCCAGTTTGGAAAGCAGTGACAGGTTAGAATTGTAGATATGGAAAAGCATTTTACGGTTGTATTGCGGAGGCTCAAACAGAAACTGCGTTTCGATTTTATAATAACCGTTGTCATAAAAGGAGATGGTTTGTTTCTCTAACGGATAATAAGTTGTTTTGTCGTTTAATCCTAATGACAGGTATTCTGTTATTGAAAAAGTATGATTGTCGTATTCAATGGAAACTTCATCCAATGCCGAATAAAAAAGTTTAATCTGTTCATTAACCAGTTCGATATCAACACGGGAAAGATAGATCATGTCTTTGACCTTTTTCTTATGTCCGGCCCAGCAAACCACAAACAGTTCTTTAAAGACTTTGTACTTTGGTGACATATCCTTATGCCGGTTGTTCATGAAATCGATAACGCCTTCTAAAGTATGTTCGATACTGTTTCGGGAATTATTTTCAATACTGATGACGGTTTCAACATTTTGGTAGTTTCGACCAATATCGCTTGGAATCTCATCAACGGGGACAGAATTGCTCCCAATGCGTATAAATATGGATTTAGCCAGGATGGTATGGATTCCTTTTTTAAAAAAAGAAACTTTCTTACTTGGTTTGATAGTTACCAGTCCAATAACCTTGTCTTTTGGAAGATTCGGAAAAGGGACATTCTCATATTGGATTTTTGGCGGATTTTCCAAAAAAGCATTGACAAGGTTCTGAATACGGCTGTCGTCAAAAAAATCGTCACCTATAATTTCATTGTCATGATCTTCAACGCCTACAACAATATAAGAGTTGTTAGCGGGATTGGAATTTGACAAAGCGCAGATGTGTTTTAAGAATTTGGCTTTACCTTCCCGGGTATGGAGATTCAGCTGCCGCTTTTTGTCATAAAAGCTGCTCTCGTCATTATGAGCAAGTAGGTTTTTTATGAGCAGGCGCTTGTTAATCATGGAATAGAAAGTTAAAAGGCCGGGTTTTTAGTTCTTCGAACCAAAAACCCGGCCATGCATCAATTTAGAGTATACGGTTTACTATGGTTGAGGAAGCCTGCGCCGTCGACATTACCATTAGGTCGGCAATGTTGACATGGTAAGGCCTCGTAATTACAAATCGTATAATATCGGCTATGTCTTCAGGTTTTAACGGTTCAAAACCTTTGTAAACATTAGAAGCTCTTTCAGCATCGCCTTTAAAACGCACTTGCGAAAATTCGGTTTCGACCATGCCCGGATGAATACCGCCAACTCGAATACCGTATTGGTTTAGATCCATTCGCATGCCCTGATTGATAGCATCAACAGCATGTTTTGTGGCGCAATAAACATTTCCGTTCGGATAGACTTCTTTTGCGGCTGTTGAGCCAATGTTGATAATATGGCCGCTTTTCCTCTCAACCATTTTCGGGATAACGGCATGCGAAACATACAAAAGGCCTTTGATATTAATGTCTATCATAGCGTCCCAATCTTCCAGGTCGCCATTTTGAATAGGATCCAGGCCATGAGCGTTTCCGGCATTGTTAATAAGGATATCGATTTCTGCAAATTCTTTTGGCAGCGAATCGATAGATTCTTGTACGGCTTTTTTCTTTCTTACGTCAAAATTAAGCGTATGTACTTTGGTACGGTGTTCCAGTTCAATTTGTAACTCAGCCAAACGATCTTCCCGTCTTCCACAAAGAATCAGTTTGAAATTGTGTTTTGCCAACTCAATTGCTGTAGCTCTTCCTATGCCGCTGGTAGCACCTGTTATTAATACTGTTTTCATTAACTTCTTGTCAGAATTTATAATCGATTTAAGGAACTTTATGTCCCATGCTTTCTGTCCAGATGGCAAACCATTCTTCATTTTCCAATTTGAATTCGGTTGCCTTATAAAGTTGCTGGATTCTGGAAACATTCACAGTTCCCGCAATCGGAATGACTTTAGCCGGATGCTGCAAAACCCATGACAATAGTATAGTATCTGAACCTACATGGTATTTTCCAACCAATTCAGCCAAAAGCGTTTTTAAACGTCGGGTCTGGTCAGTCTTTTCTCTGAAAACAGTTCCAAGTGGATTCCATGCCATAGGACGGATGTTGTGCACCTGCATATGGTCGAGACTTCCGTCAGTCATAGCTTTAAAGTCGGTTGCAGAAAACTGCACCTGATTATAGCTTACTTCCGTTTTTGAACGAATCAGATCCGTTTGTGAAGGCGTAAAATTAGACAGTCCGAAATCAAGAATTTTTCCTTCAGATTTTAATTTTTCTACAGCTTCAGCAATTTCATTTGCATTCATAAGCGGACTTGGACGATGAAGCAGGAAAACATCCAGATAATCGGTATGCAGATTTTTCAGCGAATTTTCTACAGACCAAATAATATACTTTTTCGAATAGTCATAATGCTTGATCTTGTTATCCCTGTTTCCAAGCACATGCTGTATACCGCATTTTGAAATCAGCTGTATTTTTTTCCTGTCAATCTTGCTTTCAGAAAAAGCCTTTCCAAACTCAGCCTCAGTCGTATAGCCGCCATAAATGTCGGCATGGTCAAAAGTTGTGATTTTATTTTCAGAGCAAACGTGTATCAGGTTCGCCATTTCAGAAGTCGTGAGATTTTTGTCCCAGACTCCCCAGCTCATAGTTCCCGCAATAATGGGAGATAATGTTGTTTTCACGATGATTAGTTTTGAGATTTTAAATTTATGAAAACAAAATCATAAATCATCCTTAAAACCAAGGCATTCAAACATATTTTAACGTAATGTTAACAACTTCCATTTAAATAAATTTTCAATTTGCACTGTTAAAATTAAATACTAAATTCACGGCTTTTTAAATATTAGATTATGGAAGAAAATGCTACTGCATTAGACATTAGAGCAATTAATGAAAAAATAGAAAGAGAAAGTGCTTTTATCGACTTGCTGATGATGGAAATGAATAAAGTCATCGTAGGTCAGAAACACATGGTAGAGCGTTTATTGATTGGGCTTTTGGGACAAGGACATATTTTGCTGGAAGGTGTACCCGGATTGGCAAAAACATTAGCGATTAATACACTTTCGCAAGCAGTTCAAGGTTCTTTCAGTCGTATCCAGTTTACTCCGGATTTACTTCCTGCCGACGTTGTAGGTACCATGATCTATAATATTAAAGACAACGCATTTTCAATCAAGAAAGGGCCAATCTTCGCTAATTTCGTTTTGGCGGATGAGATCAACCGTGCTCCTGCAAAAGTACAGTCGGCATTGCTTGAAGCCATGCAGGAAAAACAAGTTACAATTGGTGATACTACTTTCAAACTAGATAAGCCATTTTTAGTATTGGCTACACAAAACCCTGTAGAGCAGGAAGGAACATATCCACTGCCGGAAGCTCAGGTAGACCGTTTTATGTTGAAAACAGTTATCGACTATCCAAAAATCGATGAAGAAAGAATGGTCATCCGCCAGAACCTGAAAGGATCTTATGAAAAAGTAAACCCTGTTGTTTCTACAGATCAGATTCTTCGCGCCCAGGAAGCAGTTCGTGAAGTGTATATGGATGAAAAAATCGAAAAATACATTCTGGATATTATATTCGCAACCCGTTATCCTGAAAAATACAAACTGGAAAACCTGAAACCATTAATCAGTTTTGGAGCTTCACCTCGTGGAAGTATCAATTTGGCTAATGCCGCTAAATGTTATGCCTTTATCAAACGCAGAGGCTATGTAATTCCTGAAGACGTACGTGCTGTTGTTCACGATGTACTTCGCCACAGAATTGGGATTACCTATGAAGCAGAAGCTGAAAACGTAACTTCTGTTGATATCATAAACAAAATCGTAAACGAAGTAGAAGTACCTTAGAAAGTTGATAGTTGACAGTGAATAGTTGATAGTTTATCGATAGTTCAAACTAACTATCCACTAAAAACTATCCACTATCCACTAAAAAAACTATCCATTATCCACTAAAAACTATCAACTAAAAAATGGATACAAAGGAATTACTCAAGAAAGTACGGAAGATAGAAATCAAGACCCGAAGATTGAGCGATCATATTTTTTCGGGTGAATATCACACATCGTTCAAAGGGCGCGGGATGACGTTTAGCGAAGTCCGTCAGTACCAGTTTGGAGACGATGTACGTGCTATTGACTGGAACGTTACGGCAAGATATAATGAACCTTATATCAAAGTTTTCGAAGAAGAACGCGAGCTGACCATGATGCTTATGGTAGATGTCAGCGGATCGGAAAGCTTTGGAACGCAAAACAGTTTCAAAAAAGATATCGTAACTGAAATAGCAGCAACTATGGCTTTTTCAGCAACACAGAATAATGACAAAATAGGCTTGATTTTATTTTCGGATGAAATAGAATTGTTTATTCCTCCTAAAAAAGGAAGATCGCACGTTTTGAGAATCATCCGTGAACTGATAGAATTCAAACCTAAAAGCCATAAGACCAATCTTTCTCAGGCCTTGCGGTTTTTGTCTGGAGTCATGAAAAAGAAAGCCATCGTTTTTGTGATTTCTGATTTTATGGCAGATGATAATTATGAGCATACGCTGAAAATTGCAGGAAAAAAACACGACCTTACCGGAATACGTGTTTATGATGTAAGGGAAGAAAAAATGCCCAATATTGGAATGGTTAATATGCTGGATGCCGAAACAGGAGAGACCCTATTGGTTAACACTGGTTCAAAAGCGGTGCGTCTGGAATATGAAAAATACTATCAGGAAAAAATGAAATATTTTAAGGAAACATTTAGCAGATGCGGTTCTGGAACGGTAAACACCAGAGTTGATGAAAGCTATGTGACAAAACTATTGGGCTATTTTAAATCGAGAGGATAATCTTTTTTCCCCTTTCATGAATTAAGATTAGGAACTAAAAATGAAAAACAACAAGCTTTACATACTATTTTTTTTATTGGTTGGAACAATTGCTTTTGGTCAGCAGAAACGCGTAACCACGGCTGTTGATTCGACCAGGATAAAAATAGGTGCACAAATCAATCTTACGCTAAAAACTTCAGTAGATACGTTATCCAATGTAGTATTTCCTGAAAGTACCAATTTCGGACAATTAGAAGTTTTGGAATCCTATCCAACAGATACGGTTAAGCAAAAAGACCGCTATCTGCTTACCAAAAGATATGGACTTACCCAGTTTGATTCCGGAAAATATATGATACCGAGCCTAAAAGTGCTCATCAACGACAAGCCTTTTTCCACAGACTCTATTTTTGTTACCGTCGCGGGAATCAAGGTCGATACATTGAAACAAAAAATGTACGATATCAAAGGAATAGTTGAGGTCAAGCAATCGATGGGCAATTGGTGGAAATACCTTCTCGGACTATTGCTTTTGGGCGGAATAGGATACCTGATTTACTACTTTTCTAAAAAATATAAAAAGAGAGAAAAACCGGCAGAAGTTGTATATGCAACACCGATAGAAAAAGCGGTAAGCCTTCTGAAAAGTTTGGAACAAAAGGAACTTTGGCAAAAAGGAGAAGTCAAAAATTACTATTCGGAACTAACAGATATTGCAAGAACGTATATTGAAGAAGAAATTCAGGTTCCGGCAATGGAAAGTACGACTTCCGAAGTTATTATAGGATTGAGAAATGCCGCTGTCCGCAAAAAAATGAAGATTTCGCAGGAAACTGTTGAGAATCTGGAGCGCGTCTTGCGCCAGGCTGACTTGGTAAAATTTGCCAAATCCAAACCGCTTGATTTTGAAATCGCTGAAGACAGAAGTAAAATCGAAAAAACCATCTTCACACTGCACAAAGCCATACCGGAAGTAGAAGAAGAGGATGAAGAACTGTTATTACTCGATGCACAGAAAAAAGAATTGCTGTTAAAGAAAAAACGTAAACGTAAGATAGCAATCGCAACATTTATTGGAGCATTTTTGGTGGTAGGATCACTGACCTATTTTATTACGACCAAAGGATTAGACGCTATTTTGGGCAATCCTACAAAAGAAATGTATGAAGGCGAATGGATTAAGAGTGATTATGGAAATCCTGCCGTGACTATAGAAACGCCAAAAGTTTTGAAGAGAACACAACTTCCAAATGGTAGAAAAGACGCGAGCGTAAAAGAAAGCCAGGCTTTTTCTTATGGAGATATGTTTGATGACCTTTCCGTAAATATTTCGACAACATCGTTTAAAGATACGTTAAGCCGACCGTTGGAAAAAGTAATCGAAAGAGAAATCAAGTCGTTTGAGAAGAAATATAAAGCCAAAGATGTTTTTGTAAAACAGGATCAATTCGATACCAAAGAAGGCATTTCAGGAATAAAAGCCTATGGAACTATGGTTATTTTTAAAGAAGACAGTGATAAAGAAATCAAAATAGGATATGAAATTTTGGTGTTTGCACAAGAAGGAGGTCTTCAGGAAATAATCATTACCTATCGTGATAATGATGAATATGGTTCCAAGATTTCAGATAGGATAGTAAACTCGGTCGAACTTAAAAAAGTAAACTAAGATGAAAAATGTTACCTTTTTAAATCCTGAGTTTTTCTGGCTGTTTGTACTGATCCCGATTGCTATTGCATGGCAGATATGGAAAGGAAGAAAACAAGCCTCGCTAAAAGTAAGCTCATTAAAAGGATTCAAAGCTAGACCCTCTTTTTGGTCGAAATTAAAACCACTATTGTTTGTTTTCAGGATTCTCGCTTTAGGCTTTCTGATTGTTGCTATGGCAAGGCCACAAACCGTAGATATTAGCAATAAGACCAACATAACCAACGGAATTGACATTGTAATGTCTATTGACGTTTCGGGAAGTATGTTAACGCGCGATTTAAAGCCAAACCGTTTGGAAGCATTAAAACGAGTAGCTTCGGAATTCGTTGAAGCGCGTCCAAATGACAGAATAGGGTTAGTAGTTTATGCAGCAGAAAGCTATACGAAAACGCCGGTAACCAGTGACAAGGCAGTTGTGCTTGACGCTTTGAATAGCGTAAAATACGATCAGCTTTTGCAGGACGGAACTGGAATTGGTATGGGATTGGCAACAGCTGTTAACCGATTAAAAGACAGCAAGGCAAAAAGTAAAGTAATCATATTGCTTACGGACGGAGTCAATAACTCAGGCTTTATTGATCCGAGAATGGCTTCTGAGATAGCAAAAGAGTATGGAATAAAAGTATATACGATTGGTATAGGGACAACCGGAATGGCGGAATCCCCTTATGCCATAGCTCCAAATGGCGAATTCGTTTACAGAATGATGCAGGTGGAAATCGATGAGCAATTGATGAAAGAAATTGCAAGAAATACAGACGGAAAATATTTCAGGGCTAAAAATAACCAGAGCCTGAAAGCCATCTATGATGAAATCAACAAGCTGGAAACCACTGAAATTGAAGAACAGAAATTCTACAATTACGATGAAAGGTTTAGACCTTTTGCGATAGCGGCAGGAATACTGCTGTTATTGGAAGTTTTATTGAAAAATACGGTTTTTAGAAGCTTTATTTAAAAGATTATGTACGACGAATTAGACGAAAAAAAATATTTATACCTCCTGATTGTCATACCAATTCTGGTACTGATTTTTCTATTCAATCTCTATTGGAAACGAAAAAAACAGAAAGAATTTGGTGACCTGAAACTGGTTAGAAAACTAACTCCGGAAAAATCGGTTTTTAAATCGACTTTGAAGATTACAGTTTTTCTTTTGGCATTGGCCTGCCTGATTTTAGGTTTGGTTAATCCTAAATTGGGAACCAAGGTAGAAACTGTCAAAAGAGAAGGTATTGATATTGTTTTTGCTATCGACGTTTCAAAATCAATGCTGGCAGAAGATGTTGCGCCAAACCGTCTTGAAAAAACCAAGCAGATTGTTTCGCAAATCATCAACCAGTTAGGCAGTGATAGAATTGGGATTGTAGCCTATGCAGGAAGTGCTTTTCCAGTATTGCCAATTACGACAGATTACAGCGTTGCAAAAATGTTCCTGCAAAGTATGAATCCCGGAATGGTATCATCGCAAGGTACTTCGCTTGACGAAGCGATCCATTTGTCGTCAACTTTTTTTAGCGAAGACAGCAAAGTAAGCAAGCTGGTGATCATGATTTCTGATGGAGAAGATCATTCTGAGGGAATTGAAGGAGCAACAGAAGAAGCGAATAAAAACGGATTGAAGATTATAACAATTGGTGTCGGTACTGAAAAAGGCGGGCCAATTCCGTTAAAAAGAAATGGTGTAGTAGAAAGTTTTCAGCGTGACCAAAACGGAGAAGTCGTAATAACCAAACTGAATGAAGCTACGCTGAAAGAAATTGCCAAGAACACCAAAGGAGGTTATATTAACGGAAACAATACCAAAGAAGTAGTTGACTATGTAAAACACGCTTTGGAAAACATTGAAAAAAGTGAATTTGAAACCAAGCAGTTTGCCAATTACCAATCGCAGTTTCAATGGCTTTTAGGAATAGCATTCTTTTTGTTCTTTATCGATATTTTCTTCTTGGAGAAAAAGACAAACTGGGTGAAAAAGATGAATTTATTTAATGAAAAGGAATAATATGAGACAGCTATTGATATATACGCTTCTACTTTTTTCCTTTGCAGCAATCGCACAGGAGAAAGACAAAAATCTGTCAAGAGGAAACAAAGAGTTTAAAGATAAAAACTATGCTGATGCTGAAGCTGACTACAGAATTTCATTATCCAAATCACCAACCAAGGCAATAGCATCGTATAATTTAGGAAATACTATTTATAGGCAAAAACAGCCAAGCGAAGCAAAGCTGGCGTATGTCAATACAATAGAAAATGCCAAAACCAAAGCTGAAAAACACAAGGCATTTCATAATTTGGGTAATATTTTCATGACCGAAAAAAAATACACAGAAGCTGTTGATGCCTATAAGAATGCATTGCGTAACAATCCAAGCGATGAGCAGACCCGCTATAATTATGCTCTGGCTAAAGAATATCTGAAGAACAATCCTCCTAAACCGCCAAAAGACGATAAGAAAAAAGATAAAGACAAGAAAGAAAAAGACAAGGATAAGCAGAATCAGAAAAAAGACGGAGATAAGGACGATAAGAAAGACGACAAAGGCAAAGGCGACGATAAAAAAGACAAGCAGGACGGCAAAAATGATGAGGGAAAAAATGATAAAAATCCTGATCAGAAAGGCGAGCCTAAACCGCAGCCTGGCAACAGTCCGTCTAAGCAACGAATCGAGAACCTGCTCGATGCAGTAAACAATGAAGAAAAGAAAATTCAAGAAAAGGTCAATGCCAAAAAAGTAAAAGGCAAGCCGGTTCAAACAGAAAAAGACTGGTAAGATGTTGATTGCAATGAGAAAATATATAGTAGCATTAATTTTAATCTGTTTCCAAGGTCTTTCTGCCCAGGTACAATTTGAGGCGAAAGTCAGTAAACAGACGCTCGGACTTAATGAAAGGCTCCGTATCGATTTCATCATGAATGAAGACGGTGATAACTTTACGCCGCCTTCTTTTGAAGGTTTCCGTGTGGTTGGTGGCCCAAGCCAGCAGGTAAGCCAGACCTGGATTAATGGTAGGGCGACTTTTAATAAATCCTATATCTATATCCTGCTTCCGTTACAAAGAGGAACGGTTACAATCAAGCAGGCAACAATAGAAATTAAAGGGCAGACTTATAAAACAGCGCCTATAAAAATAAACGTAACCGCTCCTATTGACGAGTCTAAAGACCCGAGCAGTCCGGATTATGTGCCAAGTGGAGGAATCCATCTTATTGCTGAAATATCGAATACCAATCCGTATCTCAACCAGCCAATCACGGTTGTCTACAAACTGTATGTCAGCAATAATGTGAGTGTTAGGAACTGGAAAGAAATCGACAGCCCAAAATTCAACGATTTTTGGAGCCAGAATATCGATATCAAAAATCTTGTCGTTGAAAATGGCAAATACAATGGAGAAGACTATCGTTATGTAGTACTTCGAAAAACAGTATTATATCCTCAAAAATCAGGTAAGCTAACCATTGAGCCGCTTTCATTAGACATTGTTGTTGACCAACCAACTAATAATAGGAGAGATATTTTTGGAAGAGTTCAATTTGTTACAACAAATAAAACCGTTTCGGCAGGAAGCAAAGCCATTGCCGTGAAGCCTTTACCGGAAGCTGGAAAACCACAAGATTTTACTGGAGCTGTAGGGAAGTTTGATTTCGTTGTCAAGCCATCTAAAACGGAATTAAAACACGGAGAATCGCTCGATTTGGATATCAGCGTTTCAGGAAACGGAAACCTGAAACTATTTACCTTGCCAAAACCGATTGTGCCAAGTGCCTTGGAAATGTATGATCCGGTACACAGCGAACAGGTTTCGACACCACTTTCCGGAATGCAAGGAAAAATAGCAGACAAATATACTATCATCCCGCAATATCAGGGTAATTACACGATTAAAGGATTAACGTTCTCTTATTTTGATCTGTCTACAAAAACCTATAAGACCATAACTTCAAACGACATTGTTATTAAAGTTTTGGATGGGCCAACATCGTCAGATTCTTCTGTGGCAGCAACTCCGGGAGCTACAACAAACAAGCAGGCTGTGAAAAGCACAAATCAGTTCCGATTTATTGCTCTTAAGACACAGTTACATTCCACCCATAAAGAACATTTCTTTGGTTCGGGATTGTTCTATACGCTGCTATTCTTGCCGTTCCTTTTTATCCCAATAATTATTTTGGCTAAAAAGAGAAAAGAAGCAATCGACAGTGACGTTGTTGGAAACAAGAGAAAAATGTCTAACAGGCTGGCTAAAAAATACCTGTCTGAAGCTAAAAAACAAATCAATAACAAAGAGCCGTTTTATATTGCTCTCGAAAAGGCATTACATAATTTCCTGAAAGCCAAATTGCATATCGAAACCTCAGAAATGAGCAAAGACAAGATCCGTGAGATTCTTTTGGAGAGAAATGCAAGGCCGGAAACGATAAATGATTTTATAAACCTTACGGAAAACTGCGAGTTTGCAAGATATGCGCCTTATTCAAGCGTAGCCATCCAGCAGGATTTTGACAAGGCCGTGACCGTTATTTCCGAATTGGAAAAACAAATCTAACCACTGATAATTCACGTAAGGATTGAAAATTGAACAAAAAATGAAAAACATAGTCTACATACTGTTGCTTTTTACCCAGGTTTTTTGGGCTCAGGACAATTTTGAGGCAGGAAACAAGTTCTACCGCCAAGATAAGTTTGAAGAGGCTGTAAAAGCCTACGAGAACGTCCTGAAAACAAAACAGCACTCGGCAGAACTGTATTATAATCTTGGGAATGCGTATTACAAGCTGAATAAGACGGCTCCTGCGATTTATAATTATGAAAAAGCATTAGTGCTTAATCCGGACTATTCTGACGCTAAAAACAACTTGCAGTTTGCCCAAAACATGACGATTGACGATATCAAACCTGTACAGCAGGTAGGATTTGGAAAAATCATCCATGATTTTACTTCTTCTTATACCTATGACGGTTGGGCAAAAATTGCTATTGGCTTTTCAGTACTATTCCTGCTGTTTTTTATCGGATATTATTTTTCGGCCACTACTTTGCTCAAACGCATTTTCTTTGTGGGACTGTTTATTGCATTAATTGCATTGGTTGTAAGCGTTGCTTCTGCTATAACTGAAAAAGCTGGTTATGAAAATGACAGGCCTGCCATTATTTTTGCCGATTCGATAGGTATTAAAAATGAACCAAAAGAAAATGCAGACAATGCCTTTATGCTTCATGAAGGAACAAAAGTTCAGATTATCGAAACGCTGGATAATTGGAGAAAAATTCAGCTGGCTGATGAAAAAGAAGGCTGGGTGAATAAAGATGCCTTGAAGGAAATTAAATAGATCTTGAATTTTTGATTTAAGATTTGGGATTTCCGATTAGGCATATGTGATTTTAGATTTATGATTTTTGAGTCTGGAGTTCGCAATCTAAAATCTGCAATCAAAATTCGGTATCACATTTTTTTAATGTATATATAGGATTTAAGATTTAAGATTTTTGTCCGGAGTTCGCATACTAAAATCAAAAATCTGAAATCAAAAATTCCATTCTTCACAGTTGCACGTCAACCTGATGTCCGCAATCTAAGTTCATAAATCATAAATCTAAGATCTAAAATCATAAATCCACAATTAAGCGTCCTAAATCTAAAATCCTAAATTATTTCTTCAACTCATCAAACCATTCTTCGAAAACAGGAAAGATGAACTCTGAAATTTTTAGAATCGGGTTGTAAAACAGCGAATCATCGAGTGTTTTCTTTTCTGCAAAAGTGTTGCTAGAATTGATTTTTTGAAACAAGGACAAGGTAAAACTTAAAATCAGGCACATTTTCAAGACACCAAAAATTCCTCCCGCGATTTTATTCAGCAATCCCAAACTTGCAAAATTGGCTATAGAAGTAAAAAATTTTGCCAACAGTGAAATACTGATAACTACGCCTATAAAAGTTAGTACGAACGCCCAAATAGCAATGGTTTTTGGATTCCATGAAAATACACCTGCAAGGAATTCAGCTGTAATGAAAGAAAACTTTATAGCAATATAAATTCCTAAAAGCAGCGAAACCAAAGAAGCAAATTCTACAAAAAGGCCATTCCACAGCCCGCGAACCAATCCATAGACAAGGAAAATGCCTAAAATAATATCTAAAAATCCCATCAAAAAATAATAAGCAGCCAAGATAGATGACTTTGCATAGAAAAACAAAAATCAACAATGTATCTTTGCAGATTAAATTTACAGTTTGTGAGAGGAAATCCTCTAACCATAACTTAAAAAACTAAGATTCAAATGTCTAGAGATATACAATTAAAAGAACGATGGGAAAAGGTAGTCAGCCTGTTATCCCATCAATTTGCTGAAGGTGATGATAACCTCGATTTAGATTCGATTATCTACCTTATCGGCGTGCAGGAACTGGGAAAAGTTCATAATAAATTCAAAAAAGACGAAAAGCTAAACCTGATGCATATTGCGATATGTCGTTTGCTTGAGCCTTATGGTTTCTATGAATTTGATTATTTTGATAGTGAAGGATGGCCGCATTATAAGGTCAAAGAAGAATTGCCACCTTTGAAAGCAGGCGAACAATCAGTACTGATGAAAGAAGCAATCGTCAATTATTTTCTGGAAAGAGAATTTATCGATTAGAGATTGCTGAAACGTTCGTTTAGAGCGGGCTATTTTCATGGAAAAATATTAAATTTGCACCTTTACTAAAGAAGATGATAGACAAGATTAAAGAATATATTGGCGAAGTAGAAGCGTTTCAAACCCAAAATAAAGAGGAACTCGAAGCATTCAGGATAAAATTCCTGGGAAGCAAAGGCCTTATAAAAGATTTTTTTGCAGAATTCAAGAATGTTCCTAACGAACAGAAAAAAGAATTCGGGCAGGTTATCAATCAATTGAAAACTACTGCTGAAGATAAGCTAAAATCAATTCAGGAACTGTTTGAAAGCAAAGAAGAAACCGTAGGCATATATGGCGATTTGACGCGTCCGGCAGAACCTGTAAAAATAGGTTCACGCCATCCAATTTCTTTGGTCAAAAACCAGATTATAGATATTTTCTCTAATATTGGTTTTAACGTTTCTGAAGGCCCGGAAATCGAAGATGACTGGCATAACTTCACGGCATTAAACCTTCCGGAATACCATCCGGCAAGAGACATGCAGGATACGTTTTTTATCCAGACCAATCCGGATATACTGTTGAGAACACATACATCATCGGTTCAGGTGCGCTATATGGAAGAAAACAAGCCGCCTATCCGAACTATTTCTCCGGGACGTGTTTTCAGGAATGAAGCTGTTTCTTCACGTTCGCACTGTATTTTCCATCAGGTTGAAGGTTTGTATATCGACAAAGACGTTTCATTTGCCGACTTGAAGCAGACGCTTTTATATTTCACAAAAGAAATGTTCGGGAAGTCAAAAATCCGTTTGCGTCCGTCGTATTTCCCGTTTACGGAACCAAGTGCTGAGATTGATATTTATTGGGGATTAAAAACCGAAACCGATTACAGGATTACCAAAGGAACCGGCTGGCTGGAAATTGGCGGCTGTGGAATGGTTGACCCGAATGTATTGAAAAACTGCGGTATCAACGCAGATGAATTTACAGGTTTTGCCTTTGGAATGGGTGTAGAAAGAATAGCAATGTTGTTGCACCAAATTGGTGATATCAGAATGTTCTATGAAAACGATGTGCGATTCCTGGAGCAATTTAAATCTTCTATATAAGCTGCAAAGGTACTAAGGTACTAAGTCATAAAGTCAAAAGTTGGAAAGTAAATAATCTATTATAGACAACTACTTTCCAACTATCCACTTTCAACTATAAACTATCCATTACCCACTATCCATTATGAAAAAAGATATCGTTATCCCAAAAGTAGAAAACGTGTTCCTGGCCGCTGTTCAGGAATGGAACGACGACTTTATGGAAAAGGTATGGTATGTCTATCTGGTCAATGACAGTGATTTTGACCTGGATAGCGTTATGGTAGTGTCAAAGGCTTTCGGGACGATAGATGGCGAGATGAAAAAAACATCGCTTTTACGCCATGCATTTACACAGGTTCCGGCAGTTTCTGTAGTAAAAGTAGAAATGGTTGAAAAGAGCGTTTTGGTTCTTAACAACGAATTCATGGTTACTTATTTTATAGGAAATACGCTGTATGACAAAAAATTCGTTTTCCGTACGAATACCATCAACGAGCGTGCTACAGAAGAAGTGCCTATTCTGTTTGTAAACGGAGTTATCGTCCGATAAATCAGCCTTTCAAAATCTTAGCCTTTTCAACATCGAACTCTTCCTGAGATAATATTCCGGCATCCAAAAGCTCTTTTAAGTCTAATAAAGCTTGCTTTTTTGAAGCCATATCAACAGGAGTAGGAGTAGGAGCGGTTTCCGTTTTTGAACTGTTTGGATTAGCGGTATTAGACGGACTGTATTTCAGTAGCAACTCTGTAATTTCATTAAATCCCTTGATATTCGAATAGTCAATCGCTTTCTGTTCTTTTGCATTTACTACTGAAGCATCAGCTTCTTTTTCTAACAGCAACTTTACCATGTCTTTTTTACCATTGGCTGCGGCATAATGCAAGGCAGTATTGCCACTTTCATCCTGGATATTGATATTGGCACCTTTATCTAAAAGTAATTTGACCATGCTAACATGTCCACTTTTAGCGGCAACATGCAACAAACTTTCTCCGCCATAACCATAAGTAGTGTCTAAAGAAAAACTGCTGGAAATACTAAGACTATCTGCGGTTTCAACCCAATCCAGATAAGAATACATAGATGTCTCGTTTCCGGTTACTGGTTTGGAATAATTGACATCAACGCCATTTTCGATAAAAAGATCAACAATTTCTTTTTGGTTATTGGAACAGGCATACCAAACAGGTGACAATCCGTTTTTAGATGAAACAAAAAGATCGGCTCCCTTTTCTGTCAAAAGTTTGGTAAGCATCCGGTTACTATCATAGCAGGCCAAAAGCAATGCGCTTTCTCCGGAATGGTTGGTGTGGTTAATAGTCGCTCCATTTTCTAAAAGCAGTTCAACCATAGGTTGGTTTTTCGATTTTACGGCAAACAACAAAGGTGAATTTCCCTGTTTGTTGGTCGTATTTATATCGGCTCCGTTTTCTAATAATTTTTTGACAATAGCTGCATTTCTCCAACTGGCCGCTATAAGAAGCGGAGTTTCTGCTTCATTATTTTCTAAATCAGCATTCACGCCTTGTTCGAGCAATTTTTCCAAAACCTCAATTTGTCCGGTTTGGGCTGTAAGATGCAAAAGGCTATTTCCTTTAAAATCTTTGACGTCTGTTTTGGCTCCTTTTTCTAATAAGAACAATGCGGTCTGCTTTTGTTTTTGGAGGCAGGCAAAATAAAAAGGCGTTTCGCCCGCATGGTCTTCATAATCAATAACTGCGCCTTCGTCAACGAGTATCTTTACCAGGTCAAGATAACCATGATGTGCGGCATAATGCAGTGCTATCCGGCCTTTTTCATCGGTATAGGTTACATCAACTTCTTTATTGGCTAATAAAAGTTCGGCTATTTTTCTTTTTCCGCTTTCGCAAGCGATTATGAATGACATTGACATGATTTTTCTTTTTTGGATTAGGATTGCTTCATCAGCAGTTCAACAGTTTTTATTTTCAGGTTATCATCAGATGCCAGATCCAGTGCTTTCTGATCTTTATCGTTTGTGATTGATACATCAGCACCGTTTTCAAGCAAAAGTTTTACTTTTCTGTACATTTCCTTTGCTTTTTCAGCATCGTAATTCACATTGTAGGCGCAAACTTTATGCAATAATGTGTTCCCGGTATCATCTTGGCGATTGATGTCTGCAATTCCAGTGTCAAGTATAGCCTGCAAGACTTCCGGTTTTTTTTCGGCAACCAAATCAATAGGAGTGATATCCCGGCTGTAGTAGCTGCTGGTTTGGTAGATATCCGCACCATCTTCAATCAGTTTTCGCAATAACTCCAGGCTTTTTTCTGAACTGTCATACATCATTCTCATGTATTCGAACAACAGAGTGACTTGGTCTTTGTTAACGATATCCAGTTGCGGCATATCATAATTACGCAGCAGGTCGTATAGTCTTACATCTAATTTATGGGCAACAGTATAGAAAAAGGCTGTATTTCCATTCTTATCAGCATGATTAGGATTTGCCCCGTTTTGCAGAAGAAGATCGATATATTCGTTTCTATTGAATTCTATAGCTGTAATTAATGGCGTTTTTTGAACAATATCCTGAGCGTTGACATCTAAACCTTCTCCAATCAGAAATTCGAGATAAGAAAGAGAAAGTTCCGGTTTCATTAGGTTGGTTTTAATAACCTGTTGCAGGAAATTTTCTTCGGCGTTGTTTTTAAAGTTTACATCGCATCCTGCTTCGACCAATATTTTGATGCTTTCAAGGCTAGCACCTTTTTCGAAAAAGTAGCCCAACAGAGTTTTGGCACCGACTTCATCATTGATATTGTCAAATTTTGAAATAAATTCTTTAAAAAAGGCAAGCGATTCGTCATCTGTTTGCAAACCTCTGGTGACGCTTTGGAAAATGCTTTTATCAAAACTGTCAAATTCATAGACATCAGTCTCGATAACACCGTTTTCTAAAAACAGCCGGATGATTTCAAATTGTTTTTGTTGGAATAGCCGGTCGAAGATGCTCGACTTGCTGTATTCGTTTAGTGTTTTTGGAAGCTTTTCGCCATTGGCAATCTGATCTAAAACTTCAGAGAATTTTCCCGAGTTTAAAAGTTGTTCTAACATAGGTTGGATGGTTATTATTTATCATAATTACGAAAAATAATAACACAAGCCGAGAACTTTCACTTTATTTTCACAAATAGACTATTTTTCTTCTTTCACCGGGAAAGCCAAAGAAGCCAATACAGACAAAATTAGCACGCTTCCTACAACAGTCAGAGAGGCAGGCGATGAAATGTGATAGAAAGGCTGTATAAGCATTTTTACACCTATAAAAGCCAGGATGATTGCCAATCCATATTTTAATCGGCTGAACATATACATAAAGTTAGCCAGCAGGAAATACAAGGCTCTTAATCCTAAGATGGCAAAAATATTTGAAGTATACAGGATAAAAGGATCATTTGGCGCTATGGCAAAAATGGCAGGAATAGAATCGACGGCAAAAATCAGATCCGTAAATTCGATAACAGCCACAACAACCAAAAGCGGTGTTGCCATTTTGATTCCGTTTTCTACCGTAAAGAATTTGTCGCCATCATAATTTTCAGATACCTTGAAAAAACGGTGTACCAACTTGGCTCCCGGACTTTTTGTAAAATCTTTGTTTTCGTCATCGTCTTCTTTTGAAAACCACGATTTGAATCCTGCGAATACAAGGAAAAATCCAAAAACAGATAAGACAACATTGATGCTGACCAATTTTCCAAAGATTTCCATTTCAGGAAGATAGGTCATGTTGATAAGCTCAACGCCGGAGAAAATAAAAATTGCCCTGAAAATTAAAGCTCCGATGATTCCCCAAAATAAGACTTTATGGTGCAGATGTTTTGGAACATTAAAAAAACCAAAAACCAGAATAAAGACGAAAAGATTGTCAACAGAAAGTGCTTTTTCAATCCAGTAAGCCGATTGGAACTGCGTAAACTGCTCTATTCCCATCAAATAATAAATCACGCCGCTGAAACCCATAGCTAGCGAAATCCACACGATTGACCAGATAGCTGCTTCTTTGTTAGAAACTACGTGGCTTTTTTTGTTGAATACTCCTAAGTCAAGAAGCAACATAATAATGATTACAACAGAAAATGCGGTTAAGATTCCGGGATGGTTAATCAGGTGATCGACGTGGTTGTTTTGCATGGCAGGAATTAGTTAAGTTTTTCAGTTAGCTTTTTAAATACTTTTTTAGGTTCTTTTCCTTCATATAAAATGCTATAAACGGCATCGATGATTGGAGTTTTGGCACGCAAACCTTCATTGAGCTTATAGGCGCTGTTAGTAGCATAATAACCTTCCGCAACCATGCTCATTTCCATCATGGCTGATTTTACGGTATAACCTTTCCCAATCATGTTTCCAAACATTCTGTTTCGTGAAAATATAGAATATCCGGTTACCAATAAATCGCCCAGATAGGCAGAATCATTGATGTTTCGTTTCATTTTGTGGACTTTTCGGATGAATTTCTTCATTTCGCGTATTGCATTGCTCATTAGCAGTGCCTGGAAGTTGTCACCATAGCCTAAACCATGAGCCATTCCGGCTGCGATAGCATAAATGTTTTTTAGCATGGCAGCATATTCCGTTCCGATAATATCGTCAGAAATCTTGGCCTTGATGTAGTTGCCGCTAAGGTTGGTTGCCATGATTTTGGCTTTTTGCGAATCACCGCAAGCAATTGTCAGATAAGAAAGACGCTCCATAGCAACTTCTTCCGCGTGACATGGCCCGGTTATAACTCCGATACTGTCATAAGGAATGTTGTATTTTTCATGAAAATGTTCTCCGACAATCAGGCTGGTTTCCGGAACAATACCTTTGATGGCAGAAAAAATAATTTTTCCATCCAAGCTTTCTGTAAGATGCTCCAGTTCGCCACTTAAAAAAGCAGAAGGTATAGCGAAAATAATATAATCGGCATACTGTACAGCCTCGTTTATATTGCTGGTAAGTTTTAGTTTTTTGGTGTCAAATTCAACAGAACTCAAATAATTAGGGTTGTGTTTGAATTTTTTGATGTGATCAATCGCACTTTCATTTCTCATATACCACGCAATCTCAGTGAGATTAACGCAAAGCATTTTTGCAATTGCTGTCGCCCAGCTTCCGCCGCCAATTACGGCAAATTTTGGATGTTCATTCATTTCTGTTCGTTTGTTTGCCAAAAATACTCAAATTAGTGGTAATCGGAAATTAATTTCAACACTGCAACCTCTTTTTTGTCAGAAACCTACTCCATAAAACAAACACGGATATAATTTTAACTTAAAATTATGATTATCAATGCAATGCAATGCCTGTGTTGCCGTTATTGATATTGAGTTGGTTAGATTACAATACACGTTAAGAAATAATACGCCCTCGTATTATTAAGTTAGTTAAGATTTGTTTTTGGTGTTTTGAAAAAGGCACTCTTGAAAATTGTTTTCAGGAGTGCCTTTTGACTTTAAAATGGATTGCTATTAGTAGCTGAGTTCAACAATATTTTTTACTTTTTCAGGAGAAATATTTTTCTTTTCACCTAAGCCTTTCCAACCTCTTTCTTCAAATCGCTTGGCTATGAAATCGGCAGTTTTTTCATAGTCTTGGGTATATTCAGACAATTTGGTCTGCATTCCCATTCGATGGAAAAATTCGACAGTTTTTTCGATGGCTTCTACGGCCATTTCTTCAACTCCGGCATCGGCAATATTCCAAACCCTCTTGCCATATTGTGCTAGTTTGTCTTTTTTGGTTTCAAACATAACACGGTAAAGATTTGGGCCAATTATAGCTAAAGTTCTGGCATGGTCGATTTCAAATAAAGCAGTCAGCTCATGACCAATCATATGCGTTGCCCAATCCGTAGGGACGCCTTTTTGGATCAGTCCGTTCAATGCCATCGTACAGCTCCACATATAGTTAGAGGCCAACTTATAGTCGGTTGGGTTTTCTACCACTTCCGGCCCGATTTCGATTAGGGTTTGCAGAATTCCTTCAGAAATCCTGTCCTGTAACAAAGCATCGTGCGGATAGGTAAGATATTGCTCGAGTACGTGTGTATAAGCGTCAATAATACCATTTTGGATTTGTCTTTTTGGCAATGAAGCAACGACTTCCGGATCACAGATTGAAAATTTAGGGAATAAGGCAGGACCGCCAAACGAAAGTTTCTCTTGAGTTTCATTAATGGTGATTACAGCTCCCGAATTCATTTCACTTGCCGTTGCCGGAAGTGTCAGAACGGTCCCAAATGGAACGGTATTCTCAAGAATCCGAATTCCTTTTTGTAAAATATCTATTGGCTTTCCATCAAATTTTACGGCAGCAGAAATAAACTTTGTTCCGTCAATTACAGATCCTCCGCCTACAGCCAATATAAAATCCAGTTGTTTTTCACGTATGATTTCTACGGCTTTCATCAAGGTTTCATACCGCGGATTAGGCTCAATTCCTCCAAATTCGGTGATGTCATAGCCATGTAGCGCTTTTCGTACCTGATCATAAACACCATTTTTGAAGATGCTGCCGCCACCATAAGTAATCAGTACTTTAGCCTCTTTAGGGATGAGGTCTGAGATTTTTGCAATTTGTCCTTTACCAAAAACAAGTTGGGTAGGATTATATAATTTGAAGTTTAGCATGATTTTAAAATTTTATGTAAAATTACGAATCCGTCAGGTGAAAATGTGGTAAAGGTCTGTTAAGAAAATAACCTAAAAACGATATAAAGATGCTGCTTTACGGCAAACAATTTTTATATTTGTGTAAAAATTACGCATTTATTATGTCGCCAATTCAAAATATACGAGTAGCCGTTGATGCCATTGTTTTTGGTTATCAAAATAATAAGCTTTATGTACTTCTGATACAGCAAAAATTTGGTTCAGAAAAAGCCTATTGGGCTTTGCCTGGCGGTTTGGTAAAAGAAGAGGAAACCTTAAAAGAGGCCGTTCAGCGGGAATTGCAAGAAGAAACCAATGTAGCGATCAATTATTTTGAACAGCTTTATACTTTTGGAGATGATATTCATCGTGATTCCAGAAATCGTGTGATTTCTGTAGCCTATTTCGCTTTGGTCGACTCCTCAAAATTTGATATCAAGGCAGATTCTGATGCTGAAAAAGTAAAATGGTTTGAGATAAAAGCTGTTCCCCAACTCGCTTTTGATCATAATTTGATATTGAATAAAGCGGTTGAAAGAGTAAAAGCAAAATTGACTTACCAGCCTGTAGGTTTTGATCTGCTTCCTGAAGAATTTATGTTTTCGGAACTTGAAAATTTATATTGTACCATTTTAGAAAAGGAAATCGACAGGAGAAATTTTCGCAAGAAGATTTTAAGCTTCGGAATTATTGAAGAAACGGAGAAGTTTTCTCCTATAAAAAGTGGACGTCCGGCCAAGCTTTTCAAATTCAACAAGCAGAAATATTACGACCTTGAAAAAGCAGGTTTCCACTTCGAAATAAAATTTGCGTAAAATTTACACTAAATAATTTGACCGTTCTGTTTTTTTGTTTTATATTTGCGTAATAATTACACAAACTAAAAAACATGATACTCAATTTAGATACCCATTTCAATCCTTTTCCAGGCAAAAGAGAAATACAGTTCCAAAGCTTTACATTTTCAGGAGGTGAGCCTCATATCAAGATCAATCCTGATTTTGATGTTTCTGAACCGGTAACGATTACACATCGAATCAATTCTTTTAATGATTTTGGCTTGCTGCTGTTGGCAATCGATGCGTTGAAAAGAATGGATGTGAAATTGATAAATGTTTTTATTCCTTATTTTCCGGCTGCAAGACAGGATCGTGTAATGATTTCAGGAGAACCGTTGTCTGTAAAGGTTTATGCAGATATTTTGAATAGCCTGAAACTAAATAAAGTTACTGTTTTTGACGCACATTCTGAAGTAACTTCGGCATTACTTGACAATTGTGAAGTGATTCCAAACCATGCTTTTATTGCTGAAGTTTTGAAAAAAATAGGGAAGGAAGTAAAATTGATTTCTCCAGATGGTGGCGCTTTGAAAAAAATCTATAAAGTTTCTGAATATTTAGGAGGTGTTGAGGTAGTGGAATGCAGCAAAAGCCGTGATGTAAAGACCGGAAAGTTGTCTGGTTTTAAAGTCTATAACGACAATCTTGAAGGAATGGATTGTTTGATTGTAGATGATATTTGTGATGGAGGGGGCACCTTCGTCGGACTTGCAGAAGAATTAAAAAAGAAAAATGCTGGAAAATTATATTTAGCCGTAAGCCACGGAATTTTCAATAAAGGATTTGATGTTTTTCAAAAAGATTTCGAGAAAATATTTACGACAAATTCTTTCAGGGAATTTGATAATGAGATGGTAGAGATGGTAAAATTAAAATTAGAATGAAAACACAAACATTATATCGTTCGGTTGGATTGTATTAAATTATATCCAAATGAAAAAGGAAGAAATTAAGACGAATAAACAATGAAAGATATTGAATATAAAAAAGGAGATGCAACTAATCCTATAGACAATGGGAATAAGATAATTGTTCACATATGCAATGACATTGGCGGATGGGGAAAAGGTTTTGTGATGGCCATTTCAAAAAAATGGAAAGGACCAGAAAATAAATACAGGGAATGGTATAAATCTAAAGACAATTTCAATCTGGGAGAAGTCCAATTTGTGCAAGTCCAGGAAGATTTGTGGGTTGCGAACCTAATAGGTCAGCATAAAATAAACAAAGACGAAAACGGCAATGCCCCGATAAGATACGATGCCGTTGAAAACGGATTGGATAAGGTTGCAGATTTTGCACGCGAAATAAACGCCTCAGTACATATGCCCAGAATAGGTTGCGGTTTAGCAGGAGGAAAATGGGAAATGATTGAACCCATTATTGAAAAGACAATTCTAAAGAAAGATATTAACACAACAGTTTACGATTTTTAAAAAAGGAAATATGAACCCACTCTTATTAACAGACGGATACAAAGTCGATCACAGAAGACAATACCCAGACGGAACAACACTGGTTTATTCTAACTGGACACCAAGAAAATCAAGAATTGAAAATGTAGAGGAAGTAGTCTTTTTCGGATTGCAGTACTTTATTAAGAAATACATCATTGAAGACTTTGAGAGCAGTTTCTTCAAACAGCCAAAAGAAGAAGTTGTGAAAAAATATGCCCGAAGAATCAATAATTATTTAGGCGAAAATCAAGTTGGTACAAAACATATTGAGGATTTGCATGATTTAGGATACATTCCTATGGTTTTTAAGGCTTTGCCTGAAGGTGCAAGTGTTCCTATCCGTGTTCCTATGTTTACGATGTACAATACAAAACCGGAATTTTTCTGGCTGACGAACTATTTCGAAACCTTGCTTTCTGCCGTAATCTGGCTGCCTTGCAATTCCGCTACCATTGCGAAACAATACCGAAAAGTTTTGGACCGTTTTGCAGATGAAACTTCTTCTGTGCCAGAATTTGTAAACTGGCAGGCACACGATTTCTCCATGCGAGGAATGGGTGGAGTAGAAGCGGCAGTAACTTCAGCTGCGGGACATTTGCTGAGTTTTACAGGTACTGATACGATTCCGGCAATTGATTTTTTTGAAGAATATTATAATGCCAACTCAGACAATGAACTTATTGGCGGTTCAGTAGCAGCTACTGAACATTCAGTTATGTGTATGGGAACTACTGAAGGTGAGTTTGAAACCTTTGAGCGACTGATTACAAAAGTATATCCAAAAGGCATAGTTTCCATTGTGTCTGATACGTGGGATTTATGGAAAGTTTTGACGGACTATTTGCCAAGACTTAAAAATGACATCATTTCCAGAGAAGGAAAAGTCGTAGTTAGGCCGGATAGCGGAGATCCGATCCATATTTTATGCGGTAATCCTTATGGAAAAACCGAAGAAGAAAGAAAAGGAGCGATAGAGCTGTTATGGGATGTTTTTGGAGGAACTACTAACGACAAAGGTTATAAAGAATTGGTTCCTCAAATAGGAGCTATTTATGGCGATAGTATAACAGTTGAACGGGCAACAAAAATCTGTGAAAAGCTAAAAGAAAAAGGCTTTGCTTCTACGAATGTGGTTTTGGGAATAGGTTCGTTTACGTACCAATACAATACCAGAGATACTTTCGGCTTTGCAATGAAAGCGACTTATGGAGAAGTAAACGGAGAAGGAAGAGCTATTTTTAAAGATCCGATTACAGATGACGGAACAAAAAAATCAGCGAAAGGATTGATGAAAATTGAATTGGAAAAAGGAACCTACAAACTCATAGATCAGGTTTCTTGGGAGGAAGAAAGAAAAGGCGAGCTGAAAGAAGTTTTCAGGGATGGGAAACTGCTTCTTAATCACTCTCTTGCTGAGATTCGGGAAACAATTAAAAAATAATAAAAGGAAAAGCCTAAACTGTAATGTTTAGGCTTTTTATTTATTTCATGGAATTATTTCCCCCATTTTAATCTCTATAATCTGTGGTAAAAATCTACTTTTTATAGAACAGATTATGGTCGATATAATCCCATACTTTTTCAGGAAGCATAGGTTTTGCATTTTTTCCGTTTTTGATGCTTTCCCGGATTTTAGTTGAAGAAATTTCTACTATAGGAGCATCAATGACATGGATTTTTGGATGATCTGTAAATTCCGGACTGATAATCTCGTCAGAAATTCTAGGATAAACATAAATATCATGATTCTGGAGGATAACATCATAGTTCTTCCATTTATGGAATGAGTTCAGGTTGTCCTCGCCCATGATTAAGGAAAATTCATATTTTGGAAATTTTTCCTGAAGGTAAGCCAATGTGTTTACCGTATAATTAGGCTGTGGCAGCTTAAATTCAATGTCAGAAGGTTTTAATTTTGGATAGTCTTCTGTTGCCAGAAAAACCATTTGGAGCCTATGGTGGTCTTCTAATAAGGTACTTTTTTTCTTATGTGGATTATGTGGCGTCACAACCATCCAAACCTGATCCAGATCTGAAAATTCAGCCATGTGATTTG
Source organism: Flavobacterium sp. 28YEA47A (assembly GCF_041262125.1). Classification (NCBI taxonomy): domain Bacteria; kingdom Pseudomonadati; phylum Bacteroidota; class Flavobacteriia; order Flavobacteriales; family Flavobacteriaceae; genus Flavobacterium; species Flavobacterium sp. 28YEA47A. The sequence goes on from NZ_JBGCCI010000012.1 coordinate 45,277, forward strand.
CGATTATCATGTGACCGACATGGATTGGGTTAAACGTTCCGAAGTATAATCCTATTTTCATTTGTTAAGGCTCTAAGCTACTAAGGTTCTGAGTTGCTAAGGCCCTTAGAACCTTAGTGCCTCAGCACCTTATTAAATCATTTTCAAATAATCGTAAACCAACTTATAAGCGTCGTTTTTCGCTATTTCAAGGTCGTAATTTTTCAGGATTACGTCAAATTCTTCGGCTTTCGCAATTTCTTTCTCAGCTTTGGCAATACGCATCTGTATCTTTTCGTCGGTTTCAGTCTGACGAAAACGAAGCCTTCTTTCCAGTTCTTCTACAGATGGAGGGCTCACAAATACGGCTAAGGTCTGTTTTGGATATTGCTTTTTTATATTCAGGCCCCCAATTACGTCAATGTCAAATATGACATGCTTTCCGTCTGCCCAGATTCGTTCCAGCTCACTTTTTAGCGTGCCGTAATAATTGTCTTTATAAACTTCTTCGTATTCGACAAAAGCATTTTCTTGTATTTTTTTCTGGAATTCTTCAGCAGATAGGAAATAATAATCCCTGCCGTTGATTTCTTCTCCTCTTTTTTCACGCGAAGTCGCCGAAATAGAAAAATCCAGGTGCAGTTCTTTTTGAGCTAAAAGGTATCGTACTATCGTAGTCTTTCCAGAACCGGAAGGAGCCGAAAATACTATTAATTTGCCATTATTCATTGTTGCGTTGTTGTTTGTTTTTACAAAACGTTCAAGACTTGTTCTTTGATTTTTTCCAGTTCGTCTTTCATCTGGACGACAAGCTTCTGCATTTGTGCATGGTTGGATTTGGAACCCATCGTATTGATTTCTCTACCAATTTCCTGAGTAATAAAGCCTAATTTTCGACCGTTGGCTTCGTTTCCAGCCAATGTTTCCATGAAATAATTCAAGTGGTTTTCCAAACGTACTTTTTCCTCCGTAATATCGTATTTTTCAAGATAGAAAATAAGTTCCTGCTCAAAGCGATTTTCGTCAACATTGACATTTAACTCTTCAATAGCGGTTTTTAAGCGGTTTTTTACCGTTTCAATCCTTTCGCCATCTAAAGCCACAGTCTCTTTCATTAACGCAAGAATGTTGCCAATTCTGATAAGAAATTCTTTTTCAAGCGCAATACCTTCTGAGGTTCTGAATTCCTGAATGTTTTCCAAGCCTTGGTTAATAACGCCTTGTATGGTTTTCCATTCGTTTTCGTCTAATTCCTCACGTTCGGTTTTTAACGCATCCGGCATTCTGACAGCCATTTTTAATAGTTCCGTATCATCACCATCAACAACTTGTCTCAGTTGATTGATATAGGCTTTTACGATAGGCACATTGATTTTGGACGAAGTTTCTTCGCCGGTAATTTCTATAAATAAAGAAAAATCTACTTTTCCTCTTTCTAATTTCTGGGCAATCTGATTTCGGAGCGTCAATTCCATTTCGCGATAAACATAAGGCGTTCTCACATTCAAATCCAAACTTTTGCTGTTTAAGGATTTGATTTCAACGGTAATTTTTTTGTTAGGCAATTGCAAAGTTGCTTTGCCGAAACCAGTCATTGATTGTATCATATTCCAATTTAAATAGCTACAAATGTAGTAAAAAGTATTGAGTCCGTTTTCAGGCACTTGAAATTAGATTCTTATCCAATAAGGATTTTGAATCAGTTTGTTAGTATGTTTTTTTTCTTTTGCGTTACAAGGTAGATTCCCAGAAAAATCATTCCGGCAGAAATTATCTTAATCAGGCTTAATTGATCTTTTCCTAAACCTATGGCAAACAATGTTGCGAAAAAAGGCTGTAAGTAGATAAAAACGGCAACAATTGTAGGCTTGAGTTCTTTCATCGACAAAAGATTCAGCAGGTAAGTCAGGAATGTAGATATTACAACAACAAACAGGATTTTAGTATAGACAGGCGTTGGAATAAGGGCCCATTCTATTTCCTGAACCTGTTTCCATCCAAAAGGCAGTACCATAATAAATCCAAAAAGATAAATCCATTTGACGAATGAAAAAGCACTGTATTTTTCCATTAGTTTTTTGACGATAATCAGGTAAAATCCATAAGAAACGGCATTGACAAAAACCAAAAAGTTGCCCCACATGGCATTGGATGCATTGCCAACACTTTTTCCGTATAAAATTAGCAGTAAAGTTCCTGCTAATCCCAATATAATACCGAGAGCTTTCCATTTCAGAATTTTTTCCTTCATGATTATGGCTGAAAGAACCAGTACAATCATGGGTGTAGTAACCATAATTACCGAAGCCATTATGGGTGAAGTAAGGCTTAATCCTTCGAAAAAGGTAAGCATGTTAAAAGCCACTCCAAAAAAAGCAGAAGCAATGATTCTTGGAAAATCATTAAAGGCAATTTTTTCTGTTTTTAAGAAAAGTGCGACAAGCCAAAATAGCAATGCAGAACCACCAACCCGCAAGACGATAAATCCAAAAGGTTTGACAAATTCCGGCATTACGTCTTTGGCAATCGTAAAGGTCACGCCATAAATAATCGAAACCATCAGGGCGCCTAATAAGGCCCAATTTCGGGTAGACATCTTACGAAAGCGCTTTGGTCACTTCAAGGATGTTTTTCTGGCTGTTGCCGATATAGATTTTTCCATCAATGATAAAAACCGGTCGGCTCAAAAAAGTATAATGTTCCAGAAGGTATTTTTTAAAATCGGCTTCCTGTAGATTTTTGTTTTTCAAATCCAGCGATTTGTAAAGCTGTGCCTTTTTGCTGAATAGTGATTCGTAGCTCCCTGACAGCTTGTGCATTTCTTCTAATTCTGCTTCTGTAATAGGATTCTGGCGGATATCATGAAATTCCAGCCTGTCCGTATTTGGAAGCGATTTTATGATTTTTCGGCAGGTATCGCAAGAGCTTAAGTAATATATTTTATTGTTCATTTGAGTAAAATTTAATAGTACAAAGAAAAATCATTTAAAGTTTAAAAGCTGTATTTTTATCAAAATTATCGGCAAATTATAAACATGAAATCTAAGATTATTTATGGCTTCCTTTTGATGGGATGTATGGCAATTTTATTCGGTTGCACTAAAAAGGAAACTATCGACCTGAAATTGAAACTTGAGGTTGGGCAAGTAGATAGAGTTTACGTGGCTACAGTAATGAAAGGCGGTTCTACGAACTATCAGAATATTGTAGAAATGAGATTTACTACAGAAGATATAAAACCTGATAGGAATGTGATTGGTGTAAAAGTTTTTAGAATAAGCATGACCTCAAATGTGGGAGGGCAACAAGAGAACTACGATTCTAATAAGGATATCAAGGAGATGACTGAAGAAGAGAAAAATATGCATCAGGAATTTCAGCACATATTGAATCAGTCTCTTTTGGTTTCTATAAATAATAAAGGAAAAATAGTGGAGCCTTTCAGAAACAAAAATGGAGATAGACGCAGACCTGCGGATCAGATTATTAATATTTCTAATATCTATATTCCTTTTCCCGATGAACCGGTTGGTTTGGGTTCTGAATGGAAATCAGAGAAAGAAGAACCATTGACAAAAATTAAAACGTCGTCTACTTATAAATTAACAGAAGTTAATGACGATCAGATTATTATCACTATAGCCTTAAAGATTGAGAATAAGGAAAGTTATTTTGATAATGAAGCCAAGGGTCATTATATTTTGGATAGAAAAACATGTAAGATGATTTCGGGGGATTTTTCTATGGATGTAAAAGACAATGGAGATGATGGAAAAGTCTTTTTTAAATTTCGAGCCATTCCAGATTAGAAAAAACTAAAAATACATTTCAAAAACAATTTTTTAATTAATAAATACCATGCACGAAGCATTCAATATCACTCTGCAGAACAGAAAAGTTTTAGAAAACTATCTGCAAAATTATTCTTTGGAACAATTAAACAAAGTTCCTGAAGGTTTTAATAATAACCTGATTTGGAATATAGCCCACATTATTGTTGTACAGCAATTATTGGTTTATAAATTGTCAGGACTTCCCGCAATGGTTTCAGACGAAATGATTTCGAAATACCAAAAGGGAACCAAGCCGGAAGCCGATGTGACGCAAGAAGAAGTCGATGAGATAAAGCGATTGCTTTATGTGACTGTCGAGCAAACCCAAGCTGATTTTGATAACCAGATTTTTAAAACCTATCACGAATTCACAAACAACCTAGGATTTACAATCCGAAGTGCAGAAGGTGCAATCGCTTATAATTATTATCATGAAGCCATGCATTTGGGAATGATGATGAGCATTCGCAAATTTGTGTAGCCTTATTTGATAAGAAGATACTCTTTCAACTGGTCGTAAGGCAATAATAGTTCTTTAGGGCCGTCAGCATACGAAGCAATTTCGTAGGTGTTATAATATAACAGCAGTCCTTTTGGTGTAAAGAAAATACTTTGCGGAAGGTCAAAGACTTCGTTTTCAAACATCAGTCCTGTTGCGTTTATAGCACCTGCCGGGATTTTATATTTTTTTCGGAATTCCTTTTCGGCAAAAGCCTTAAAGCCGGCTTCATCTTTAAGGAAATCTTTTCGGGTCAATTCTTTTCCGGTTTCCGGATTGAAAAGTAGCGAACGGTTTCCTTCATAACCATGAGCACCGCCGGTGTAGGTGTAATGATGCAATTTGATATTTAGGACTTTGTCTGAGGTATAATCTACTTTGGCATCTATTTTTGCTTCCCAGCCTAAAGTTTCATCAGGAAATTCTTTTTTCAACTCCTCATACGAATTGATAAAGGAGGCCATGATTTCTTCATAAGTCTTTCCGTTGTATGGCTTCTCGCCAAAATAGACAATGCCGCGAACCGTATTAAAGATTTTTTTGTTGATGCTGTCTGCCACTACCGGAACAGCAGAGGCTTCCGGAACCGTTATCTTTACTTCGGCACAAAGGTCACCCTTGCAAGGCAGTGTTGTCTTCTTTTCAAAAGTTTTGGATTGGAAATCAACCGTTTTAAGTTCAGATCCTTCTTTTTTGTCTTTTTGACAGCTTGCAAAAGCAAGCGGTATTGCGATAAATAATAAGAGACGTTTCATGACAGCAGTGTTAATTATTTATAAATATAGCGTTTTTAGAATAAAATTAAAAGGTAAATTTGTCCAAAATATTGATACTTAAATAATCATTTATATGAAATTTAACACTAAAGTGATACATGGCGGGCAACATCATGATCCTAGCACAGGAGCCGTAATGCCGCCAGTTTACCAGACTTCTACCTTTGTACAGTCAAGTCCGGGACAGCCTATTGGAGATTATGAATACAGCAGAGCAGCCAACCCAACGCGCACAGCCTTGGAAAATGCTTTGGCAAGTATTGAAAACGGAGTAAAAGGTCTTGCTTTTTCTTCAGGATTAGCAGCGACGGATTGCGTTTTGAGATCTTTCCAGTCAGGAGATGAGGTAATTGCTATGGACGATTTATACGGTGGGACTTACAGGATGTTTACCAGAATCTATAAAAATTCCGGCATCAAGTTCCATTTTGTGGATATGAATGATTTGGAGAAATTCAAATCGCTAATCAACGAAAACACAAAATTGGTATGGGTAGAAACGCCAACCAACCCTTTGATGAAATTAGCGGATATTGAAGCTATTGCTAAAATAACAAAAGAACATAAACTGCTTTTTGCTGTCGATAATACTTTTGCTACTCCATACCTGCAAAAACCATTGGATCTGGGAGCAGATATCGTTATGCATTCGGCAACAAAATACCTTGGTGGACACTCTGATGTTATTGCGGGTGCTTTGGTTGTAAAAGACGAAGCTTTGGCAGAACAGTTGCATTTTCAGCAATTTGCTACAGGTGCAACACTTGGCCCGCAAGATTCTTTTTTAGTGTTAAGAGGAATCAAAACTTTGCATTTAAGAGTTCAAAGACATTGCGAAAATGGAGCAAAGGTTACGGAGTTTTTGAGTAACCATCCAAAAATAAAAACAGTTTTTTATCCGGGATTGGAGTCACATCCATTCCACGAAATTGCTAAAAAGCAGATGAAGAACGGTTTTGGAGGTATGGTTTCTTTTACTTTCGAGTCAGGAAAAAAAGAAGATGCGGTTCGTTTCCTTGAAAAACTGCAAGTATTTACTTTGGCTGAATCTTTAGGAGGAGTGGAATCATTGGCAAACCATCCGGCCCTTATGACACATGCTTCTATTCCGGAAGATAAAAGAAAAGAAATAGGAATTACAGATGATCTGGTTCGTTTGAGCGTAGGTATCGAGGATATTGATGACTTGATTGAAGACTTGAAACAGGCATTGCAATAAAAAGAAAAGTCCCGATGAAAATCGGGACTTTTTTATTTTAGATTGTATTTTAATTCAAATAATAGATGTAACCAAAGTTTAACCATACCAGCCAGTCATTGGCTTTATTTTCCGGATAACGATCCGGGTTTGGTCGCAATCCGTCAACCCAGTCAGAAAAATAATATTGGAATCTCAAATCTACCATTAAATCCGACATTTCATTTAACTTATATCGGGTTCCAACGCTGGAAACTACAGACCATACGGTTCCTGATTCGTTTTTGAAAGCATCACGATATTTTACAGGAGTATTGATGATTGTTAGTGGGCCGGTTGTTGACTTCGCTTCCGGATTGTAATGACTGAATTGAGCTCCTAAACTCACAAAGGGCGCCCAGCTTCCATTGGAAACTGTAAAATCACGGATGCTTAGCGGATAATATTCAAGCTGCATTCCAATATTGGTAATAGCAGTGCTTCCTCTCATATTTCTTAGTTGTTGAGCAGTAACACTTGTTTTACTGTCATCAACCCATTTTCCAAAGTGCTGCAAATTGGTCTTGCTGTAAGACAATTCAGTTCTCACTTTAAAGTGATCGTTGAAGAATGTCTCACGGGCATAACAGTTACATTCTGCTTTATAAGAAAAGTTAAGGTAGTGAATAATTCCAACCCCAATTCCTGTATTTCCAGCATTTGTACTTAAGTCGTGACGCTCTCCATAGTCTGATTGCAGTGCTACAGGACCCACGATTACACCAATTTCATGCGAAAAGCCAAATTGGGCAAAAGCCGCATTCAGCCCTCCAAAAGCTAATGCTAGAATTAAAAAATAGATTCTGGGCATCTAATCAAATTTAAAGAATTCGAGACAAATATATAAAAACATCAGGCACTTATAAAAAAAAAAGAAAAATAGTTTTTTGCCTCAAAAAATATCATAAAAACTCTAAAAATACCCTGCTAAAAATAGATTTGTTTAAGATTTTCGCATAAAAAAATAAATCTATTGATAATCAAAAAAAAAACTTCACATATTTGGAGAAGATGTATCTTTGTGCTATCAAACGAAAACGTTTTCATTGAAAACGTTAATAACTACTTAATAATCATGTCAGAAAGTATTAACTCTTTTGTTGAAGCAGTTGCTACAAGAAATCCTAATGAGCCTGAATTTCTACAGGCTGTAAAAGAAGTTGCAGAGACTGTAATTCCTTTTATCGAAGAAAATAAAAAATACCAAAACAAGATGCTTTTGGAGAGAATGGTCGAAGCTGAGCGTGTTGTCATGTTCAGAGTAAGCTGGATGGATGATGCCGGAAATACTAAAGTAAACCGCGGCTACAGAATCCAGATGAATTCGGCAATTGGGCCTTATAAAGGAGGTATCCGTTTCCATCCTTCCGTAAACCTGAGTATCTTAAAATTCCTTGCTTTTGAGCAGACATTTAAAAACAGCTTGACTACTCTGCCAATGGGCGGTGGAAAAGGTGGTGCTGATTTTGATCCGAAAGGAAAATCAGATAACGAAATCATGAAATTCTGCCAGGCATTTATGACAGAATTGTCTAAACATATTGGTGATAATACTGACGTTCCCGCCGGAGATATTGGCGTTGGAGGAAGAGAAGTAGGCTATATGTTTGGTCAGTACAAAAGACTTAGAAATGAATTTACAGGTGTTTTGACCGGTAAAGGAATTTCTTTTGGAGGTTCTCTTATTCGTCCTGAAGCTACAGGTTATGGCGATGTGTATTTTGCACAAAGCATGCTTCAGACTAAAGGGCAAAGCTTTGAAGGCAAAACGGTTGTAGTTTCCGGTTCTGGAAACGTAGCCCAATATGCTGCTGAAAAAGCAACACAATTAGGCGGTAAAGTAGTTACATTGTCAGACTCGGCGGGTTATATCTATGATGCAGACGGAATTGATGCTGAAAAATTGGCGTATGTTATGCAGCTTAAAAATATAGATTATGCCAGAATCAGCGAGTACACTAAAAAATATCCAACTGCAAAATATGTGGCTGGAAAACGTCCTTGGGAAGTAAAATGCGATATTGCTTTGCCTTGTGCTACCCAGAATGAATTGGACGGAGAAGAAGCAAAATTATTAGTGGCAAACGGATGTATCTGCGTAGCAGAAGGAGCTAATATGCCTTCAACACCGGAAGCAGTTGAGGTTTTCCAGAAAGCTAAAATTCTTTTTGCTCCAGGTAAAGCATCAAATGCTGGAGGAGTAGCAACTTCTGGTCTTGAAATGTCTCAAAACTCATTACGTTTGAGCTGGACTTCTGAAGAAGTAGACGAAAGATTGAAAAGAATTATGCTTGACATCCATACATCATGTGTGAAATATGGTTCTGACGGAACAGGATATGTTGATTACGTGAAAGGAGCAAACATTGCAGGCTTTGTAAAAGTAGCCGATGCGATGTTGGCACAAGGAGTTGTATAATCGAAAATCCGTTACTATACTATAAAATGCCCTCTAACTGAGGGCATTTTTTTATCTGTTTCAGACATAAAATATATGAAAAGAGAAATATATCCGTTTGTATTATATTTGTATGCAATTCCTATATCGATAATGAAAAAGCAATTCCTAATTTTTCTTTTTTCTTTTTTTGTACAGCTCGCCTTTGCCCAGAACAATCAGTCATGGAAAGGCTATTTTTCTTATAATGAAGTAAACGATCTTACAGAATCAGCTATAAGAATAACAGGTGCGACGCAAAAAAGTTTGTTTTCCAAAAATTTGGCGACTAATGAACTAAAGACCGTAACCACAATCAATGGACTTTCCGGTCAGGATATTACGGCGGTTTATTACAGCCCGACTTTTAATAAAACGATTATAGGTCACGCTAACGGACTGATGCTTATACTTACTGAAAGCACCGGAAATATTTTGATTGTACCCGGAATTCGGGACCAGGCAGGGCTTACGCCAAATAGAAAACGCATCAACCATTTTTATGAATACGAAGGAAAATTATACATTTCCTGTGATTTTGGAGTGGTACAATATAACCTGGCCACGCTTGGATTTGGCGATACCTATTTGCTGGGAACTGCCGGAGATGAAGTCAAAGCATACCAGTCTACAGTTTTAAACAACTTTATTTATGTTGCCACCGCAGAAAGTGGTATCAGAAGAGCGGATCTATCCAATCCAAACCTTAATGATTTTAACCAATGGCAGACTTTTGATAACGGAGTTTGGACAGGAATCGTAACACATAATAATCAGATTGTGGGCATAAGTGCCAATAGAGTTGCCAGATACACCGGGACCACTTTTGCTACCGTAACAAATCTGATGCAACCTGGAATAGATATCAGGTCGTATCAAAATAACCTGATCGTCACCACTCAAAATCACGTTTATACCTATAACGAAAACTTCTCGCAGACAGCCCATGTTGTCAGTACCAGTATTCCGGAAATGACAGCTGTTTTCAATTGTGCCACAGTTATTGACGGGACGATTTATATAGGTACCAAAGAAAACGGGATAGTCTCGACACAAGTTTCCAATACGGCCATGTTTCAGACAATCAAGCCTGACGGGCCGGCTAAGAATAATATTTTTGCAATACAAACAACACCTACAGGAAAACTTTGGGCAGTATATGGCGGCTATAATGTATTTTATGTGCCGGATTTGAGCACAAACGGAATCAGCAAGCTTTCTGAGAATGGCTGGCTTAATATTCCGTATGATGATGTTTTACAAGCAAATTCACTTTCAAGAATTACCATAAATCCATCTAATGAAAACCAACTCTATATAAGCTCTTTCCATTCCGGATTATTGAAAATGGAGAACGATGTAGTCGTGGCAAAGTATGATAATACAACCCAAAATGGACCTGAATCACTTTTCTATGGACCAGATCCAAATTATAAATCAGTCCGTATCAATGGAGCCGGATTTGACAGATCGGGCAATTTATGGTTTAACAATTCGAGGGTTAAGAATGCGATAAAAGTTTTGAATGCTAACGGCTCATGGCAGTCCTATTCTATTGATGGTTTTGCCAGTGGTTATTTAGATCAGGATTACGGACGTATGGCAATTGATAAAAACGGAACAAAATGGTTTGTATCTTCTCTAAACGGAGTTATTGGTTTTAATGAAAATGCCACAGCTAAATTCAGATTGGCAGCTTCAGAAAACGATGTAGGAAATCCGCTTATAAGCAACGCAATTGCCGTAGCCGTTGACAATAGAAATCAACTGTGGATTGGTACCATGCAAGGATTAAGAGTCTTACCAAGTGTTGATCGTTTTATGGGGGAGAGCGATCTTAAAACTAATCCAATTATCATTATTGAAGACGGACTCCCGCAAGAATTGCTTTATGAGCAGTTTATTACAGATATAGTAGTTGACGGAGCCAATAACAAATGGATAGGAACCGCAGATTCAGGTGTTTTCCTGGTGTCTTCAAATGGACAGCAGACAATTCACAGATTTACGAGAGAAAACTCACCTTTGCCAAGTAATTCGATTAACGATATTGATATTAATGCAGTAACAGGCGAAGTGTTTTTTGCAACAACAGCCGGTCTTGTTTCTTTTCAAGGCACTTCAACTAAAGGCAATGACGACCTTTCTCAAGTGTATATTTATCCAAATCCGGTGCGTCCGGAATTTACCGGAACTGTAAAGATAAGCGGCCTGATTAACGATGCCAATATTAAAATTACAGATATTGAAGGTAATCTTGTTTATGAGACTACTTCGGAAGGAGGAACTATTGAGTGGGATACGAAGGCTTTTGGAAAATACAGGGTAGCTTCCGGAGTATATATGGTATTCATTGCTTCTAAAGATGGTTCTGAAACCAAGGTCAAAAAAGTCATGATAATAAGATAAATTACGAATTACAAATTAGGAATTAGGAATTCCATAAGGCTATCGTAATTCATAATTTTAAATTCGTAATTCCAAAATGTTAGTTAAGACAAAAGCCATAGTTATCAGCGCACTCAAATATCAGGAAAAAAGCCTGATTGTGAAATGTTTTACTGAGACTGATGGTCTGAAATCCTATTTTGTCCATAATGCTTTTTCGGGCAAGAATAACAAGCAGAAAATAGCCTATTTCCAGCCGTTGAATATCCTTGAGATTGAGGCGTTGCATAAAAACAAGGGAACACTGGAAAGTTTTAAGGAAATCAAGCTTTGGGCTGCTTACCACACTATACATATTGACATTGTAAAAAGCACAATCATTATTTTTCTTTCAGAAATGTTGCATCACAGCATTCGTGAGGAAGAAAACAACGAAGACCTTTTTCATTTTTTAGAAACGGCTCTTTTATGGCTCGACAGTCATGATGAGATTGCCAATTTCCATTTGATACTACTTTTGGAAGTTACCAAATTCCTGGGTTTTTATCCTGATGCTTCTACTAACGATTATGTTTTTTTTGAAATGACAGAAGGGATTTTTACGCCTTTCCAATCCTTGTCCTGTCTTTCTGTACAGGAAACAGCTCTGTTTAGGAAATTACTTGCTTTGCGTTTTGACAGCAACCAGCAGGTTTTTAACGGAAAGGAAAGGCAGCAATTGTTAAAGATCATTCTTGACTATTACAGTTTCCATCTGGATGGCTTTAAAAAGCCAAAATCATTAGAAGTGCTCAAGGAAGTTTTTTCGTAACGGAATACCCTTTTTGATTTTATAAAACGATCGTCCGGAACGTCAGGTTAACTCTTGGTCGTATTATTTTTTTAGATGGCGGCAGACGGTGTAGCCAATGGCTCTGAGTTTCGTCTTTCATCACCAGCAGGCTTCCGTGTTCCAATTGTACAGAAACCGTGTCTTTTGTCTGCTTGTGTTTGAATGAGAATTTTCGTTCTGCACCAAAGCTTAATGAAGCGATGGTCGTGTTTTTACCCAAAGATTTTTCATCGTCGCTATGATAGGCCATGCCTTCGTTTCCATCATGATATAAATTCAGAAGGCAGGAATTGAAGGACGTTCCTGAAATTTCTTCAGCTAATTTTTTCAATTCCAGCAGTTCTTTCGTCCATGGTAATGCTTGTTTGGTGGTGTTGGAATACGTATACAGGTAATCACTGTCACCATACCAGGCTACTTTTCTTTTTGTTACAATAAGTTTTCCAAAAATGATGGCTTCATCATTCTTCCATTCAATATCGTTAAGCAATCTTTCCAGATACAGTTGTGCCTGGGCATAATTCATGACTTTTCCGTAGTAAATTACGGTTCCGTCATAAGGCAGTAGATTGGCTGTTATGTCATCATTAAATAAATCCATTACTGTTTTTGGTTTTCCAGATTTTATATTTTTCCGAAAGGCAGTGACCGCAAGGTCTGTAGTCATTTTGCAATGCTTCTTCTTCTGAATTGAAGAAAACCCTGTTTTTCCGCAACATTCTTTTTCCGGACTGGCAGTGCAAAGTACCGTAAATTTTCAACTTCTTATTTCCTCCTAAGGTAATTTCCTTTCGTATTATTTTTCTGCGGAGCAAAATAGCTGTAATCTGTTCGTGAGCTATCATAATCAACTTAAGGCATCGTGAAAAATAATACCGAGCGTATGCCGTTTTCCGGAATGCAATTCGCTTACGCCATGTTTCATGTTAACTCTGTAATAGCCTTTTGAGCCTTTGACAGGCCTAAAGTTAGTAGTGAATACCAATGCATCGCCTTTTTTAGGTTTTAGGACGATTGCCTTAGACTGTGCTCTTGGTGTTTGTTGTGTCAATACAAATTCGCCACCGGTGTAATCTTCATCCGGATTGTCTAAAAAAAGAACGGTCTGCATCGGAAAAAAAATATCTCCATATAAATCCTGATGTAACGTATTATGTCCGCCTTTGCCGTATTTCAAAATCAGTACCGTTGGTTTTAATTGATTATTTGCATGGCATAGCGTTTGCAATTCTTGAAAATCAGACGGAAAACGGGAGTTTATGTTCAACACTTTCATCCATAGATTGGCAATGGGTGCTAATTTTGGATAAAGACTTTCGCGTATGTTTTGAATCAGGTCAGGAAGCGGATAATTAAAATATTTATATTCTCCTAAACCAAAGCGATAACGTTCCATAACAACAGTTTTTCGATAGCCGGAAGGATTGTCATAATTTTTAATCAGTTCATTGCACTGCTGTTCTGTAATCAGCTTAGGAATAATGGCATATCCTTTTTCGTTCATGTCATCGTTAAATGCAGCCCAATCATGCGCTGTAAATCTTTCGTGTATGTTTTCCATGGCTTATAGTTTTGTAGCATGTGATTGTGCTGCTTCCCATCCTATGATAGCTGTTTTCCGGGTATTGCCCCACATATAGCCTCCAAAATTTCCACTGGATTGGATAACACGATGACAAGGAATCAGAAAGGCTACAGGATTGTTACCAATGGCTGTTCCAACTGCACGGGATGCTCTTGGTTTATTAATTTTTTCGGCAATCTTGCCATAGGTAGATAATTCTCCCATCGGGATTTTTAGTAATGTTCCCCAAACTTTCAATTGGAAGTCGGTTCCTTTCAGATGCAGTTTTACTTGATGGAGCTTATCCCAATCATGGGTGAAAATATACAAGGCATTTTGCTGTATAAGGTCAAGTTTTTGCTTAAGAATCGCATTAGGGAAATGACTTTTCAAGTCAGAAAAAGATTGTTCTTCATTTTCAGAAAAAGCCATATAGCAGATACCTTTTGGCGTTGAAGCCACGATAATATTGCCAAACGGACTTTCGGCATAGCTGTAATTGATGGAAAGATTTTCGCCTCCGTTTTTAAATTCTCCGGGTGTCATTCCTTCAATCTTGATAAAGAGATCGTGCAGTCTTCCGGTACCTGATAATCCTGTTTCATAGGCAGCGTCAAACAATGTCGTTTCTTTTTCTTTCAGTATGTGTTTGGCATGCTCAACGCTGATGTATTGCAGAAATTTCTTCGGACTGACACCTGCCCATTCCGTAAAAAGACGTTGGAAGTGAAAAGGACTCAAATGCACCTTTGCAGCCACATCGTCCAGATTGGGCTGTTCTTTAAAATTTTCGCGGATATATTCGATGGCTTCTGCTATCCGAATATAATTGATGTGTTCTTGCTCATTCATTTCTTTGAAATTTATGATACAAAGCTAGTGCGAGCCTTGGTGTCCTGAAACCCGAAACTTGCGGATTATTCTTTTTCTCTGGATTGTTTCATGGCTTCGGCAGTAGCTTTTGACATAAAATCGGTACTGTTCTCCAGTTGGTTGACAATCGTATGGAAATCGGTGTCTTTTCGGGTTTGGGACAATTTATAAGTTGCCTGGATTTCTGAAATGATTATTTTGAAACCTATAATTCCGTTTACCTGTCGCATCGTTTTTTCGGAAAGATTTTCTACAGAAACAGGGTGTTCTGAAGCGTGTTCGTAATGGTCAACCAGTTTTTTCAGTGAATCCATCAATTCTTTGCCTTCAATAATCTGAACTTTTCCATAGGCATGTACGGCAATATAATTCCAGGTTGGCACATCTTCTTTTTGGTACCATGAAGAAGAAACATAACTATGCGGTCCGTGGAAAATTGCCAGGACTTCTTCGCCATCTGCAAAACTTTCCCATTGCGGATTGGCTTTAGAGATATGGCTATACAAAATACTATTGCCGTTTTCGTCAAAATCGAGTTCCATCGGAATATGTGTTCCCCACAATCTTCCCTTAGTCTGGCTAACCAATATGCCAAAGCTGTTTGCTTTAATAAATTCCCGGACTTCATCAATGTTTTCATTTTTATAGTGCTGAGGAGTATACATACTTGGTAAAGTTAATTTGATACTTGTTGAGGTTTATTTATCGTTTCAAATGCTTTGTATAGAGAGTTATGCAATATCGTAAGATGGTTTTCTTCTGACATTTTTACAAAGGAAGAAACAAGATTGTCCTTTGATTTTGCCAGGATTTCCGAAAGCTGGAACGCATCGTCTTCCATCTGTTTTCCTTCAGCGCCAACAGCTACAAACACCTGAATTTTTTTGTCTCTCTTTTTTGCCAATAATTCTGGAGCTTTGGCCAATAAAGATTCATCATCCCACCATAGACTCGGACTTATAATGATGTAATTGTCAAAAAGTTCGGGTTTTTTAAGAAGCGTTTCGGTTACAAAAAGCCCGCCTAGCGATTGGCCGGAAATGGTTGAAGTACTGGTACGGTATTGTTTTTTGACATAAGGAATTAGTTCCTTTTCGACAAAACTCAGGAACTTTTCAGAATGACCCGTAGTTGGGAAGTCTTTTTTGTCCTGGACATTGGTTGTTGGAAACGTAAAGTCTCTTTTTCTGTCGACATTGGCTATTCCGATAATAATTGATTCAGGCATTTTTTGAATCATAGTAAGAAATTGCACCAGTCCGGTAACATGAATAAAATCTTCGTTGGCAGAACCATCCAGCAGATAAATAACAGGATAAGCAGCTTTTGGATTTTTATTGTAGCTGTCAGGAATATAAATATTCAGCGTTCGGGTTTCATTCAAAATATTCGATTTGATTTTTTCAATTCTGCCTAAAACAAAAGGTTCGGTTTTTGGACTTGTCTTTTGTGCAAAAGAAGAGCAGGTAATCGCAAAGGAAAATAATAGAGTTAAAAAGGATTTCATAAATTTATTTGGAGTTATTAATTATATTAATGGTCAGGCCATAAAATTCTTCAAAACGAAGTAAGGCTTTTTCAAATTCGGATTCTTGCTTTTTGTCTGGTTGTTCGAGGAATTCATATTCCAGATCGATTACTTTTGGTTTTATTTTTCTTCTCCAGGAACCTATAACCTGTCCGTCAAATAAAAGGGTGTTGTCATATCGGAGTCTTTTTCCGGGTTGTACGGAATTTCTGTGCTGCATCAACGCGTCCCTGTTTTTATATCCCATAATCATTTCATCATAAATAGGAAGCAGTTGTAATTGTCCAAAGCTAGCCATATCCAGATTCATTTTTGGAGAGAAATAATAGGTTTCGGATTCTATTTTTTCTTCTGTCAGTTGTGCTTTGACCATTTCGATTCCTTTTCTACAGTCGGTGAGGCTCAGTCCTGACCAGGTTGAAAAATCTTTGGCTGTTGCCGGGCCATGGCTGATAAAATAACGTTGGGAAAGTTCGGCTAGTGCCTCGTCGCGTTCTTTTTTCTTGACAGAAGGTACTCTTTCTTCAAGCAACGCATACGTAAACTGATTTCCTTGTCTGGCACCGCTACAGATTAAACCTTCGAGTTCCGCTTTCATCATGATGCAGACCAATCGAGTGCCTTCTGCCTGTATATTGTTTTTTAGGAATTCCTGGTTCAATGCTTCACGGGTTAGATGTTTTCCGCCTTCAAGGGCACGTTGCATGATCCTATTGCATTGATTAAAAGTAGCACTGTCCAGTTCCATCTTTCGATACATATAGGTATTTATCGCTTCCACTCTAGGGCCTGTCAGCATCAGCATCCACCGAATATCTTCTGGCGCTACAAAATGCCAGGTAGGGCGAAGAAGATGTGTTCTTAAGATTCTGCCTTCGTTGAGGTCTTTTTCAATATCGGCATCCTTCAAATGTGGCATCCGTATACCAAGCGACCATTTTGTTTGTGCATATTCCTGTCCTTGAATGGCTCCAAAATAGGCTACCACTTCTGGTGCAGATTTTAAATTCGGTTTGGCAATTTGCTGTGAAAGCAACCGGAATTTTGCAATGTCGTGCGGATTCATGAATGTGTTTTTAGGCCAAGCTAATTTACAAAAAAAGTAAAGCTGTCGGTTCTGTTCTATTTTGAGGGAATTCTGTCGGCTAGCTTTGCTTAAAAATAGTAACATAATGGAAACAAAACAGATTTTAGTATTGGGCGCTAACGGGAAAACAGGGAGCCGGGTAGTGGAGCGATTGGAAAAACTTAACTTACCAGTTAGAAAAGGTTCCCGTTCAGCGGTTCCTAAATTTGATTGGGAGCATTCAGAAAACTGGAGAGAAGTATTGGAAGGTATCAGTAGTGTATATATTACTTTTCAGCCCGATTTGGCTGTAGAAGGTTCGGATGATGCGATACGCTTGCTTTCAAGATTGGCAAAAGAAGCGGGTGTTGAAAAACTGGTACTTCTTTCGGGACGCGGAGAAAAGGAAGCTGAGGTATGCGAAAAAATCATCATGGAAAGTGGTTTGAAATGGACTATTGTAAGAGCCAGCTGGTTTAACCAGAATTTTAGCGAAAGTTTTTTCTTAGAACCTATTTTGCAGGGTTATGTTTCTTTGCCTGTAGGAGATATCAAAGAGCCGTTTATTGATGCTGATGATATTGCAGATGTAGTTATTGCATCACTTACTGAAGAAGGACACGATGGAAAGCTTTATGAAGTCACAGGTTCCAGATTACTGAGCTTTAAGGAAGCGGTTGCTGAAATTGCTGAGGTAGTTGGAAGGCCAATTGTTTATGAACAGCCTTCAATGGAAGAATATGTAGCACAGATGGCGGTTTACCAAATCCCAAAAGAATATATCGATTTGTCAACGTATCTTTTTACGGAAGTACTGGACGGTAGAAATGCTTCTATAAGCCATGGAATTGAGGAAGCCTTAGGCCGAAAGCCAAAGGGATTTTCAGAATATGTAAGAGAGATTGCAGCAAGTGGTTTATGGAATTCGCAAACTTGATATTAATTATCAGTAATTGTCTTCTTTGTTTATAAAAAACAAAACGCCGGATCAGATTGTCCGGCGTTTTAAGTATATCTATTTATGTTGAAATTATCAACATAAATAGATATACTTAAAATTTTAGTTTTGTAATTCTAAATTTAAGGAGGGTAAATTAAGATATGTTCCTTGTTAAAAGTCTAAGAATAAGCAATATAATTCCAAAAATTACGATGTGCTTTATTGGTTTAAATGTATTTATTGAGATTTTTTTTAAACTATCGCTATGTTCCTTTATGTTTAATCTTTCAAAAAATAAAAGCCTGAAATATTGAGATACAGAGGGATTAAACCTTATGGTTTTAAGTCCTATACCATTGTTTAAATCTTTAAAATTTTTATAATGTAGCCCCATTATTTTAAAAAAAGTAATCCCTTTTTGGTCTATTAGATAAACTACATTATAACTGCCCTGAATGCCTGTTTCCTGTAAAATAATTTTTCCAGCGCAAGTACTTAAGTCTATTGTTTTTCCAAATGGTCTTAAAATAGAATAATATATTAGACTAGTATCTTGAATAATTATGTGTTTTATATGTTTTAGAAAATTTATTACTATATAAAACAAAAAAACAAAAATTAATAAAATTAAAATGTTACTAATATTCAAAGAGGGTCTTTTTAGTATTCTATGTGTGAAAACTATTGAGCCAAATAATGGTATTATCGTAAAGATACTCCAGAAATAGGCATTCCCTGTAATTTTACTTTTAATCATTTTCTGTTTTTTTACCAAATAATTTTTAGCGCTTAAGATTTTTTTTACTTATGCAATCATACAATTGTTTCACTGTTTTTACTTAAAAATAGATAAGGCGACCTAAAGTCGCCTTATTCTTTAATGAATTAACGGATTATGGTTTTTCAATTTTTAAAAACAATGAAGTAAACATAAAAATCAACGCTATCATAAAATACCACGCAAATGTTTTTTTGTTGTATTGTTTTTTAAATTGTTTAATCAAAATTTTGTATTTATCATCTCTTAAAAATAATTGATAATGAAGTAACATAATTGGTATTATACAATACACTACTATATTTAAAATGAAATTGTATCTCCTATCAGGAATAAAATTTATGATTAAAAATCTAGGCCACCATCGAGTATATAGTTGTTAATGATTAAATAAACAAAAATAGCATATATGGAAGTTGCAAAAGCAAAATAAAACCCTGAAGCAAACTTCCAGATATCGCTCATAAACCCATTATTTTGTGCAGTATAAATTGAACTAATCATTATTTTGTAGAATATTTTTTTCATTTTTTATTGTTAGTCATCATTTTTTTTCTGCACTTTTGATTTTTTCCATTCTTCCGTAATTATTTTTTCTAATTCTTCAAAATTAATCTTTAACGGACTTGACGCTATTGAAATGGGTGAGCCATACTTCTCATAAGTTCTTTGCATTGATTTTCTAGCAATAAAATTATTGGCTCGAGCTATATACTTGTTGGGTTGTTTTACATATACGATTAAAATTTTGGTTGAAAGGATTTCTATTTTCTCAAATCCTTTTATATCATCCCACCCTATTAAACCTATATTTGCAGAATTTGAATTGTCTATAATGCCTGCTTGATTAATTATTAATCCGGGTCTTGAATCAAAAAACTTATAGACTACTAAGATTAAACTTGGACCAAAAAAACACACGCCAATAATTCCGATAACTTTGATGATTAGTGGATTTCTAAAAGTTGTAGTTACAAGGTCTTCAGGTCTTATGATTCCCCAAATACCAAAAACTAGGAATAATATACATGCTAAGAATAATAAGGCTAGTTTTTTTTTGCTTAAATAAATTTTCATAAAATATTAATAATAAGATTTGACAGCTTGTTCTCCAATATAACCGCCTGAAGAACTTCCGATAAGGCCCCCTATAAAAGCTCCTACTATTGCGCCAGGAACAGCTCCAACTCCAAAAAATGAAGCGCCTAGGGCAGCACCAATTGAGGCGCCTATTTCGGCGCCTGCCCATCCACCAGCTAATGAACCAGCAGTATTACCCGTTGCAACTTGACTATTATAACCAAATCGACCACCATCTTGTTGATAACCATTATGAATATTAATACCTCCAACAACAAGTGAGCCTAATAAAGCACCACGGCCAGCCCATTTATAGTTGTTTGCAGCTTTTAAAGCCCCTGACCGACTACCTGTATATTGGTTTCCACCCCACGAACTTTTATAGTATTTTCCATTTTTTCCAAGCCACTGATTTTTTGGAGCGACTGTGGTTTCCAAAGCACCAAAAGTTCCACCGGTGATATCTAGTGCTAAACCAATATTATTCAAGTCTATTGGAGTTGCATAACCTGAACGGTCAGAAAAAAAACTTGTAAAGCTAGTACCTTTTATGGTATAAAAGACTGTTGCTCCATCTTCCGTATCGTAAGCTATTTTAAAATTACCATTTTCATATCCAAAGGTATAACCATTATTGTCAATTTCCCAATAACCTCTACTGTTATTATAAGATACGGTTGCGCCCGTCAGACCATAAGTCTGTATATGATCCATGGCGGCTTGTTTTGTTTCAAAAAGGCCGGTTGGGTCAGCCCAGAATACCGGATTATTATAGGCAAAACGATAAGGGCTTATGCCGGGAGCCAATTCACTCAAAGCATCCAGACTATTAAATCTTCCCAAAGCATTATCATACTGCCTGAAGTCCATAGCCGTCATATTGAGCCCCAATTCCTCTTGGAATTCCTTTCCATTGAACTTGTAATTGTAGGAATACGGAAACGGGCAGTCCGGGCAGAATTCTATGACTCCACCGCCCATCCTGTCGTACATCCTTTTGGTGGTATTGTAGTTCTTGTGGGTAAGTCCCAGCGGATAATAGTTGTTTTCTTCCAGAATGACCACCTGTCCCGATACTGGGTCTTTTGTGTAGCTAAGCCTGATGTTGCCCAGATGGTCCTTGTAATTGTAGATGTAATTGTATACTGATCTTCCACCTTCTCTTCCTGATTTCACATATCCTTCGGCAGTATGGATAGCTTCCAGTATTCCATTGGCATAGTCGAACCCATCCAGATATTCTTGTATCTTGACAGGCTTCGGGCTTTCGGTCACGGTCTTCCTTAATTTTTTTCCGACAGCATTGTAGAGGTACTCTATTGTTGCGGCACCTTCACCAAAGCTGATGCTTATGGGCAGGTTTAGGTGGTTGTATGTTATATGGTCGATGTTCTTGTTCTGGTCGGAAACCATGTTCCCGCTCGAATCGTAGGCATAGTCGTCTTCCGAGTCATTCGTCCCGTCGCTGTCGTCCCTGAATCCGGCCGGGTTGTTGGTATGGTCGGTTACCTTGGCTACCCTGTTGGAATTTGGCAGGTAGGCATAGTCCAGGTCGTCGACCATCATGGCCACTACGGCATCGTCAAACTCCCCATAGCGCTGGAGCTTCCTTATGTTTCCGTTCTTGTCGTACTGCTGGCTTTCCCTGTAGGAATCAGTGGCCGACACGGTTTCGGGTTTTTGGTAGGAAGCGGAGGCGAGCCTTCCCATGCTGTCGAATTGGTAGGCGTACTTGCGGAGCATGTTGTCGTTGGCCGTCCTCCAGTAGGTCTCAGATATGTTCCCGTTGAACTGTGGCTGCGTTGCCTGTGGGTTCTCGTAGCTGATACTGAACGCAAACAGGTCTGCAGGATCCCCCGGCTTTGCAAGCGCTCCGGTATCGTTGATCCCCTTGAGCCACCCACGCACGTTATAGGAATAGTCGACCTTCTGCAAAGGCGCAACAAGGGCGGATCCGCCTTTTTTGGTAGAGATGAGCTGCCCCAGCTCGTCGTAGGTATTCCGTGAGAGCAGTTCTGTGGCCCTGTTCCCGACCTTGTGGCTGCGGGTGAGCAGCCGGTCCTGGCTGCTGTAGGTGAAGTCTTCCCTTACCGTGACCAACGATCCGGTAGTAGTGCGGTTGTGCCCGGTTACCGTATAGAGCGCCTTTCCTGAGAAGTCAAGCTTCGTGTCGGCCTGAATATATCCCCCGAGGTAGTTTGAGATACGGGTACGTATTGGCCTTGCCTTATGGTCGTACAGGGTATAGGAGAGCTCCCCGGCTGTAGCAACGGATGTTTCCGTAACCCTTGTCCAGGAACCTGTCGGCAGCCCCTTTGGGAGTACCGAAAGGTTGTAATGTACGGGCTGTCCTTCCACGTCTGGAAAGCTCGTTGGAGCTGCCGGGAAATCATAGCTGTCATAGTAGTTTACGGTCAGCATGTGCCATCCGGAACCGGTAGGCCATGCCTGGTTGGTATATCGGAATGCCACACCACCGACATTATTATCGGAAACCGTCTTGGTTTCGCTCAGGTTTGTGGTCTGGGCGTTGCGTGCCGCCTGCAAAGTATTCCTGTTAATACTGGTCACGGTGGCCTGCATCCATCCGGTATAGGCGATGCGCCCGAACATGTCGTATTTGGTAAACAGCCACCCTACGGCACCTGCCATGTCACTGAAAGGAGAGCGGGCGGGTCCAGTGGCTATCATACGGTCCAGATTGTCATAGACGATAAACTCCCACTGCTTCCCGGGAAGCTTCTTTTCCACAAGCCTCTTCCGCTCGTCGTATCGGTACTGGTAGCAGAGGCCTTCCAGGTCGGCCTTGGAACCGCTCCCGTTGGAAAGTGGAGGCATCACGAAGGCGAGGTTCCCGTAATCGTCATAGACATAGTAGGTCTCGTGCCAGCCTTGGGCCGATACGCCGTTTACGATGGAGGAGCCCCAGGTCCTTTTCATGATGACCTGCCCTTCCTTGTTCTTGAACTCCTGTACGGTATTGCTGTTCCCGGCTGTCCAGTTCTCGTCCTTTACCACCGTCTTGTAGAGCGTCCCTGCCGGGTAGGTCCCCTGCTGTGACAGCGTTACGGGATAGTAGCCTCCCGAGAGGGCGCCGTTGGTTGCCCTGTAGAGCCTTACGGCATCGTCTGCCGAATTGGAAAGGTACTCGGTGCGTATGGTATGGTCGGGGTCTGCAGGTAATGCAGGCATCTTCCATGTGTTGCCGGGTGCTGCCTGCTTTAGCGGCCTTCCAAAAGGCGAGGCCTCGAACATTTTTTCGATGTACGGGTTTCCGGTAGCCTCAAAGTCAGGGTTCCCAGTCAGGGAGATGCTCGGCGAGGCATAGAATGTTAAGGCATCGGTCGCTGCCGCAGGGTTGTAGTCCAGGGTAGGGGACTGGCTCACGAAAGGAAGGTATTCCCTTGCCTGCCTGCCCGATGCGTCATATTCGACATGGGTCACTATGTCCTTTCCGGTACCGGACATCTGGTGGGCGCGCTGCTGAATCGGGCGACCCAGCCCGTCATAGTAGGTGATGGAGACCGCCGGCCTTCCGCCCCCGGCTTCCCTGTAGGTGGTCGTTTTCGTATAGTTCTGCGTTGCGGTCTGTGCCATTGCGGCGGCAGAGGCGAGGACCAGCAGCAGGAATGTCCTGAATATTTTGGCTGTATGTCGTATCATGGCTGTCATGTTTTAGGGTCTGTAATTGTATTGGTTCTCGGTCAGCGTGTTCCCGTCCCTGTCCTTCACGGACTTGGACCTTCCGAAGGAGTCATATTGGTAGTAGGTCCTTTCGCCTTTCGGGTCTATGGTTGCGGATACCCCGACCAGCGGCTTATAGGAATATCCCGTCATCATGGCTCCGGAGGCCGTTGCGCTGATACGCAGGTCTTCCAGGGCAGACAGAAGTGAAGCCTCATTGTATGTCGCACTGTCAGAATAGCTCTGTACAGCTGCCATTAGGCTTTGTGGGATGCTTCCGTAGGCCATGTTCTCTATCTTGGCTACCATCTGCGTGTTGTTGTAGCCCCATACGTAACTTGTCTTTATCCCGTTTGGCTGCTCGCTCTCCAGCAGGTTGCCGAACTCGTCATAGCGGTTGAGCTTTGCCTTGGCTACAAGCGGTGCGCTTCCCGTTGAGGCAGAGACCACGGAAGGAAGCCAGGACACGTTACCCGGCCAGGTGTTGGAATAGTCGGTCTTGCTGGTATTGACCAGGTTCCCGTTCCTGTAGTCCTCGACCTTCTCGATTTCGGATATCCTGTTTTTTGACAGGGGAGAGTTGCCCGTATGGTAATAGTATTTGGACATCAGTACTTCCCCGGCTGAAGTGGTGGCGGTCTTTGATTCCAGGCTCCTGTTGATATCGTCATAGTAGCCGTAGGCTGTGGTCTTCACTATCGGTTCGGAATTGGCTGGGTAGTATGTGGTGGTCTCATTGCTGAGCCTTGACCTTCCTACCCTGTCTCTGACCGTCCTGTTCTCAAGGTAGCTTATCTGGTTGCTCTCGCCAAAGAAGGCATACTCGTAGCTCGTATTCTGCACCACGGTACCGTTCCTGTCATAGGACTTCTTGTTTTTCAGAAGGCCGCGCTTGTAGTCAATGGACTGGCTGGCCGTATCCCCGATGTCGATAGTGCCGAGAGGGTAGTCGGCAGAGGAAGAGAAGGTGTATTCCGTCTTCCCGTTGTTCCCGCTTTCGGTCACCGTCACGTTGCGGTAGCCCACGAATTCCACCTGGCCATACTTGTCGGAAAAGTTCATGTAGCTGTCGGCCACCAGGTTTCCGCTGCTTCGGTTGGGCTCGTCAAAGAGGTTGTAGGAATACCGGGTTTCCTTTGCGGGTACGTATTGCTGAGGAAAATAGTTGGCTTCCTGTCTGAAAAGGTTTGCAGGAGCGTCGGTATCGAAATAGGCGATCCTCTTGATACGCCTTCCCCCGCCGTATTTCCATTTCTTTACGTCAGGGTTCCTGCGCATCGTGCTTATTGTCCTGTAGGCACTGTAGGTGCCGCCAAACGGGCCCATGGTGATATGGTGCAGCCCAGAATTCAGTGCAAACGGCCTTCCTATTCCCATGTTTTCAAGGTTGTAGGGCCTGTAGATAGGCAGGTTTGTTCCGGGGCCTGACAGGTCTACCAATGGGTAGACCCACGTAAGGCTGAGGTCGCTGAAATATTTCTCCGGGCGTACCGATATGTAGACCGTCTGTGGGCTGTCCAATGTAAATTTGGAAAGGCTGCCAACCCATCCGCTGGCAATTTCCTCCACGATGTGGTTATAGGGAAATGTGATCTCGTAGTCGTCATAGTTGTAATAGAAATCTGGATCCTCGATGTAGCTGCCCCCGGAGAAGAGGGTCTTTGATATAGATTCCCCACCGAAGAAGGAGTAGGTATTCGACTCGTACTCATACAATATAGATCCTCCTGTAGGCAGCCCTATCTTTTCTAGAACACCCCTGGTAATTACATTTGGGTTGACTGCATTGGCGAGATATCCTCCCTCTGCCTGGTAGCTGTCTTCATAAAGGATGTAGGGGATGTAGTTAGGGTATCCGAACTTGTCTATTGTAATAATACCGTGCAGGTCATCATAATTTCCATATATTCCGTCGCTGTAATAGAAGCGGTATTCCTCGTTCTTGGTCTGTATGGGGTCCCTGAACACCAGCTTGTCAGGGTCACTAAAGTCAATCCTCTTGACGATATTTGATTGGACGTCAGAAAGTACGATTTCTTCTGCTCTTTTTCCTTCAAAACGTGACGAATAGACGAACTGTGCCTTCCCGAAACCTTCAGACTGAATCGCGTCCGTTATGTTTGTATATTCTTTTTTGTCCGAACCGGGTGCCTGATAGAATTTCTCGGTATAGGTAATCCCTACAAGCTTCTGCCCGTTGTTGTCATATATGGCCGTCAGGTGGAAACTGGTCCGTGTTTCCTGGGTAATTTGGGGCATGCCGGGTTTCGGAACTATATTTTTGTCGTATACGTCAAAGACATATTTGTATCCCTTGGTGTCATAGGCGGTAAAGGAGTTTAGGCCTCCTGTTGTGGGGTTGCCGCTGGCTTCTATCCTGATGTACTGCCCCTTGTTCGCGAGTATGGTTTGGGAGCCGTCAGGCCTTGTCAGTGTGGTAAACGATCCCGAGTATCCCATGAAGCTGAACTTGTAGATGTCCCTTACAAGCTGCAGGTTGTTGGAATAGCCAAAGTCGTTGCCCCTGAACTCAAAGGATGAATTTTCTATGACGCGGGTGATGGTGCCCCCGTAGCTGATATTCCATGCGCTTCCCGAAGGGTGGTACCTGTAGGTCATGTCGATGGAGATGTCCTTGCTTCGTGTAGGAAGCGATAGTAGGGGTATGGATACGTCAGGCACGCCAGTGTATAGGCTGACCGGTACGTCGTCGAACTTGAACATGGCTGAGGTTTCTTTCGACAGGCTTCCGGAACCGTACTCCAGTGTGGCTGGCTGTTCCTGTGCATTTGAGGCAATTCCCAGCCCCATAGCCAAAAGTGCATATATTTTTTTCATGTGTAGTGTATTTTATTGTTTGTTAATGGCCTTTACGACCTTCACCGAGTCGTTCTGCACGTTGGTTCGTATCTCTATGATATAAATCCCTTCAGGCATTCCTCCCAAATCGACAGGCACGGTTCTGTCCGTAATGTCGAAGTGCTGCAATTGCCTTCCGGAAAGGTCGTAAACGGTAGCGGTTCCCTTTTGGAATTCGTAGCCTACAATTATGTTGGTGTAGTGCAGGGTAGGGTTTGGGTAGGCCTCGATAGGGTTCTTCTTTTCTTCCTTCTTTTTCTTGTCTTTCAATTTTACGACCCAGAAGTCGTTTCTTCCCTGTCCGGAATATCGGTCGCGTGAAGGCGATCCTATTGATGTCCCTGCCAGGATATAGCCGCCGTCTCTGGTCTCTATTGCCTTTCGCAGGATGTCCTCGCCTCCGCTTCCCACGGTCTGTGTCCACTGTTCCTCTCCCTTGTCGTCTGTTTTTATGGCGATATAGTCGTTGATTCCCTCACGGTCTTTTTTCTTGGTAACATAGGTTTCGCTCTGAGCATGCCCTCCCAGGAGAAGTGATCCGTCCTTACTTTCCTCTAATGAGGTTAGCAGGTCAGCCTTTCCGATATCATAGGTCTTCTGCCAAAGTATCTCTCCGTAAGCATCTACCTTTAACAGCCAGAAGTCGGTGCCCTTGCCGTTGGATGCATTTTTGTTTCCTGTGGTTCCCGAAGCAGAGCTTCCCGCTAACAGGAAATTACCGTCTTTTGCCTGCAGTACTGCCTGCAGTTGGTCGTCTCCCTCTCCGCCGTATACCTTCTGCCATTCCAACCCGCCCTTTGCATCGAGCTTTATGACCCAGTAGTCTGACATTCCGTAGCATTTCTCAGTTTTGTTTCCTGATTCGGGCGAGTTGGATGATCCTCCCAGAAGGTATCCCCCGTCGCGTGTCTGCACGGCACTGCGGAGCTGGTCGGCGTACTGTCCTCCGAATGCCTTCTGCCATTCGACCTTTCCTTCGGAATCGAGCTTCACGACCCAGTAGTCCAGGTTGCCGAACCCTGCCTCGGACTTTCCGAACGGATCGGGCTGTCCCGCGATGATCTTCTCGCTTTTTGCAGAGCTGGAAGAACCTGCAAGGAGATAGCCTCCGTCTGAAGTTGGCACTATGCTCTGCAGGAGTTCCTGTCC
>NZ_JBGCCI010000013.1:0-66511 GCF_041262125.1 Flavobacterium sp. 28YEA47A
GCGCAGATGGTACTGCAATCCTGTGGGAGAGTATGTCGCCGCCTTCCTTTGAAAAGGGTTCCCATAGGGAACCCTTTTTTGTTTTGGAGATAATTCATAAATAAAATAAGCCAATTAAAATTGGCTTATAAAATCTTCGAGAATGAAAATGCTATTATGTATTGATTTCTAAATCAGTTATATAGTCTTGGTATTCATAGAAAAACCTTTCAAAAGCATCCATATTTTCATAGAAAAAATCAAATATGGCTGGCCAGGTTGACTTATTAAAAAGGCTAATTCCTGTCTTTTCAACCCAAATTTTACTGATTATCTTTCCTGTTTCTAAATGAAAGTTTCTTTCAAAAATAGCATCAGGAATGTATTCGTCTATAAGAATCTGTTTTAAAGACTCAATTTTTTCAAAGTAGATTTTTCTTTTCTCTTCATCTTTAGATTCGATATCAATGAGTACTTGCGCCTTTTTGTTGTCGACATAAAATTTAAAAGAGAAATCTTTTATTTTGGTATCATAGAGAAGCCATTTTCTTGGATATTCCTCAGCGAAATTGACCCAGAATTCTTTTTTTATGATTTGTGCTTCTGCCTTGCTGTACATTTGGATAAATAGATTTGATTAAAATTAATTTTGCGTACCTTTATTGGATAACACTGCAAAATTTATAATGGATTTTCAAGCATTTTTAAAATACCTCCCAAAAATAGAAAAAGAAACGCTACCAGCCGTCGAAGCTCATGTAAAATTGGCTTCATTTGAACGCATTTCTGCTTTGCTTAATCAATCATATGATAGAGAAGGACTTCGAAATGCTGCTGTCATGATGCTGGCGTATCCTAAAAATTCAAAAGCCTACCTAGCTTTGATTTTAAGAAATGCTTCTACGGGAGTTCATTCTTCACAAATAGCTTTGCCTGGTGGTAAGGTAGAGCCGGAAGATATAAATCTGGAAGCTACTGCACTTCGCGAAACTTTTGAAGAAATTGGCGTTCTGCCTGAAAGAATACAGGTCGTAAGAGCTTTTTCAGAGGTATACATACCACCAAGCAGGTTTTTAGTTTTCCCATTCTTAGGAGTTTCCCAGAACGAATTGACTTTTGATCCAAGTCCTGATGAAGTTGCAAAAATGATTGAATTGCCTCTTGAAGATCTTTTGGATGATTCTAATCTGACTGTTGTTCCATTGAAAACATCCTATTCTGACGAGATTGAAGTGCCTGCATTTGATCTACAAGGATATATTGTATGGGGAGCAACAGCAATGATGCTTAATGAGCTTAAAGAAACGATAAAAAGAGTGCTTTAATAACGATGATTTTGTATGTTTGCCGTTCTGTTTTAAAAATGCTGAATTCTTATGGGATTGTTTAAAAGAAATCCTTTTGGCCACATACTTTTTTTGAAAAAATGGCTTATCCGCGTGTTCGGAATACTAACTCATAGACGCTATAGAGGCTTTAATGAACTGCAAGTTGATGGTTCTGAAATCATTAGGGCGCTACCGGATAGAAACGTGCTGTTTATTTCAAATCACCAGACCTATTTTGCGGATGTAGTGGCTATGTTCCATGTTTTTAATGCCAGCTTGAAAGGAAGAGAAGATAACATAAAAAATATTGGTTATATCTGGAATCCAAAGCTTAATATTTATTATGTGGCAGCCAAAGAAACAATGAAAGAAGGTCTTCTTCCTAGAATTTTGGCTTATGCAGGAGCTATCACAGTTGAAAGAACCTGGCGTGCCAAAGGAAAAGATATCCAACGTGAAGTTAACCTAAACGATACTGAAAATATTAAGGTTGCTTTGGAAGATGGTTGGGTAATCACGTTCCCACAAGGAACTACAAAGTCTTTTAAACCCGTACGAAAAGGTACTGCTCATATTATCAAACAGCACAAACCAATTGTTGTCCCGATTGTTATTGACGGTTTTAGACGTTCTTTTGATAAAAAAGGACTACGCCTGAAGAAAAAAGGAATACTTCAATCCTTTATTGTCAAAGAACCATTAGATATTGATTATGAAAACGATTCTATTGAAGAAATCGTTGAAAAAGTAGAATACGCTATTGAGCAGCATCCTTCATTTTTAAAAGTACTTCAACCGGAAGTTTTGGAAGAAGTCTTAAAAGTAGAAGAAGAATTAAACAAAAAAAGGAGATGGGATTATTAATCCCATCTCCTTTTTTTTATAATCAAATTCTGTTAAAGGTCAATCTTTTTTAGTTCTTCATAATTCTTATAGAGTTTTCGCATCAGGATACCATAGAGCAATTTGTAGAAAAGCCAGAATATCAACGTCAATACGATTAACATTAAGACCATTATCCCGATAAAAACCACTAAGGTTTTTATACCATCATGCTCAATTTTATCCTTTACCATGGCTAATTCAGGATTGTAAAAATAGGCTAAATAAAATCCTATTATTAGGCAGGTAATAACCATTCCTAAATTATACCATACATAAATATTTACGGTTCTTCGTGTTTTCAGGATATTTTTCATCAGGACTTTAGTGGAGTCCGTTGTTGAGATAACTACATAATTTTTATAAAATGCATAGATGAAAAAGATAATAATTGCATAATGAATGTAAGAGAGCACTTTTAAAAACGTTACTACATTCTCAAGATTAAGTTTATTAAAATAATCATCATTATTTGAGAAGACGCTGATTCCTATCCAAAATAAAAATTCGAAAATTCCTATAATTAATATTAAGCGTACCACAGATGACGAACTCTTGTGGATCATCTTATAGATATCTTTTTCAGAAACCTGTTGGAAGGAATTTGCCCTCTGTTGCCAGTCTTTCTTTAATAAATCTAATTCTTTCATATTCTTTATTTCCCTATTAAGGATTTAATATTTTCTTTAATTTTCCTTTAATCCTGTTCATTTTCACTCTCGCATTCACTTCGCTGATTCCCAAGGTTTCTGATATTTCTTCATAATCCTTGTCTTCCAGATACATAAAAATTAAAGCTTTTTCAATATCGTTTAATTGATATACGGCTTTGTACATTAATTTTATCTGCTCTTCTTCTTCATAATTATAATCCTCCTGCTTAATGAAATGCTTTGTATTGTCAAATTCTGTTGTTGATATTGACCGTGTGCTTTTCCTATATAAAGTAATAGCTGTATTCAGGGCAACCCGATAAGCCCAGGTGGTGAATTTTGAGTCACCTCTGAATTTAGGATATGCTTTCCAAAGCTGGATTGTTATTTCTTGAAAAAGATCATTATGGGCGTCTTCACCAGACGTATATAATCTACAAATCTTGTGGATTATATTCTGGTTCTCTTTTAACTGTTTGACAAAAGACTTTTCTAAATCTTGACCCATATTGTGTTAGTAGCGTACAAAACAAATTTGTTACAAGTTAGCTAAATTTTATTTTTAATAGGGTCGTGGACAGCCCAATTTTAGGCAGAAAACTTCGTATCTTGCAGTAAGAATAAAGCAAGATGAATATTCCACAGTCAGATTATCCCAGAATTGTTATAGTTGGTGGCGGTTTTGCAGGAATTGCATTAGCCAAGAAATTAAAAAATAAACCTGTGCAGGTTGTACTTTTAGACAAGCACAATTACCATACTTTCCAGCCTTTGCTGTATCAGGTGGCTACTGGCGGCCTAGAAGCAGGTTCTATTGCTTATCCAATTCGGAAAGTCGTACACGAATATAAAAACTTCTACTTCAGGCTTTGTCATGTAAATGAAATTAATACAAAAAGCAATAAGGTTATAGCTGATATTGGAGAGCTCCGATACGATTATCTGGTCATTGCAACCGGTTCTAAGACCAATTATTTCGGAAATAAAGAAATTGAAAGGAATAGCATTGCCATGAAAACGATTCCGCAGTCGCTTAATATCCGAAGTCTGATTCTCGAAAATTTTGAACAGGCACTTCTGACAGATGATGAGCTCGAAAGAAATGCACTTATTAATTTTGTTCTGGTTGGAGGCGGGCCAACAGGCGTAGAGCTGGCTGGCGCTTTAGCCGAAATGAAAAATGCCATATTGCAAAAGGATTATCCGGATCTGGACATCAGCAAAATGCAAATCAATCTGATTCAGAGTGGTGATAGGATACTGAATACAATGTCTGAAAAATCGTCAGCCGCTGCAGAAAAATACCTGAAAAATTTGGGCGTAAACGTCTTAAAAAATATCAGGGTGACCAGTTATGACGGAAGGACAATTTCTACTAATACAGGCCTTATTTTGGAAACTGCTACATTAATATGGACAGCTGGAGTACAAGGAGCAATTGTTAATGGTCTTCCGGCTTCTTCTCTGTTGGAAAAAGTAGAAAGAATTAAGGTCAATGAATACAACCAGGTTCTCGGTTTCCCGAATATTTTTGCAATTGGTGATATTGCGATGATGGCCACCGAAGAATTTCCACAAGGACATCCTATGGTGGCACAACCAGCAATACAGCAAGGCAAATTACTTGGAGAAAACATTATAAGACTCATTCAAAAACAAGAAATGAAACCATTTCACTATAATGACAAAGGATCAATGGCAACAATTGGAAGGAATAAGGCCGTTGTCGATTTGCCAAATTATCATTTTCATGGTGTTTTTGCCTGGTTTGTATGGATGTTCGTCCATCTTTTCTCGCTAATCGGATTTAAAAATAAGGCGGTTGTCTTTTTAAACTGGCTCTATAATTATATCCGTTTTGATCGTGAAGGAAGACTTATCGTAAGGCCTTATAAAAAGAAAAGCTTTACCAGTTTTACCTTTGACGAGATATAGAAAATTATCTATAATTAAGGAACAATGGTATAAGAAACCAATCGATCTTCCCATGAATAATTAGAAGAAACGGCATGGCAAACTCTTTTAACAAGCCCGACCTGTTTCTGATAGTTGTATTCTACAGTTTTGCTCACAAGATTAACATCGGTAGGAATGAATACGCCTTTATATGGCAAGACGCGATAATTGTTGTTTTCAACACTCATTGCCGTTTCTCCTGTTAAATTATAAGTAATTGTTCCCCACGGTTGTTCTTGAACAAATTGAAATCCGGAATCTGTTCCTGGATGTTGGATAAATCCATCGCTTGCAACAAAATGAGCCATAGTTTCGTCTGTACCTGTATAAACACTTCTCAAATGACCGAGTTCATCAATTCTTAGAAACTCATATTCAATAATCGGGGTTGAGTTGTTTTCGAAAGTTTTAGTGTGCTTTAATTTAGAAAAGCTCAATCCATCGACGGTTACAATTTCCGTCACTTCTACTGTCTCAGTTTGGCCTGAAAAAGTATAAACACCAGGATTACTGAAATCAAAATCATATTTTTTGTAAACCCATCGGTTACCAACATTAATATTGAAAAATTCAGTATTTGTTACAGATGGACTACTATCGTCATTTGAGCAAGAGGCAAATGAAACGGCTAAAAAAAGAATGGAAATTTTAATAAAATAGTTTTTCATAAAGTTGAGGGATTGGTTTATGAAACAACGCAAGAATTATATTTGTAGTATTTTTTTTGCTTATAATTCTTCTGTTCTATAATAACCAATCATGAGTCCCACAAATTTGCTGTAGCTTTCCAAGCCGTCTTTTTGTTGATTTATCTTGAGGAAATTGTCATAGAAATAATGAAAAAATGTATCGATAGGAGTCTGGTAGCTTTTCCAAAAATCTTTTGTTTCCTGAAAACTTTTAAGTATTCCCGGATGAATGAGTGGCAGGAATTCTTTACTTTTTCCCTCTTCAATTTTTTCGAGATTGCTTAGGCAATATTTCAAAGCATAGGAATAACCCGAATATTGAAAGTAATCGTCTTTATTGTTTATAGAGGCCAGATAGCCTATAAAATTAGCTTCGCTTTCTGAGGCATAACCAATCTGATGTGCCATTTCATGACAAACCGTTGTTGGGAAGTTATATTTTGGAATCTTATAATTGACCTGGGCCTCATTCGTAAAAGGATTCAGATAGCCACCAAAACCCATATAAGTTAACGGTAGACTCACAAGCGACTTTTTTATGCTTGGTGATTGGTATTCAAAGTAGGAGTGTTTTTTTCCAAGATTGCCATATCCGCTTAATGTCATGGCATATATGGTTTCAATATCATGAGGGTTGATAACCTGCAAGCTGTCATCTTTTACAATCCTGCTATGTACTTCATTGGTTTTGGCAATCATTTTTTTTGTAAAAGCCTGCAATTCTTCCAACGTATATTCTTTGTCGATACCCATTTTAGTGTATAAAGGCACACGATGGTAATTTAATCCCCATAGGACATTGAAGAAAAAATAAAAAATAGAGATAAAGCTCAATACAGTAAGCGACTTCGATTTCCAATCCATTTTCCACGATTTCCATGAAAAAACGTCTTTCCTCTTTTTATAAAGTTTGAACAGCAGGAAAAGAATCAAAATCAGATACAAAACATCACCTACTGAAAATGGAAGGTTGCCAAAAACGGTCCTTGAAATTTTAGAAACCTTTAGATAGAAGCCATTACTGTAGTATTTTTCGATGACTTCAGGAAAGAAAGATACTATTTTGAGCACAATTATCTGAACCACTAAAAAAATGCTCCAAATAATTTTCGATTTCTTCATAAATAGAATGTTTGTTTGCGTAAATATACGACAGAACGATTTAAAGTTTTTTAGAAGTCAAATTTTAGGCAAAAATTAATATCCGGGACTCATCAGGAAAGAATAATAAGTCGTAAAATTGCAGTAGGTTTTAACGCAAAATCAAGAGCTTACTTTGATGGTTTATGAAAAAGAAAAATGACGAGAAGATAATTTTTTTCTGTAATGGAAAAAAGTGTGGTAAGTATAACAAAGACCCGAAAGATTACCTCAAAAATAAGATTATTGAGTTTGGTCTGGAAGATAAGGTTTGCGTCTCAAAAATGGACTGCCAGGGAATGTGTAAAAAGGCACCGGTAGTTTGTATACAGCCAAAAGACGTTTGGAAAAAAGAAGTCTCTGTAAAAAAAGCCAAAAAAATATTTGAAAAACATATCCTTTAAGACCAGTCTTAGCCTGTAGGATTTTGTAACTTTGTTATACACTAAATTCAAAATAAATAATGAGTCAGGAAATAAGAAACCTTGAGCCAAAAGCACTTTGGAATAAATTCGCCGATTTGAATGCTGTGCCTCGTCCTTCAAAAAAAGAAGAAAGAGTTATTGCTTTCATGAAAGATTTCGGTAAAAAACTTGGTCTTGAAACTATCGAAGACGAAGTAGGGAATGTAATCATCAAAAAACCGGCAACTGCTGGTATGGAAAATAGGAAGACCATCGTTATGCAGTCGCATTTAGATATGGTGCACCAAAAAAATAACGATACAGTCTTTGATTTCGATACCCAAGGTATTGAAATGTATGTAGACAATGGCTGGGTTCGTGCTAAAGGAACCACGCTTGGAGCAGATAATGGTCTTGGTGTTGCTACTATAATGGCTATTTTGGAATCTACAGATATTCCTCACCCGGCAATCGAAGCTTTGTTTACGATTGATGAAGAAACAGGAATGACCGGAGCAATGGGCTTAAAAGGAGGCCTGCTTGATGGTGAAATTCTGTTGAATTTGGATACAGAGGAAGACGATGAAATCGACATAGGATGCGCTGGCGGAATTGATGTGACAGCAACAGCTGAATATGATGAAGAAGATACACCGGAAGGATCAGTTGGATATGCCATTACGGTTAAAGGATTGAATGGCGGGCATTCTGGAATGGATATTAACAAAGGTCTAGGTAATGCCAATAAAATCATGAACCGTTTATTATTTGACGGTTTTGATAATTTTGGTTTGCAGATTTCCGAAATCAAAGGTGGAAGCCTTAGAAACGCAATTCCTCGTGAGAGCGTTGCTAAAGTGATTATCGCTAAAGTGTATGATGAAGCATTTGTTTTTGACATGCAGGAAATCGTAAATGAAATCAAGACAGAATTCAAGACAATGGAGCCTAATCTGGAAATCTTGTTTGAAAAACTAGAAACGGTTCCAACGAAAGTAATGCCTTCAATTGCACAATTCTATTTCGTAAGAGCAATGTATACTGCTCATAATGGCGTTTATAGAATGAGTGCTGATTTCGATGATTTAGTTGAAACATCTAACAATATTGCAAAAGTTATTGTAGGCGAAGGAAAATTATCGGTACAATGTCTGACGCGTTCGTCTGTAGAATCTTCAAAAATGGACTTGGCAAACGCTTTACGTTCAGCATTTGAACTAATGGGCTGCGAAGTTGAATTTACAGGTTCTTATCCAGGATGGACTCCAAATGCAAAATCAGAAATCCTTGATGTATTAACGGGGATCTATGAGAAGCAAAACGGAAGCAAGCCAAACGTAGTAGCTTGTCATGCAGGATTAGAATGCGGAATATTAGGAACCAATTATCCGGAAATGGATATGATTTCTTTTGGACCTACAATCAAAGGAGCGCATTCTCCGGATGAGAGAGCTGATATTGCTTCGGCTCAAAAATACTGGAAATTTGTTCTGGAGATCCTGAAAAATATTCCAAGCAAAAATTAATAATTTCTATACAATTTTAAGCCATGGATTAAAAGATTAGCACAGATAGGATAAGTCCAAAATCTGTGAAAATCCTCTAATCTGTGGCTATTTTTTTTACTTTTATAAAAACCTTTCCTATGAATACAAGACAGCAAAAACTCGATGCCTTTGGTAGATTGTTGGATATTATGGACGATCTGCGTGAAAAATGTCCTTGGGATAAAAAACAGACATTGCAGACTTTACGACATCTTACCATTGAAGAAACCTACGAATTGGGCGATGCAATTCTGGATAACGACCTGCAGGAAGTCAAAAAAGAATTGGGAGACCTTTTGCTGCATATTGTTTTTTATGCCAAAATAGGAAGCGAAACCAATGATTTCGACATTGCTGATGTTTGCAATGAGATATGCGAAAAGTTGATTTACCGCCATCCGCATATATATGGAGATGTAGTTGTGGAAAATGAAGAAGATGTCAAACAGAATTGGGAAAAGCTGAAATTAAAAGAAGGAAAAAAATCGGTTTTGGAAGGTGTTCCTAAAAGCCTTCCGGCACTTGTAAAGGCAAGTAGAATACAAGATAAAGTAAAAGGCGTTGGATTTGATTGGGAAGAACCGCATCAGGTTTGGGATAAAGTAGAAGAGGAAATTCAAGAATTCCAGGAGGAAATCAAAAACGGAGATCAGGATAAAATCGAGGCGGAATTTGGAGATGTTTTGTTTTCGATGATTAATTATGCCCGATTCTTAAAAGTCAATCCTGAAGATGCTTTGGAAAGAACCAATAAAAAATTCATCAAGAGATTTCAATATCTTGAAAATAAAGCAGGCGAACTAGGCAAACAATTATCTGAAATGACATTGGCAGAAATGGATGTCTTTTGGAATGAAGCCAAGAAGCTGTAAAACAAAAAAGCCGTCTAAAAATAGACGGCCCTTTCAAATGAATTATAATTAACACAACTAACTTTAGATAGTACTTTCAACAATCAATTGCCATTTTTTGGCTATTTGTTCGTTTTCTTGCCAATAGGCCTTTCCTAGTTTATCATTTTCTAAATCGTATAGCACGATTGAGGTTGTATTCCCGTTCTTTAACTTGAACGTAAATAATATTTTGTCGTCATTTCCTGAAGATGTTTCTTCTATCCTGCAAGAATTGACTTCGTTTAGATCCACGAAAGAAGCCCTGTCATTTTCTTTATTTAAGTCAATAAATAAAAAGCCTTTATTGTCTTTGTCTAAGGCGTAGATCTTTTTATAATGTGTTTCTCGTGTTGAAAAATCATATTTTCCCTGACGGAAGTGATTGAAGATTTCTTTTACTTTCTTTTTGTTTTTTGCCTGATTGTTGGCAATATAGAATAAAGGCACGGCGCAAACTAATGTCAGCACAAGCCCTATGATAAGAGATGCTGTATCCATTTTTTTTTATTTAATAAATAGTAACTGTGGGCTGTAAAGTACAGCCTTAGATTTTTAATTCAACAAAATAAAAATCACCAGAAAATATGGAAGGGAAATAATAAGATTGAAACATTCAGGCATCGATTGATGTCTTGTTTCAAAAAAGCTGCAGTAGCTTCGCAGGCGCTGAACCCTGAAAAACTTATGTTGTAATATAACTCAAACCACTTGGCATAGGTAGGAAGATCTGCTCTAGGATTTGAGATTGAATGTATACTTACTTCCTGGTTGATTAAGGCAGAAGCCTTGAGGAAATCAACCTGTTCAATAGACTTTTTATTTAGAGGAATGGATACAGCGCCAAAGGCCTTAGCTTCTCCTGTTTGGGTAAAAAGGAAAGAAGCCAGGAACACAAAAAACACTGTTATGTTTTTAATCCATTTCATTGCGCAAAGATACCTTTTATCCTAAAGGAACAAAAGGAATAGGGCATTAAATGCTATAAATCAAAGAAAAGCCCCGCAAATGCGGGGCTTTTTATGAAATTTTATTCTGTTTTTAAGTTTCTTACTTGCTTCAACTTATCTTTCCACATCTGTAAGCTCTCTTTATGTCTTTCGATGTTTTTCTTTACTTCAAGCACCATCGGATTGTCTTTTTTCGCATTGGCAAAAAACTGGATGTTGTTTTCAAGCTGGAAAATTTCCTGTTGTACTTCTTCGATTTTACGAATCAGGAAGATTTTCTCATTTTCTAGTTTTCTGCTGTCGTCAGAGCTGGAAAGCTGGTCAATTCTGCTATTGAATCGTGCCATTTCTGAATCTTTTTTACTCAGGCTCAGCTTGTCGAATAAGGCATCCAATATCTTATTGAATTTTCCTTCAATATGACGTCTGGCGTGTGGTACTTTTCCAAAGCCTTTCCATGTTTCGATATGAGCTTTGATAGCATCCAAATCTGTTTTATGATCGCCAGTCAATTCAAAATCCCTGATGGTTTCAAGATACGTTTTCTTTTTCTCAAAAGCTTCCAATTCTTCTGAATTTACTTCATTTCTCTGGGCATGAAGTTTGTCAAAATAATGATTGCAGGCTTCTTTAAATTCTTTCCAGATACTATCTGAATATTTTCTAGGAACATGACCAATCTGCTTCCATTCTTCCTGAATTTGTTTCATTACTGGAGTGGTTGCCCCAAAGTCTTCACTATCCTTTAAAGATTTTGCTCTTTCGACCAAAGCCATTTTTTTGTTTAGGTTTTCTTGCTGGTCTTTTTTGATGTCTTTATAGAATGAGTTTTTCAACGCATTGAAGTCACGGACAGCATTTTTGAATGCAGACCAGGTTTCTTCATTAACATCAGCAGGAACTTTTCCGGTAGCAAAAAACTCATTACGTAAGGTCTCAACTTTTTCAATTTGTCCCTGCCATGAAGAGTGCGCCTCTACTTTTTCCTTAGCGAGTTCTGCTATTTTTGATATAATATCTTTTTTCTTTTCAAGATTTTCCTGCTCGGTACCTCTTTGTTTTTCAAACAAAAGCTCTCTCTTGTCGTGGATTTTTTTAGTCAATTCGCTAAAAGTATTCCAAATAGCTTCACGGTGTTCTCTTGAAACCGGGCCGATATCTTCTTTCCAGATTTTATGTAGGTCTTGCAGTTCGCGGAATGCTTTGTTTACATCCGACTCATTGACAAGTTCTTCTACTCGTGAAATAATTCTTTGCTTTTGTTCAAGATTGTGTTTGAAATCTAAATCTCTGGCTTCTCTGTCAAGATGCAGGTAGTCATAGAAATTTTCAACATGGAAATGGTAGTTGTTCCAAACGTGGTTGTATTTGTCTCTTGGAATTGGTCCTGCATTTTTCCATCTTTCACGTAGCTCGTTGAAATGTTTCAACGTGTCTTTGATGTTTTCCTGAGGATTGATTAATTCTTTGAGTTCTTCAACAATTGCCAAACGTACATCTAAATTTGCCTTTAGGTTGTTTTGAAGGCTCTTAAAATGAGTGTTTTTCTTATCTCTATATTGATTTATTAAAGTATCAAATTTAATTTTCAATGGAAGATGGTAATGGAAATCTTCTGTTGTATCCGGATTTTCGGCCAGAAATTCTTCTCTTTTTTCTTCTATGAAATGGTTGTATTTTGATAAGAAAGCAGTGCGAAGCTCTTCTACGTGGTCTTTTACAGACATCACTTTTTCTACAGTAACCAGTTTTTCCAGTTCCGCAACAAGTGATTCCATGTCCATTGCTTCATAATCCTGCATTGGAATCTCATGGCGTTCCTTAAGAGTTTCATCTTCGCTTTCTTCGGCATTGGAATCCGCTATGGCGTCCAAAGCTTTTTGGTTGTCATTGACAACAACGGTTTCTTCCAGTTCTTCTGGAGAAATTTCTATTGCATCCGCATTTTCAGAAACAGCATCATTTACATCGTCTGAACTTACTTCTGCAGCATCAGCGTTGTTTTCGATTGGCTCCTCAATTTGCGAATTTTCGTTTTGAGACACATCTTGTGTTTCATTCTCATTACTTCCATCTGCTTCATGCAGGTTATCATTCTTTTCGTCTAACATCATTAAATGTTTATGGTTGGTAATACTTTCGTTTGGAAAGATAGTAAAGGCAACTGAAAATTCAAAGAAAAACCAATATTTTACTTGATTTTTCTAGGTTATTCTTTTTTTGCGAATAAGATTGTTTCAGATTTTGGTAATCTGTTTTTTATCAGAACGATAGTAGTCTTATCTTTTTTTAATGTTTATTTATTCCAGATTTTCCATGATTTTTCTGCCTGATATTGAAGCATCTCTAAACCGTTCTTAATTTTTGCGCCTTGTTTTTTTGCTTTTTTAAGGAAAATCGTTTCTGCCGGATTATAAATCAGGTCGTGAGCAATATGCTTTGGTGTAAAATACTCATAAGGAATAGGTGGATAAGCATCGGTATTAGGTGATGTACCTAATGGAGTGCAATTGATGATAATCTGATGATTGTCAAACGTGGTAGCATTAACCAAATTATATCCAATACTTTCACCTGTCGCTTCTCTGGAAACGAACGTGTATAAGATTCCAAGTTCTTCTAATGCGAAAGCAACGCCTTTTGAGGCGCCTCCGGTTCCTAAAATCAAGGCTTTTTTATGATGTGGTTCTAACAGAGGTTCTAAAGATTTCTTGAAACCATAATAATCGGTATTGTAGCCTTTTAAATTTCCTTTTCGGGTAACTCTTATGGTGTTGACAGCACCAATTTTCTCTGCTTTTC
Source organism: Flavobacterium sp. 28YEA47A (assembly GCF_041262125.1). Lineage (NCBI taxonomy): Bacteria > Pseudomonadati > Bacteroidota > Flavobacteriia > Flavobacteriales > Flavobacteriaceae > Flavobacterium > Flavobacterium sp. 28YEA47A. Next base: position 13,221 of record NZ_JBGCCI010000013.1, read on the forward strand.
TGGAAATTTTATCTAAATAGGGCAGAACGGCTTCTTTATATGGAATCGTTACATTCATCCCTTTTAAGTTGGGATTTTTCTGTCTGATGTCACGAAATTCTTCGATTGATGGAATATCAAAGTTTACGTAATCGTAGTTTTTCAAATTTAAAGATTTGAACTTTTCCGTAAAATATCCTTTTGAAAAAGAATATGCGATGTTTTTTCCAAGAAGTCCGAATAAGTGAGTGATTTCCATATAACCAAAATTAAAAAGCCTGACAAAGCGAAATTAATCATTTTTGTCAGGCTTTAAAAGTTATCCTCAGTATTGTCTATTTCTTGTTTATCATTTCCTGGACATCTTCTCTTGCCCAAACATCTGGAAATAGGTTTTCTAAGATTGTATTATTTTCAAAACTTACACGTAAACCATTACTCAAGTGAAACTTACCTTTGGTATCGTCTCCATCCATGAAGTAAAGTCCGGCCAAACGATATTCTAATTGGAATTCTTCAGGGAAATATTCTGAAGCCTGCAATAATGTATGGATAGCAGCGTCATATTCGCCTAAGTTCTGTAATATGTCAATCCAATAGAGCCAGGTGTCTAGTTCATAGTCACCAAATTCTACGGCTTTTCTATATCCCATTTCGGCTTCTTCCAGAAAATCCAAGGCTTTGTTGATGGTTGCATAACGTTTCCAGTACAATCTGTTTTCGTTATCGATTCCTATCGCCTTATTTACATAGAACAACGCTTTTTGGTAGTTTTTCTGTCTTACATAGAAATCAGTAATGGCAATCCATCCTTTGTCTAATAATGGGTCTTCATGTACCGTCTTATGGAAATATTTTAAAGCCAAAGGCTTGTTACCTAATTTCTCATAACATTTTCCAATTCGCAATAGCGCATACGACGTAGGATCGTCTAATTCGATAGTCCTGTTATAACTTTCAATTGCTTCTTCATAACGTTTAAGACGCTCCAGTGATTTTGCCTTTTCCATAAAAGCGCCCATGAATTCATCATCAATCATCGAAGCATAATCGAAGCATCGCAATGCGTTTTCATAATCCTGTAATCCATAGTAAAGCCTTCCGCTTTGATGCCATGCAATTTCACTATACGGATTTCTGTCGATATATTTCTCAAGGAATTCAATAGCTTCCTTGTTTTGGTCTAAAAATTCAAAACAATACACCACATTATATAATGCGGCCTGGTCTTCAACATCTTCTTCAAGGCATTTAATAAAGTTCTCTTTGGCGAATTCCAGATTGTCCATAAAAAGATATTCCATACCAATCAGGTTATAAACGTCAGCATAATCATCAGTAAGTTTTAAGGCCTCCTGTAATAATTCTACCGCTTTTTCATGATTGTCTCTTTTGGAATAAATGTTGGCTTTCTGGATAAAAATCTCCTCGTTTTGTGGTTCAATGGCGTAGAGTTCATTTAATAGCTTTTCAGCTGTTTCAAGCTTGTCATCATATACCAACATTTCTACTTGTACTAGTTTTAAGCCTGTAGAACGTGGATGCTGCTCAAGCGCTAATTTTAAGGCTTTTTTAGCCAGAGACGCTTTACCCATATCCAGGTAATGAAGAATAATTTCTTCAAATTCTTCCGAATCAAAGAAGAGAACTTTGTTAGTTTTCAACATAGATTCGAACTTGGACAAGGATAAATTGTAATCTTCTTCATCGTGACTCAAATGCATACTCTTTGTTTTTAAAATTATCCTTAATAAATTTAGGGAACGTAAATCTTTTGTCGAGGTTGGGCTAAAATTGTTGTGAACAATTTAATTAACAAAACTACTCTCTGTAAGTTACGGATTTTTATTGTTAAATCCTAGTTTTTCAGTGCTGCATGAACTTCATCCATTACTTCTAACATGATCGCACATCCTTCTTTAATTTCCTCTTCGGAGATAGTAAGAGGAGGCGTAATCCGGATTGCTTTTCCTTCAAACAGCAGCCAAAATAAAATCAGTCCCTTGTCCTGGCATTTTAAGATGATCTGGTTTGTAATTTCGGCGTCTTCGGTCATTGCCGCCAACATTAATCCACGTCCTCTTATATCTTTTATCAAAGGATGTACCAAAAGCGATCGGAACAGCTTTTCTTTTTCCAGCGTCTGTGGAATCAGGTCGGTTTCTGTGATTTCCTGGAGTGTAGCAAGGCTTGCAGCCGCTATGACAGGATGTCCTCCAAAGGTTGTGATGTGTCCCAGTTTTGGATTGTCGCTTAGTAAATCCATCATTTCTGACGAAGCTGTAAAAGCGCCTACTGGCATACCGCCACCCATTCCTTTGCCTAGAATTATGATATCAGGAACAACATCGTAGTTTTCAAAACCAAATAATTTTCCGGTTCTTCCAAAACCAGGTTGGATTTCGTCAATAATCATCATGGCGCCTACTTCAGTGCAGCGTTCTCTAACTTTTTTCAAAAAGCCATTTTCTGGCTGTATGAATCCAGCCCCACCTTGTATACTTTCTAAGATTATCCCGGCGGTTTTTGTCGTAATTTTCTTTAGGTCTTCTTCATTGTTAAATGTAATAAAGTCGATATCAGGAATCAACGGACGGAAGGCTCGTTTTCTTTCTTCAAAACCCATAACGCTCATGGAGCCCATCGTATTACCATGATAGGCATTGTTGCAGGAAATCAGCTGGCTACGTCCTGTAACTCTTCGGGCTAGTTTTAATGCACCTTCAGTAGCTTCAGTACCTGAATTGACCAAATAGGTTTTTTCAAGCGGTTTGGGTAGGAGAGAAGCTAATAATTTGCAAAATTCAACGGCCGGATTTTGCGAATATTCGCCATACACCATGACATGCGAATATTTGTCAAGTTGGTTTTTTATAGCATCATTCACTCTTTTGTTCTGATGGCCAAGCGTACAGGCGGAAACTCCGGCTACGAAGTCAAGGTATTTTTTATTGTTTGTGTCGTAAATGTAAGAACCAACGGCATGAGAAACTTCCATTCCAAGCGGGTAAGGGGAAGTTTGTGCCTGGTATTTTTGAAAATCTTTGTTCATTTTATTTGCATTATCATAGTGGTGCTACTGAGTTTTTGCTTTTTTTTCAAGTTTTTTCTCAGGTTTTTTCTTGTCGTAATCCAGAGTTTCTTTGCGGACTTCCATAGGAACATCTTCCTTGGCTTTGTCGACTTTGCTCTGCTTTACTATTTTTTCATGGATTTCATTTTCTTCCGGAGGAAAAATATCATCCTTACTTTTTATTATTTCATCGCCGCGCCATATAAATCCTCTCAGTTTCCGGGCATTTTCGGGCAGGTCTTTTTCAGGATAACTTTCACTTTCTGGATTTGTAAAAGAGGTGACAGAGGTAATTTTGTTATCTTCCAGTTCCAGATGGATACGGCTGCTAATTCCTTTATCAATAGCCATCAATTGTCCTTTGTCATATCCGTAGTAGAGCTTCTCTGTATTTTTGACGAGATCGACTTCATATAGTTTATTATCCCGGAATTTGCCATATAGGTTGACGCCTTTAACCTGATTGTAACCGGTTCCTAAGGTGTCTTTTGACGCTATAAACGCGTCCGTCAGAACCTTGAGCGAATCCAGCTTTTCCGTTTGGGTATTTGAAATCAGATGTATCACTTTTCCGGTCAACTGGTTTTCTCCGTTCCAAATAACAGGTCTTCCAATCAATTGTGTCAGCCCATTTTTTTGATTGGAATGTAAAGAGTCGCATTTGCCGCTCATGTCGATTTTATAAAATCGGACGTTATTAAAGGCGCGAATAATACGGTTTTCGGGTTTTCCGGTTACCATTAGCTTTTTTCCATGAACATAAAGTGTGTCTTTTTCTATCAGCGTGGCTGCTACGGCTCTTTTAGTCATAACTAAAGAATCCTGGTTTCGATAGACTTCCCCATAATGGCCGCGAACAACTCCTTTGTTGATGGAATCTGTAACTTTTACATTATTCGTGGCGGAAGCAAATTCCCGATTTCGGTCATAATATAAACTATCTCCTTCAATGAGACGATTGTTGTATTTGATATAGGAGTTTTTGACAAAATGGGCAAAATTCTTCTTGGTGTCATAAAATCCTTTTTCTGTATAGATAAAGTTTTCTTTGCTCGTAATTGTTGAAGGGCCAAATAGATAAGAATGTCCCGAATTTGAATAGTAATCCAAATGGTTTGATTTGATTACGTATTTTGGATTTGTTATGGTAACGGCAGTCAGGAACTGGAACTTTTTCTCATTAAGATAATATCTTCCCGATTTGCTTCTCAGCGTGTTTTCCTGATCTTTTATAGTTCCGTATGTTGTATAATAAGCCTGTTGTATTCTCCTGTCAAAGTTAATCGTGTCTGTTGTCAGTGTCATTTTTGGATCGCGCATGACCACATTTCCGGTCGCAAAGGCAAATTTTATATTCCCTTGGTATTCGGCATAACGGCTGTCCATAAATACGGTATCGCCCTGGTTCATTTTTACATCACCGAAGGCTTTTATATAGTTTTCCTTTTGAAATAAATAGGCCGTATTACAGGTCATTCTGACACCATCATGCAGAATTCTCACATTTCCTCTGTATCGGATAGCTCCAGGGATTTCTTCCTGTTGGATATCGACAAAATCGGAATTCTCTACTATTATTTTTTTTGGTGGTGCTTGTGCCAGCAGCGTATTGAAACTCAGTAGGATAAAAAAGCTTGCAAGAAATAAAAAGTTCTTCTTCAATGGATTGAATTTTGGCTCAAATTTAATTAAAATCTCCATAACTGATTTTTAATTAAGAATTATTTGTGTAAACAATTGAATGTAAACTTTGTGGAGATGATTTTTTTAGAATTTGTCACTGATTATAAGTCTTAATGGATTTTGTTTTGGAATAAATCCGCTAGAATCCGTGATATCTGTGGCATAGTTTTTTTGCCGCAGATTATAATGATTAGAAAGATTTTTTGTTAAATCTATTCAGAATAAAAAAACGCCTTGAAATTATCCAAGGCGTTGTTCTTATTTTAAAATGGTCTGTTTTCTGTCAGGACCAACGGAGATAACCTTGATTGGTACTTCTACGAAATTTTCGATAAATTCGACATATTCCTTTAATTCTGAAGGAAGTTCGTTGTAGCTTGTCATTCCGGTAAGGTCAGCTTTCCATCCTTTTTTCTCTACATAAACAGGAGAAACGTTTTCCGGTTCAATATTGTAAGGAAGGTGGTCAATTTCCGTTCCGTTGTATTTGTATGCCGTACAGATTTTTAGCGTATCAAATCCGGATAGTACGTCACCTTTCATCATATACAAAGCCGTTACTCCGTTAACCTGGATAGCATATTTCAAGGCTACCAGATCCAACCATCCACATCGTCTGGCACGACCGGTAACTGAACCAAATTCGTTTCCAACTTTTGCCATAGTTTCGCCGTCTTTGTCAAAAAGCTCGGTAGGGAAAGGGCCGCTTCCAACTCTTGTAGTGTAGGCCTTGAAAATTCCAAACACTTCCTTTACGCGGTTTGGAGCAATTCCTAATCCTGTACAAGCTCCGGCAGCTGTTGTGTTTGATGAAGTAACGAAAGGATAAGTTCCAAAGTCAATATCCAAAAGAGAACCTTGAGCTCCTTCGGCTAAAATTGACTTACCATCTTTCATAGCTTTGTTGATGTATTCTTCGCTGTCGATGAATTGTAGTGTCTTTAAGACTTCAATCGATTGGAAAAATTCGTCTTCCAGTTCTTTCAGGTCATACTGAAGATCAACATCATAAAAAGCAATCATTGCCTGGTGCTTGTCAGCCAAAGTTCTATAACGATCTTTAAAATCAGCCAATTCGATATCGCCAACACGCAAACCATTCCTTCCGGTTTTATCCATATAGGTTGGCCCGATTCCTTTTAATGTAGAACCGATTTTTGCCTTGCCTTTTGATGCTTCAGATGCCGCATCAAGCAAGCGGTGTGTTGGTAAAATAAGGTGTGCTTTTCTTGAGATAATCAATCGGGACTGGATGTCAATATCAAATTTTGCCAAGCCTTCCAATTCTTTTTGGAAAACCACAGGGTCAATTACGACACCGTTTCCGATAATGTTGATTGAATTTTTATGAAAAATCCCTGACGGAATTGTTCTCAAAACGTGCTTGATTCCATCAAATTCGAGCGTATGCCCGGCATTAGGTCCGCCTTGAAAACGGGCAATAATATCGTACTTTGAAGTGAGAACGTCAACAATCTTTCCTTTGCCTTCGTCGCCCCACTGCAAGCCGAGTAGTAAATCTACGGTCATTTTTTTGTTGTTAGTTGTTTATTTATTCTTTAGGTGTAGTCTTTTTGTTTCCGTAAAGGTATAGGGAGTGATTGTGAATTTCGATATCAAAAATTTCTTCAATAGTTTTTTTGATGCTTTGGATTCGAGGGTCGCAAAACTCAATCACCTCGCCAGAATCTGTCATGATGATATGATCGTGCTGTTTGTCGAAATAAGATTTTTCGTAGTGTGCCTGATTTTGCCCGAATTGGTGCTTTCTTACCAGGGCACAATCCAATAAAAGTTCGATCGTGTTGTAAAGTGTTGCTCTACTCACACGATAGTTTTTGTTTTTCATCTTGATATAAAGAGATTCGATGTCAAAATGCTCTTCATTATCATAAATCTCCTGGAGAATAGCATAGCGCTCAGGAGTTTTGCGATGTCCTTTCGTTTCAAGATATTTTGTAAAAACATTTTTTACAATCTCTTGATTTTTATTATTATCTACAGAAATTAGTGTCATATCCTGCAAAGATAAATCATTTTATTTCAAGTATCAAGTTTCTCGTTTGTTGATTTTTACCTAAAAAAATATTAAAATTTTTTAGTAGAGAAAGTCTCTCAATTTATTGAGTACAAACGGGTTTGATTCTTATTTTTTAATTCTTGTTAATTCTCGTGACTTTATCGATTCCATCAATTTTTTTGATGTTTTCGATTAGCTTTTTCAAGATCGTATTGTTCTGTACAACTACTACGACTTGTCCGTTAAAAATACCGGCATCACCACTCAGGGAAATACTCTGGATATTTACATGCATGTTGTTGGAAATTACTTTAGTCAGCTCGTTTGTCAAACCAAGAGTATCCATTCCGGTAATGTTCAGGATAGCTTTAAATTCTTGTTGTGATGAATCAATCCATTTGGCTTTGATAATCCTGTAAGCATAGTTAGATTGAAGACTAATGGCATTAGGGCAGTCTTTTTTATGGACTTTAATTCCTTCGTTGATAGTTACGAATCCAAAAACTTCATCACCCGGAATCGGGTTACAGCAAGTTGCCAGCTTATAATCCAGTTTGTCTTGTTCTTTTCCAAAAACCAGCATGTCAAAATTATTGCTGATTTCTGGCTTGTTGATGGTTTCGGGATTTGAAGAAGGCGTACGTTTGATCTTGTTTTTGAAGAAATTCATAAACGTATTGCTCTTCTGGGCAGCGAAATCTTTAAGCTGTTGGTTGTCAATAGCTCCAATTCCTACGCGATAGAAAAGGTCAAGACTGGTTTTTAGCTTGAAATAATTGACCAGCTCGTTTACGGTTGCTTCTGACATGTTGACTTTCAAATGGCGTAATTTTCGGGTCAATAATTCTTTTCCGTCTTCCGCAATTTTCTTTGTATTCTCGTTGAGTACGTTTTTAATTTTGGTTTTCGCACGTGATGTCGTTACATAATCCAGCCAGTGCGAGGTAGGTTTTTGATTTGGAGACGTAATGACTTCTATCTGGTCACCACTATTCAATACGTGGTTTAATGGGACTAATTTTCCATTAACTCTGGTTCCGCGTGTCCTGATTCCAATTTCGGAGTGGATACTGAAAGCAAAATCCAGTGATGTAGCTCCTTTTGGAAGCGATTTGATTTCTCCTTTTGGAGTGAAGACGTAAATTTCTTTGGAATAGAGATTCAGTTTGAAATCTTCTACAAAGTCAACTGCATTGGTTGAGGCATTTTCCAGAGCTTCTTTTAAAAGATTCAGCCAGGTATCCAAACCGTGTTCTTCGGAGCCGCCTTGTTTGTATTTATAATGTGCTGCGTAGCCTTTTTCAGCAATCTCATCCATTCTTTCACTTCGTACCTGAATTTCTACCCAACGTCCTTTTGGGCCCATTACAGTAATGTGGAGGGCTTCATAACCCGTCGATTTTGGAGAAGAAATCCAATCGCGAAGACGGCTCGGGCTCGGGCGATAATGGTCGGTTACGATCGAATATATTTTCCAGGCAAGGAATTTTTCTTCACTAGGAGCCGCCTTGTAAATAATCCTCAGGGCGAATTTATCGTATACTTCGTCAAAGCTCACGCCTTGTGCAAGCATTTTCTTCCGGATGGAAAAAATAGATTTAGGACGGCCTTTGATGATATAGTCAATTCCTTCAGCATCCAATGATTCTTTCAATACATCAGAAATAGACTTGATGTATTCGTCCTGCTGTTCTTTGGTTTCTTTTATCTTGCTGACAATGTCATTATAAATTTCAGGCTCCGTATATTTCAGTCCTAAATCTTCCAGCTGGTTTTTGATGTTATACAATCCCAGGCGGTGGGCAAGTGGTGCATAAATATAAAGCGTTTCAGATGCTATTTTTGCCTGTTTGTAATCCACCATCGATTCCATAGTCTGCATATTGTGCAAACGGTCAGCAATCTTGATAAGGATAACACGTACGTCATCGTTTAAAGTCAGCAGCATTTTACGGAAATTTTCCGCCTGCATCGAAATTTCGTTATCTGTCTTTACCTGAGCTATTTTAGTCAATCCTTCAACGATTTTTGCAATCTTCGGATTGAACATTCTTTCAATGTCTTCTACTGTGATATCAGTATCTTCAACAACATCATGCATCAACGCAGCAGCAATAGAAGTAGCGCCCAAACCGATTTCCGAAGCTACAATTTTTGCTACGGCAATAGGATGGAAGATATAGGCTTCGCCAGATTTCCTGCGCTGGTCCTTATGGGCATCTACAGCCACATCAAAAGCCTTACGGATTAGTTTCTTGTCATCTTCTGACAACGTTTGATAACTGATTCGTAAAAGTTCTTTGTATTCTCTCGCAATTGCCTTGTTTTCTTTTTCTAAATCAATCTCTACCATGGCGTTTCTGATGTTTGTTTGCTATTGACTAAAAGTAAAATAAAGTTTTTGAATTTGCAATTTTTTTGCCTCTTTGTATAAAAGCAAAAACCGCTCCAAATTGGGCGGTTTTTATGCTCTGAAAATAGTTCAGAGTTGTCTTTTTATTTTATTCTGAAAAAGTTAAGATCTTGAAAATCATAACTAAAATCTGTAGCTGGAGAAATTGGTTTCATAGTAAATTCTGCATTATCTTTTTGGAAGAAGATATGAGCATCTGCATGAAAATAGCGATTGTCCCATTTTACTACAAAATTATTGTCTTTATAGAAGAAAATTTCGCCTTTGAGTTGCGGTGAACGTTTGGAAGCGAAATACATTTTCCCTTTTTTTTCAGTGATGGTAACTTCGCCAAACCAATTGTCTTTATAGGTTCCGATATACTTTTTGGTATCGATTTTCAGGTTTTTATTTTTTGCGACAGTTTGCCATACTTCATCTGTAATTTTGTCTGCTTTTTCTCCGCTGGCTTTTTCCCTGTCGCTAAAATATTTGACGTGGTCAATAGGTTCTATTCCAAGGTAGCTGTCTTTGATTGTATTGGTTATTGCAGAAAAAGCAGCGCCGGATTGCTGGTTCGTGAAAACAATAATTCCAAGCTGAAGTTCAGGAATCAGAGTTACCTGTGTTACGATTCCTTCCAGGCCTCCTGTATGGGAAACCTGCATTTTTCCTTTAACATCATTCAGCTGCCAACCCAAACCATAGGCTTTAAAAAGCGAATTGTATGGCGGAATCGGTTTGTTAGGCATAAGTGTTTGCGGCGTCCACATTTCGGAATGTTCTTTCTCGGAGAACATTTTCTGGCCGTTGCCATATTTCCCTTTATTCAGTTGCATGATTGCCCATTTGCTCATGTCATTTACGCTGGAATAAATACCTGCGGCGGCATCAAACATTTGGTTTTTGTAACGTGAGATTACTTTTAGCTTTCCATCAATAGGAACGTGAGGTACAATAACATTGGATGTATCTTTTAGCCTGACCCATGAAGAAGCCGTGTTAGCCATTCCAAGCGGCTTAATGATCCTGTTTTCTATAAATTCATTCCATGTCTGCCCGCTTACTTTATGGACGACTTCTCCGGCAATAATGTATAAAAGATTGTCGTAATCGTATTTTGCTCTAAATCCTGAAACCGGTTTAAGGTATTGGATGTTTCCAATAATATCTTCTGCTTTGAAATCAGAACCGTCAGGCCAGATCATCAAATCGCCGGCACCAAGCCCAAGTCCGCTACGGTGAGTTAGTAAGTCACGAATTGTAAATTCATTGGTAACGTAATCATTATACATTTTGAATTCTGGAAGGTAGTTGATGACTTTATCGTCCCATTTGATTTTACCTTCATCAACAAGCATTGCCAATGCAGCACTTGTAAATGCTTTACTGTTGGAGGCAATTCCAAATAAAGTGTTTTCATCGACTTTTTGCTTGGTGATTATTGATTTTACGCCATAACCTTTGGAATGGATAACCTTTCCATCTTTTACGATAGCCACGGCAATACCCGGAACGTCAAATGTTTTTATGGTTTTTTCAACGACTTCGTCGATTTGAGTCGGAGTAATTTGCGCTGAAAGGCTGGTGCTTATTAAAAAAGTAGCTAAGAAACCTAATTTAAAATTCATAAGTTGTAATTGATTAAAATCCTCTTTGTCTTTTTGCTTCAAAAATCAAGATGGCCGCTGCAACAGAAACATTCATCGAGTCGATTGCTCCCTGCATTGGGATAATGATATTTTGAGTTGAATTGTCGCGCCATTCCTTTGTCAATCCTGTTGCTTCCGTTCCCACAACCAATGCGGTTGGAGTAGTGTAGTCTTGGGTATGGTAGCCAGTCGAATCTTGTAAAGTAGCGCAATAAATATTGATGTTTTTTTCTTTTAGGAAAGCGATAATCTCTTCGGTAGTTCCTGTTGCAATTTGGTTTGTAAACAGGCATCCTACGCTGGAACGTACTATGTTGGGATTGTATAAGTCGCTTTTTGGATTGGCGATGATCACGGCATCCATTTTTGCAGCATCGGCTGTTCTTAGCATAGCGCCAATATTTCCTGGCTTTTCAGGAGATTCAGCAATCAAAATCAACGGATTTTTACCAAGATTTAATTCTGAAAGAGAAAGGTTTTTGGATTTTGCTACGGCTAATATGCCTTCTGTAGTATCACGATAGGCCAGTTTCTGATATACTTCTTTGCTGATTTCAATCAATTCAGCAGAACCGGAAAGTTTTTTGGTGTCATTTTCGGAACTGATTTCCGGAAGGAATAAAACAGTTTCGATTTCATAGCCGCCTTTTTGAGCCAGTTCAATTTCTCTGTGGCCTTCAATTAAAAATGTTCCAGTCTGTTTTCGGGCTTTAGATTTTTCCTGAAGCAGTACTAGTGATTTGATAAATGGATTCTGAACTGAAGTGATTTGTTTCAAGATTCTGATTTCTGTATTTCTAAGCCGCTAAGGTACTAAATCATAAACCATAATCAAAAATCGCCAATCCCAAATCTAAAATCAGAAATCCCAAATCAAAGTATTCCCCTTGCCTTAATCTCCAAATATTTATTAATCGTGTCTAAAGTCAGGTTTTCAGGTTGTGTCAATACAGAATGGATTCCGTATTTTTTCAGCTCATTTACAATCAATCGCTTTTCGAATGCAAATTTCTCAGCAATTACTTTGTCATATACTTCCTGGACAGTAACGGCTTTTGAATTGATAATATCGTTTAATTCCGTGTTTTGGAAGAATACAACAACAAGCAGGTGGCTTTTTGCAATTGCTTTCAGGTAAGGAAGCTGTCGGTGCAGGCTGTCTAGCGTTTCAAAATTGGTGTACAGGATAATCAAACTCCTGTGGTTGATGTTTTTCTTTATATCAACATACAATCGGCTGTAGTCGCTCTCAAAAAAGTCGGTTTTGATGTTGTAGAGGCTTTCCAAAATCTTGTGCATTTGCGAGGAACGCTTTTCTGCCACAACACGATTTTCTACTCTTTTAGAGAAGGTAAACATTCCTGCCTTGTCCTGCTTTTTTAAGATAACATTAGATAAGACAAGCGTTGCATTTATAGCATAATCCAGCAAACTCAATCCGTTAAAAGGCATTTTCATAACGCGCCCTTTATCGATAGCCATGTAAATAGATTGTGATTTTTCGTCCTGAAACTGATTGACCATCAATGCATTTTTCTTGGCGGTCGCTTTCCAGTTTAGCGTACGGATATCATCGCCCTGCACATATTCTTTAATCTGCTCAAATTCCATCGTATGACCAATTCTCCTGATTTTTTTTACACCATATTGGAATAAATTGTTGGAAAAGGCCATTAGGTCATATTTTCTTAGCTGTATATAGGACGGATACGTCGGAACCATCTGGTTTTTGTCAAATGTAAATCTTCTGGAAACAAGCCTAAGCGGTGACATGGCATAAATATTCAGATTTCCAAAGACATATTCACCTCTCGAAGTCGGACGTAAGTAGTATTGAATATCATCTTGCGAAGAAGCCTTGATTTTTCTTTTTATTTCAAAATTACGAATCTGGAACTGTTCCGGAATTTCGTCTATAATTTTTACGCCAATAGGAAAGGTGTAATAGTTTTTAATATTGATTCCTATAGGATTCTCATCTCCATTTGACAATTTTTCGGGTGCAATACGAGTTCCATCAAGCCCGTTTTTGGCACTAAACAAAATCAATATGTCAAGAACCAAAAATGCCAAAAGCATCAGCAATAGATAACCCGCAGCGTTGTAAAGTGCCGGAAAAATAAAGGCAACGCAATACAAGAATGCCACGCCAATCAGCGCGTAAAAAAAGAAATTGTTGATGTATAATTTTTTGAGCAGTTTCAACAGGCGTAACTTTTAGATTATCTAGGAATTTCGATGGCTTCGATGACTTGTTTGATGATTTCTGTGCTGGTAATACCTTCCATTTCACGTTCCGGAGTTACGATAACTCTATGTTGTAATACCGGAATTGCAGCTTCTTTAATATCTTCTGGTGTTACGAAATCTCTTCCGCGGATTGCCGCATATCCTTTTGCTGCATTTAATATGGCAATAGACGCACGAGGCGAAGCTCCCAAGTATAAGAAAGCATTTTCACGCGTATTGACAACCAGTTTGGCAATGTATTCCAAAAGCTGAGGTTCTACGATAATCTGCTTTACAAGAGATTGGTATTTCTGGATTTCATCAGAAGTCAGTACAGTATGGATATTGTCTAGTTTTCCGTGATTTTGCAATTGGTGTTCTTTCTGGATGATAAGGATTTCTTCATCCAGTTTTGGGTAATCAATATTGATTTTGAACAAGAATCGGTCTAATTGAGCTTCCGGCAGGCGGTAGGTTCCTTCCTGTTCGATAGGGTTTTGGGTTGCAATTACTAAAAATGGAGCATCCATTTCGTATGTAATTCCGTCCATTGTAATCTGGCGCTCTTCCATAACTTCAAACAAAGCGGCCTGGGTTTTGGCAGGAGCTCGGTTGATTTCGTCAATCAAAACCAAATTAGAGAAAACAGGCCCTTTTTTGAATTCAAATTCAGATTTTTTCAAGTCGTATACTGAAGTTCCCAATATATCTGATGGCATCAGGTCAGGAGTAAACTGAATCCTGCTGAATCCGACATTTAAGGTTTTAGCGACTAATTTTGCAGTAATTGTTTTGGCAACACCAGGAACACCTTCCAGCAAAACATGACCATTGGAAAGAATGGCAACCAAAAGTTGGTCGATCATTTTGTGTTGTCCTACAATAACACTACTGATTTCAGACCTGATTTTTTCGATGCTTTCCTGCAGTTGGCTCAAATCAATTCGGGATTGAAAATTTACATTCTCAATTGGATTTTCATTCGGATTGTGTGCTATATTTTCTTCCATTTTGTAATTGGATTATGTTTCTTGATTGTTTTTTTCTTTTGCTAGAATTTTTTCAATGGCTGTATTCAAGGCTATAAGGTCGCTTTCAATACTTTGATGATAGCTCTTTCTGCGCTGATTGATAAGATGAATAACTCTGCGTATGTCTTCTGGTTTTTTACCGGACTTCTGCTGTAGCTTTTTTTCAAAGTTTTCATCCAGTACTGTCGTGTCCAGCAAATAATCGTTCCTTATTTTTTCAAGGAAATATATGATTTTCTTTTCAATTATGTTGTCATGGTTCCCTTCCTGAAAGTATAAATTCCCGATGGTCTTCGTAAAATCGACAGTAGTATTTTCTAAAGGTTTTATGATAGGGACGATTCGTTGTTTTCTTTTTGCATTGAATATGAAAAAAACAACTATACCTATCAAGAATATATACCATGCCGCTTTTAATGCGGGCTGACTCAAAAAATAACGCATAGGCGAATTGGAGAGAATTTCTCCAGACTGGTTTTTAAGTAGCCAGAATATTTCTCCTTCAGTATAGCTTAAGACTTTGGCTGTATATTCAGAACCATTGCCCTTTAAAAGATGGTAATTAGTAAATACGGTTGGTTGCGTATGTAGGTAAAATTCTCCTTTGCCGTAGGGAACTTTTATGAAATTGACCAGTTTTTCTTTTGAATTTTCATGATAGCCAAGAACTGTCGTTTTTAAAGTATCAATTTTTTCAAAGTATGAATTTCCGGCACCCACAGAGATGTCGTATTTTTTCTTGCCAAGATGCGGATTGGCTAGCATGGTAAAAATAGAATCTTTGCCCAGCCCCATGAATTTCATAGTATAGGAGAATTTTAAGCTGTCCTTCAATTTACTAGGAAAGGATTTCGCACTAATAAAAACCTTATTTCCATGTTGGGCAAAGTACAAAAGTTCCTGTGCTGATTCTTCATCAATCAGACATTGGTCTGAAATAGACAAGATGGTTCCATGCACCGTATACGTATTTACGAGACTGTCGTAGTCGTATTTTGGTTCAAAATATTCATAGGCAGTTTTTGTGATTCTATTCACTTTTTGCCCAAATAGGTCGGGAGCTTCTTTGTTAAAGACATACATCCCGAAAGGAATCTTGTCTGTGATGTCGTAAGTTGGAGACCAATTGATAGGTTTTGGACGGACTACATCAATAAAAACAATGCCTACCAAAAGCAGTACCAAAAACGCGATATATATTTTGATAGTCTTGTTCATTATAAAGTCTTGATTGTTTTTTCAAACGATTGTATTGCTTTGGAAAGTGTTTCTTCTTCAAGCTCAAATTCTCCATACCAGATATAGTTGTAGAGGTAGGAAAGATAAGCAAAGTCGTTCCTTAGCTTTTCGTTTTTTATTTCATAGAGATAATCGGAGTTTGTTTTTTCGGCATCCCATTCGATAATTTCTTTTGCAGCTAGTTTTTTTAGAAGCCACAAATAATAGTAGCGTATAACCAAACGGCTTTCACCCGTTTTTACAGCTTCTTTAATCAGTTTTTCAAAATCTACCAGATGAAGGTTCTTTTCAATTTCATCGTAATGAATGACTTTTTTGTCGGATGGTTTTCCAAATACCCATCGTCCTTCGTCATTCATGATTGCTTTTACTATAAGGTAAATCACGATCAGAATGATAATGACGGCTAAGATTTTTAAAATCAGCTCAATAGCTGTTTTAGAGGCTCCCTCATTGCCAATACTGAAAATTTTATTATACCAATAGGCGAGCCATTCCTTAAAACGTTCCCATGCACTTTTTTCTTTGACTTTGGTTTCATAATTAAAGTCAGGATCGTTGTATTTTTTTTTATAATCGGGAAACGAAAGGCTTTTTATTTTAGTAGTGTCAATAAGAATGTCTTTCTCGGAAAATTTTTGGGCTACAACAGTTGTATCCGTTTTGTTAACCGAAAGAGAGTCCTGTCCGAAAGCATTTAGGCAGAAGAAAAATAAAAATATGTAGAATAGTTTATTCAAAATTTGTTCCGATACTGTCAATTTCACCAAAAGTAGCTTTGTTCTCATCATGTTCTTTTCGGCTATAATAGATCATGCCTTGGTTTACGATTAATAAGTTGTTCAATATATAATTGGCTAAAATTACGGTTACGAATACGACAGTCATCAAAACTCCAAAAGTTGATAAGGCATCTTGGGTAGGCCCGGTTGTACGATCTCCAATGGATGTAAAAAGCATGACCATAGCAATCACATAAGGAATCATTGAAAATAGGGTTAACACGACTTGAATAATCATATACATGAGCATAGTAACCCCAACAATTGGCCAGAATTGCTTTTTTAAATAGCCTGCTGCATTGCCAAGTGAGGTAAAATAGCCGTTCTCAGTTGTCAGATAGTCATAGAATGTCAATGTAATCAGAGAGAAAATGGCAGGAAAGGCAATCATCATCAATGGAATCCCGATAATAATAAATGAAAGCAGTATCAGGACTGTGAATAAGATTGCTATTGCTGGAGTTATCACAAACAGTGAAATAATAAAAAATAAAAAGATCCTTCCCATTTTGGCTTTTAGGCCGTTTATTATTTCCGCAGTGCTAAAATTACTTCCTTGGAACTGGTCGTATTTGTCAAGATAAATAATAGGATAAGCAAAATTCAGCAGCGTAAGAAAAAGTGATAATAGTATGAATCCGATGAGCGACGCAATAAAGACACCTAAATTTTCATTAAAAAGCTCTTCTACAAAATTATATCCCGGATTGGTCTGATCTAGTGTAGAAAAAATAGCTTCAAAATAAATTTTCGAAAGGAAATAAATAAAAACGACCAGCAACAACAGGAAAATCCCGTTGAGAACGAAATAGTTTTTTAGGAAATGCTTTCCGTCTTTTTTGAAAAAAGAGAAAGTGTCATTAAGGTAGTCGTTAAAATTTCTTTTCTTGAATAAAGCGATCATTTGGCGGATTGTATTTTTTTATTGACTATAAAAGGAAAGATCAAGAAATAAAAAGAAATTAAAGATAGGGTAGACAAGATGATAAACACGTTTAGCCAATTAGGCATTTCGAGAGAATAACGGGTTACAAAACCTTCTAAAATTCCGGCAGCAATAGTAAAAGGCATTGTTCCTAATACTATTTTAAAGCTGTTTTTAAAACCTATTTTAAAAGAAGCCATTCTGGAATAGGTTTTCGGAAACAATAGGGAAGCTCCTAAAATAAAACCTGCTGCAGCTTCAATAACAATGGCAAAAATTTCCATAGAACCGTGAATCCATATTCCTTGTACACTTTCCCAAAAGACACCCTGCTCGTAGAAGAAATATTGAAAAGAACCCAGCATAATGCAGTTTCGGATCAGTATATAAAAGGTTCCAATTCCAGCAAAGACGCCAAATATAAAAGATAGGAGCCCTACATATAAATTGTTTAATGTGATTCCAATGGTCATGCCCCAATTACTTCCACTTTTGTATACCGCTACAGGATTGCCCTCTTTAATATTCTGTAGGGTCATATTGACATATTCGTCACCCATAATCAGCCGTACAAAATCGGGATCATATTTTGCTGAAACAACACCAATGGCTGTTGTCATGAAAAAAAGCAGGAATGCATATAGCACATACCTTCGATATTGATACACGATTAGCGGTACTTCTATTGAAAAGAAATATACGAACCAATTGGTTTCGGTTCTTTTGGTTTTGTAAATCTTTTGGTAAATCTGTGCGGCGAGGTAATTGAGATAGACAACTGTCTTGCTTTTAGGATAATAAGTTTGTGCATACGACAAATCGTTGACCAAATGTATATACAAACTGGCCATTTCATCAGGATTTTTTTTAGCTTTACCGAAAATTGCTTGCTCGAAGTCGAGCCATTTTTCTTTATTTTGCTTTATGAATGCAACTTCTCTCATTGGAAGCTAAAATATAAAATATGACACAATTATCTATAAATACGACTCAAAATGTCAATATTAATTTTACGGCAGCTACTATAGGTGATAGGATTTTGGCGTATATACTTGATTTTCTGGTTAAAGCGGCTTATGTGATTGTTGTATACTATATCTTTTTTTATGCCTTGGGAATCAATAAGCTCATGGATAGGATGGATGATAAGTGGTCACAAGCTTCAATACAAATTATGTTTTATTTGCCGGTTATTTTTTATTCGCTTATTCTAGAAAGTTTGCTTGAAGGGCAGACATTAGGCAAGAGACTGCTTAAAATCAAGGTGGTTAAAATAGACGGTTATCAGGCCTCTTTTGGAGACTATATCATGAGGTGGATTTTTAGGATTGTAGATGTCAGTCTTAGCAGCGGTATTGTAGGATTGGTTAGTATTATCGCAAGTGAAAAATCGCAAAGACTGGGAGATATGGCAGCGGGTACTTCAGTCATTACGCTAAAAAACAATATCAACATCAACCATACCATTTTAGAGGAAATCGATGTGAATTATGTGCCTACTTATCCTTTGGTTATAAAGCTAAGTGACAATGATGCCAGAATTATTAAAGAAACTTTCAATAATGCAAGGACAAATAAAGATTACCAGATGATTTCGAAGTTAAAGACAAAGATTGAAGATGTCACAGGAATCAGGAACCAATCAGGTAATGAGGAAGATTTCATCAAGACGATTTTGAAAGATTACAATTATTATACACAGAAAATGTAATATAAAGTTGATAGTTGATAGTGGGTAATGGATAGTTTATAGTTGATAGATGATAGTGGGTAATGGATAGTTTATAGTTGATAGATGATAGTGGGTAGTTTATAGTTAAAAGCCAGAAATCATAAGTCTAAAATCTAAAATCACAAATCTGAAATCTGAAATCATAAATCCTAAATCCCAAATCATAAATCAAAAATCCCCAAAACCAAATATGTTTTATCTTTTAGATATAATCGGAACTATGGCTTTTGCGCTTTCGGGCGCTTTAACAGCAATGAATAAAAGGCTGGATCCTTTTGGTGTTTTTATTATTGCCTTTGTAACGGCTGTTGGCGGCGGAACGCTTAGAGATACGCTAATTGGGCGTACACCTGTGGGATGGATGCGTGATTTAAATTACGTTTACTTTATCATAGCCGGCTATTTTCTTGCCATTATTTTCAGAAAGAAACTCGACAGGCTAAGAACTTCATTGTTTTTGTTTGATACGATAGGTTTGGGTGTTTTCACATTGATCGGGCTTGAAAAAGGATTAGCTACCAATCTTCATCCAATTATCTGTATTGCTTTAGGTACAATGACAGCTTGTTTTGGTGGCGTGACAAGAGACATCCTTTGTAACGAAATACCGGTAATCTTTAGAAGAGAAATTTATGCTACAATTTGTATCATAGGCGGAATCGTATTTTTTATCCTAAAACGCTGGAATCTTGATGATGACATTCTTTATGTGATAACTTCCTGTGTGATGATTACACTCCGACTTCTGGCAGTAAAATTCAAGTGGTATCTTCCGGCATTGAAGCAAGACTAAATTATCGGGTCAGGTATACATATCCTGTCAATGGTGTCTTGTAATCAGGGTCGTTTAGATCAAGTATGTAATAATAAGTGCCATCCGGAAGATTATTCCCGATGATTTCGATGCCTTTGGTTGCCTGGCCCCGCCAGTTTTCAGTATTGTTATTTCCTGTCCAAACTAAAGTGCCCCAACGGTTATAAATGGAAAGCTGGAAGTTGACAAAAATATCTCTCAGTCCTCTTATAAAGAAAAAATCATTCCATCCGTCTTCATTAGCCGTTACAGCATTATAAACTGTTGGCGGACAGTTTTTAGTGTCCAGGAAAAAAGAAGTAATGCTATAGCAGTTCTCATCTTCTATTCTTACGAAAATCTCTTTTGGTGTAGTAGAAGCGATGTAACGGTTTGTATTCAGGATTGGGTTTTGGTTTGCCTGGGCCTCTTCTTGGGAATTGAAAAAATGGACAATGTGGTCTGGATCCACTTTTACAATTTCTTCGTAATGTGAAAAATCGAAAGTGCCTTTTTTTAGCCCTTCATTACAGGCGATAATTTTGTCCAGCAGATTAAATTCCGGCGAAACGAGTAAAGAAACAGAAACAGAAAAGTCATTATTTGTTTCGTTTAATTCGGTTACGATCCCGGTACCGTTTCCGGTATCATCCACCACGAATTTTAAGGTAAAATCATTTGGAATTTCATCGGGTATCGTCAGGTAGATTGTATCGCTGTAGCTACCGCCGATAGGAATTGGAGGTACGGTCAGGGTTTGTTCAATCAATGTTCCGTCAGCATAGATTGCAATCGGGACTTCTGCTCTTAAAGGATTTGTACTATCAAGATTGTATACCGTGTAATCTACAATAATCCGTCGTGAATTGCACTCTAAAGTTACATTGTCTATAGAAATTGTGGCATCGGGAAGTTGATTGTTCAGTTTGGTAAGTATGGTACTAATCATGACAAAATCCTGTTCCGATATAAGCTGGATTTCTACAGATTCATCATGGATCTGGATGTAATTCTGGATTTCATATACATCCAAATCCATATTGTACAGGGTTCTGGAATTGGTAAATGAATTGGTGCCGTTAAAAGCATTGTTGGGCGGATTTAGGGCATTACTCAGAATATGTCCATTAATCTTTAAAGATTCTGTAAATCCGGGAGTTGGAAGATTTACATCACCTTCCCATGCAATAAATCCTATTTTTGATCCGGCATTGTCGATTACATTTAGGCTGTTCAATGTCAATGTCAGATGAGTCTGTGTCCTTGAAACACCTTGGAGTCCATCGTATATGTTGATCTGATTCAATGGAAGACTTTCATTTTTATAAATGATCACAATAGCCCAACCTGCAAAATTGGTACGATTGTTACAATAATGGTTCGCATCTAAAAAAGGAGAAACATCTAAATCGGATAATGTATAGTTTCCATTTCCTGTAGAAAGTATTTGGGAAGTAACATCTGTAAAAGCACAGAAATAATCAAGGTCGTTTTGGAAGAAAGCAAAATTCCTTTCGGAAGTGATAGGAACACCGTTTAGGACTACATTAAAGTCGCCAGTTCCTGAACCTGCCCAATACAAATAGGCTTTTTCGATCATATCAGCACTTCCCAGATTTAAGGAAGCAGAAGAAGATGTCGTGATAGTACAAAAATTATTGAGGTTGTTTTCGGAAGTATTTAATGTGTTTCCAACGATAGTAAAATCATAACGTCCGTTAAATTGCCGAAATAAAGCTACATCTTGTGCAAAAGCTACACAAGAGAAAAAGAAAAGGACAACAAAAAATTTAATTTGTAGTTTTAGATTCACCCGATAATCAATTGAAAGTTATAAAGATACTATTTATTTACAATAGAGTATGTTAACAAAATAAAATTAGCGTTACGGAATGGCCTAATCATATTCAAAAAATTAGTACTTTTCCAAAGCATAAAAATAAGCTGTGAGAAACTATACTGTAAGGAAATATAGAGCTGAAGACTATCATGATTGGAATGCCTTTATTGCTAAAGCCAAGAATGCTACCTTTTTGTTTCATAGAGATTTTATGGAATATCATAGTGATAGGTTCCACGATTATTCACTGGTAATTTTGGATGGTGAAAACTGGATTGCTGTTTTACCTGCAAATGTAGTTGGAGATATCGTTTTTTCACATCAAGGCCTGACCTATGGAGGTATTGTTTGTGATGCAAAAATGAAGCAATCAATGATGCTTCTGATTGTCAAAAACGTGTTGCAATATCTTGAAGCTGACGGAATACTGAAGCTCCATTTTAAGATGATGCCGTCAATCTATTTTGACTATCCGTCAGACGAACTCAATTATGCTTTGTTTTTGACAGACGCAAAATTAACCCGGCGAGATGCTTTGTCTGTTATTGATAATTCCAAACCACATAAGATTTCCCGAGCCAGAAGAGCTTGCGTACGCAGAGGGCAACAGCTAGGTCTGGTCATCAAAGAAGAACCTAATTTCAGGCTATTCTGGAATGAAATCCTGATTCCAAATATTTCTGCAAAACATGATGCCAAACCGGTGCATACCGTAGAAGAAATTGAAAAGTTGCATCGGCTATTCCCGGAAAATATCCGGCATTTTAATGTGTATTTTGAAGGTAAAATTGTTGCCGGGACGACCATTTTTATTTCTAAAAACGTAGCCCATCCTCAATATGTATCGGGACAAAATGAAAAAAATGAATTGGGTTCGCTCGATTTTCTCTACAGCCATTTGATTCTTGAAGTATTTAAGGATAAAAGATTCTTTGATTTTGGAATTTCAAATGAAGAAAATGGACGAAAACTCAACGAAGGACTTATTTTTTGGAAGGAAAGTTTTGGAGCAAGGACACTTACGCAAGATTTTTATGAAATCACTGCTTCCAATTATGACAAGCTAGATAATGTTTTGATATGATAAAATTTCTGGATTTAAAAAAAGTAAATCAACCTTATGAGCAGGCTTTCCAAGACAGGTTAAAAACTATCATGGACAAAGGTTGGTATATTTTAGGTGATGAAATCAAGGCATTTGAAACAGATTTTGCCCACTATTGCGGGACGAAATATTGCATTGGAGTTGGAAACGGACTGGATGCCTTGGTGCTGATTCTTAAAGCGTACATACAATTAGGGAAAATCCAAAAAGGAGATGAGGTTATCCTACCGGCAAATACATATATCGCCAGTATTTTGGCTGTACTTCAAGCCGACTTAGTGCCGGTGTTGGTGGAGCCTAATCTGGAAACATACAATCTTGATCCGGAAACCATCGAAAAAGCCATTACACCCAAAACAAAAGCAATTCTACCAGTACATCTTTACGGACAATTGGCTCCGATGAAAGAAATTAATGCAATAGCAAAACAAAATAACCTGCTTGTTATTGAAGATGCTGCGCAAAGTCATGGAGCTGTCTTAGATTCAAAGAAAGCAGGAAACTGGGGCGATGCTGCTGCATTTAGCTTTTATCCGGGAAAAAATCTGGGAGCTTTGGGCGATGCAGGTGCTATCACGACAAACGATGATGCATTGGCAAAAATGATTTTTTCAATCCGGAATTACGGTTCAGAAAAAAAATATGTCCATGATTATATTGGCGTAAATTCTCGTTTGGACGAGCTGCAAGCAGCTTTTTTAAGTGTAAAACTGCCAAATCTGGATGCAGAAAACGAACTAAGAAAGAAGGTTGCAGAACGTTATCTGGCAGAAATCAAAAATGATAAAATAAAACTGCCGTTCTTTGACGGTTCACAAAATCATGTTTTCCATCTTTTTGTAATCAGGACGGAGCATAGGGAAGAATTCCAGGATTATCTGTCAGCAAATGCTATCCAAACCTTAATTCATTACCCAACGCCACCACATCAGCAAAAAGCGCTTTCCTACATGAGCAATTTGTCATTTCCCATTACGGAAAAAATCCATCGTGAGGTTTTGAGCTTGCCTATAAGTCCTGTTATGACAGATGAGGAAGTAGGATATGTAATTGAAATAATTAATAAATTCTAATTGGTTTCTATAAAAAAAATAGTCGAATCTTCACTATTCAAGGTAACTTCTTTGAATAGTATCAGCGTCATCATAAAACTTCTGATCGGTATATTATCCTCAAAGGTAATCGCTATTTTTTTAGGAGCTCCGGGTATGGCTCTGGTAGGGAACATGCGAAACTTTTTTACTTCAATCGAAACCGTTACTACCTTGGGTTTCCAGAACGGAATTGTAAAATATACTGCTGAGAATAAAGATGATGAAATCCATCTCAAAAAAGTAATTTCTACAATTTTTATAACCTTACTGGGTTCTTCTGTATTTTTCGCTTTGGCGCTTTTTGTCTTTAGTGAATTTTGGAGCAATCAGGTTTTTGGAAATCATAATAACTATGGTTTTGTCATTTCAATTTTGGCCCTTTCCATCCCATTTTATGTCATGAATGTTTTTCTGACAAGCGTTTTGAATGGTTTCGGAAAATTTCATAAAGTAATCTATATCACTATTTTCGGAAATATAATCGGATTGATGGTTTCCGTCATTTTGATATGGAGGCTGAATATTGCCGGAGCACTGATTTCAATTGCCGCCACGCCTGCGTTGCTTTTGATAGTTACCTATTTGTATTTCAGGTCGCTAATGAATATGCGGGAATATATCCATTTCCGGTACTTTAATTTTGCCGTCATCAGAAATCTATCTTCGTTTTCGCTGATGGCTTTTGTGTCAGGATTCTTTGGTCCGTTGGTTTATCTGACAATCAGAAATAATGTCATCCAAAAGTTAGGAGAAGAACAAGCCGGATATTGGTCAGCAATGGAAAGGATTTCTTCCAATTACCTGTTGTTTATTTCCACTTTGCTAACGGTTTATTTCCTTCCAAAACTTATATTGGCAGCTACTAATCAGCAGACAAAGAATGTTTTTTATAGTTATTATAAAACGATTTTTCCACTTTTTATTTTTGTAGCCGCAATTATCTATATATTGAAAGGATTTATTGTGAAATTCCTTTTTACAAAGGAATTTTCACCGGTTGAAGATCTGTTTCAATGGCAGTTGATTGGTGATACATTCAAAGTTGCCTCGATGATTCTTGGATATCAATTTTTTGCTAAAAAAATGACGGTAGCTTTTATTGTTACAGAACTGATATCTTTAGGGATTTTATATACTTCCAGTATGTTTTTTATTGGTGAATATGGTATTAAGGGTATTGTTATGGGACATGCTTTTACTCATGCATTTTATTTTTTGCTGTTGGGTGTTTATTTCAAAATTAAAATGAAACCCGCCAGCGGTGTCATCTAAACAAGACTAAAATGAATCAAACTCTTTTTATCATACCATTTTATAATGAAGGAAAAAGAATTTCTTTTGAGGAATACCTACAAATCATGGGTGCTTCAAATGAAATAGATTTCCTATTGATAAATGATGGGAGTTCTGACGATACTTTGGATGTATTAAACAGGCTTTCGGAGAAATTAGAAAACTGTACAGTTTATAGTTTATCGCAAAATTCAGGCAAAGCTGAGGCGATAAGGCAGGGAATTTTAAACAGCGAGAAAGAATACGAATATATCGGTTATCTCGATGCCGATTTTTCGACGCCAGTTTCTGAGATGATAAAGCTATTGAACTATGCGAAAAAAAACCGGCATTTAAATATTATTTTAGGGAGTAGGGTAAAGCTTCTCGGAAATCAGGTCGTAAGATCGCAGGCAAGGCATTATTTTGGACGAATCTTTGCTACGATAATCAGTAAAGTCATTTTGCGTGTTCCGGTTTACGATACCCAGTGCGGAGCAAAAATTATAAAAGCAGACATAGCAAAAAAACTATTTGAAAAGCCCTTTTTAACCCGATGGATTTTTGATGTTGAAATGCTATTGCGCTATAAGATTACCTATCCTGATTTTTTGATAGCGGTTAAGGAATTTCCGCTGGAAACCTGGATAGAGAAAGGAAACACCTCTATAAAATTAAAAGAGTTCCTTGTTTTTCCATTTCAAATTTTGAAAATATACTTCCATTACGATAAAAGAAAAGCGTAGTGTTTTTTTAATGAACGGATTTCCTTATGATAACTGGGAATGCTTCGTTTTTTTCTTGTGTATTGAAGATAATAAAGTGTTTTGTTTCGTCTATTTTTTTGAAATTTTTATAGATATAAACAGCAGTCACGCTAAAATCGGCTCTATTTTCAAACATATATTCTTCGCCTTCCAAAAAGCTTTTTTCCAAGAAAACCACATTTTCTTTTTGTGCTGCAATCTTTAAGATACGTTCAGGGTCTCTATTGATCTCATTATTTGTAAGCCAATCTGCCGGCAGTAGACTTTGAGTGTTGAAAACATAATGAGCCATAGGAAAACTTGGAGCGACAATATAATTGTTGCCGTACTTTTTGATTAAGGATTTAAGATCAAGCAATTTATCCCTGTTATCCTTATTGGTCATAAGATATTTTAGCTTAGGCGAAACATCGGCAAGCGAATAGTTTAATTCTGAAATAGGTTTCTCTCTATACGGTTTTAGATTTAAAGAATAAGCTAAAACTAGAATGATACTTCCGGCAATGATAAATACTTTTTGGTTGTAAACTTTATCTAATTTCTCAGTAAATAAAACAGTTATTGATACGATGATTCCGGTTGAAAAGAAGATTGGATAGTTATATCCCATACTTATAGAGCAGCTCCATGCAATCAAAAGTGACAACAGGATTGGGATGTAATAGCTAAAGTTCTTTCTATCTTTTACGATTTTACTGATTACAGCAAAAGAAGCTGAAAGCATTGCAATCCTTGAAGCAAATAAAAATTCTCTGAAGAAGCATAAAGAAAGAGCAAAAACAAGCAAGACAATTGATAAGTTTTTTAAATATTCAAGAGTACCCAACGTTTTACGCTTTGGGAAATAAAATAATAAAAAAGCGGATATAATAAGCAGGGGAATAAAAATAACGATTTTAGGGTAGGTTATTATATAATCCAGAAAACCCGAAAAAAGGAGATCTTTAAAATGGGTTTGCCCGGTTGTCTGCTCTAAAAATTCATGAATCGATGAGGTATAAGCAACCCAGGAAAGGAAAAGCAGGAAAAAGAGAACCAGATAGAAAAAGAAAAGCAGACCCTTTTTTATTCCTTGCATACCAATTATGGTGAAAAGAAATCCAATAGGAATTAAATAGAATGACTGTTTTGTGAGACTTGCCATGAGACAGAAAAAAGTTATTGCCATGAGCTGCCATCCATTCGATTTCGTATTCAATGAAAGGATATACAATGCAATAACAGCGAAGAGCAAACCGTCGGTTGTAGGCCAAGGATAGGCAGTAAAATTTAATAAGGAAATGACAAGTCCTAGTATCATTAAAGCCCATTTATTAAACTTTATTTGTTGCGGATAAAAATTAGTAAAGCTCTTAACCGCTAAAAACACCTGCAAAGCAAACAATAAATAATTTGTGACCTTTATAAAATAAAACTGACCGATTTCAGGAAGGATTTTCATGAAAATTGCCTGAAAATATAATGTTGAAGGAGGAGCCTTATAAACAAAATCTTTATATACATCCTGCCCATTTGCAATTCGCCATGAAAAACTCGGGATATATCCCGTGTCCCAGGTTTCAAAGCCATATCTTGCCGTGAATAAGCAGTATACTGCCAGAATCAAGAAAAATAAACTGCGATAAATAGTATTGGCTTTAATTGTCTTCATAAGTTAGTTGTTGGAGGTATTCCAGCCTTCAAGGTATTTTTCTGCGATGGTAATAAAATAGTGCTCTTTTTCGATAAATTGTCGGGCCTGTTTTCCTATCAACGCTAATTCTTCCGGGTTTTCAATCAAAAAAGAAAGCTGTTTCACTATAGATTCAACATCGGGCAATGCATTGATGGCCACGGTGTCTGATAGCTGATAATACTTCTGGAATTCAGTTTCGGCTCCGGTAAAAACAACTTTTCCTAGTGCCATAGCTTCCAATGCATTATAACCCTGGTCGAACGAATAAATCTGGTCGAGGATAATATGTGCCGAACGTATGTGTTTTTGGTATTCATCATAAGGTAGGCTATTGACAATCTTAATTTCGACCTTGTCGCTATATTTCGATTCTATTTTTGCTAATGCCTCTAAGAAAATAGAACTTCCCTTTTTTACTGCGCTATATTTGTTGATACCATGGAAGATGATAATTTTTGAGGGAATTTCCATAGGTATAAATTCCAACTTGTCCGTATTTATAGGATTTGGAATAAATGTAAAATCAAACCCGGTCTGCTCCAATGGAATTTTATAATCGAGATCTGATGCAAATAATCCATCGCAATTTGCTTGCAGAAAATCAAAGAGCTTTCGCTGCTTTGGGTTTGCGTAATTAAGCGTATAATGATAATATTTTTTGTTATCAGGGTTCTCAAAATAAGGTGTAAGTACTGAATACTTCAAATTGTTTTTTAGCAAGACATCAACAATTGGAGTTTCGTCACCACATACTAAAAGGAATTTTTTTTTGTTTTGGGCAAACAGTTTTTTGTAAAGCCTTTCAGCCGTTTTAGGATAGGTTTCTATAGCATTGGAATTAATCAGCTGGACGACATCATAATCCTTTAATTTTGGCAAAAGCTTCCGAAACCGGAAGGCTCTTTCATAGGCTTCAAAGTCCAAACGAAGCAATTTCTTAGTAACCCTGTTACAGAAACGAAGTAATGCATTATGAGACACTAATGTTGAGGAGATTGAAAAATCAACAGGATATTTTTTAAAATCATCTCCGGTACCCACAATATGCACTTCATGTCCTAAAGCGGTAAGTCCTTCCTTTAATGAATTGTGTAACCGGCTGAATTCTCCAACGAGTAGAATCCTCATAATTGTTTATATTTGTTTCAAAAATAATTAAAAAAGTAGCAACAGATGCATCAAACCAAAATATGTTTGATAGGAATTACTCTTTCAAATGGTGGCGCACAAAAGATTCATGCTATTTTGTCAAATTTTTTTTCCAGCAAAAACATAGAAGTACATAATATTGTCATATTGGATGAAGTAACGTATGATTTCTCAGGAAAATTGCTGAATTTGGGCAAGTTAAAAGATAAAGAAAACGGAGTTTTAAATAACTTAAAACGATTTCTGACCCTGAGAAAATATATCAAAGAAAACAATTTTGACTATATTATTGATGTCAGGACCAGAAACAACCAGGTCAAGGAGTTTTTAATTACCAAATTTGCTTACAAAGCCCCCTATATACCTATGATCCATAGCTATAATACAGATTGGTATTTTCCTGAAAATGGTTTTTTAGCAAAGAACATTTTTTCAAATGCCTATGGTATTGTTTGTGTATCAAAGGAAATTGAGAAAAAAGTCAGTGCCAAATACAAATATAAAAACCTGAAAACAATCTATAATCCTCTTGAAATTGATAAAATTGTATCGTTGTCAGAAGAAAATATAGATTTAGAATTTGAATATATTTTCGCGGCAGGTAGGATGGTCTTTGATAATAATAAACAATTTGATAAGATGATTCAGGCGTATGCAGCATCCAGGCTTCCTGCCCAAAATGTCAAATTGCTGCTGCTTGGAGACGGGCCGCAAAAAGAATATTTGCAAAAATTGGCGAAATCCGAAAAAATGGAGGATAAGGTAGTCTTTTTGGATTTCCAGAACAACCCTTTCAAGTTTATGAAATCGGCAAGGTTCACCATCTTGACAAGCAAAAATGAAGGATTGCCAAATATTATAACCGAATCGTTGACTTGTGGTATTCCTGTTGTAGCATTTGATTGCAAGTCGGGGCCGGGAGAGTTGATAGAAAATGGCAAAAATGGTCTTTTGGTAGAAGATCAAAACTTCGATGCCTTTGTTAAGGCAATGAATGAAATGAATGAAAATGAAGCATTGCGGGCAACCTGCAAGGAAAATGCGTTTGAAAGTATAAAACGCTTTTCAGTAGAAAAGATAGGTGCCGAATGGCTTGAATATTTAAAAATAAAATAGGTAATGAATATTGAGATTATTGAAATTCCTAAGATAGAAGATTACAGAGGGAATATAGCCGTCATTGAAAATGAAGTAGTTCCTTTTGATATTAAACGTGTTTATTATCTGTTTGATGTGCCCAGCAGTTCCCATCGTGGAGGCCATGCACATAAAACATTAATACAGTTGCTGATTCCGTTGTCAGGAAGCTTTGACGTGGTATTGAATGACGGAAAGAACAATCAGGTAATAACGCTTAACAAACCCGATAAAGGTCTGCTGATAAAACCTACGATATGGAGAGAATTAGGAAACTTTTCGTCTGGAGCCGTATGTCTTGTTATTGCTTCGGAAGTGTATCAGGAAGATGACTATATAAGAGAGTTTGACGAGTTTATAGAATACGTAAATCAGTCATAAATTGATACAAGGATATTTTTACGCTCCAGGTATTTTTTAAAGGCATAGAATTTTTGGGCAAGTAGGGTAGGCATAGCCATCACAATCTTTGCTTTTAAAGGAATATTGGCCTTATCAACAGATTGGATGTAGAAGTTATATGTTTTTGTATCGCCAGCCAATTTATGTTGAATTGCAAAAAAAACTCTATGGAGATCGAGGTATTTCTTTAGTGAAACATTCTTTTTTTCTTCCTCTTTAAATTCATCCAATCGGGCATACGAACGTCTTAAGGTTTTTTCCAATGAAATTCTGTTTTCAGCATCAAGCACATGTCTTGAGGAAATTTCATTGTCAAACGCCACATCATAGCGTAAGGCAAGACGAATCCATAAATCGGTATCTTCACCGGCACCTAACGTAATTGTTGTTTTAAAACCGCCTATTTCATTCAATACCGCCAGTGGAACGGCAACGGCAGAAGTCCAGGCTATCCGGTCAATATAACTCGACTTAAAAAAATCCTTTACGATTCCTTTCCACGGATAAGAAGGAATATCGATATGTTTGGGCTTTATTATCTTATCAGCATTAAAAAAACGCTCATAATTAGTGCAGTAAAGACCACACTCCGGGAACATTTTATACAGATTGGACAATTGCTCTAAATGGTTTGGAAACCAATAATCATCAGCATCAAGAAAAGCAACCAAAGTGCCGGATGCTTTTGATATCCCATAGTTTCGTGCTTTAGAAACGCCTTGGTTTTCTGTAGAAAATAGTTTAATTCTGGTATCGCTGATTTCTAAGGCTCTCGATTCGCTTAGATCAGTTGACCCGTCATTTACCAAAATAACCTCGAAATCGCTAAATGTTTGGGACAATAAGCTGATTAACGTGTTTTTAATGCTGTTTTCCTTGTTGTATAAAGGTATGATAACGGAAAAAAAAGGCATTGTTACGAGATTATGAGGTTTTTGTCAAAAGTACTTTTTTTATTGAAATAAGCCTAAAAACTGTATTTTTGTTTTTATCTATGCAGAAGAAAGAACTTCATATTGTTAGTTTTGATAACCCATTTCCTCCAAACTATGGAGGCGCAATTGAAGTTTTTTATAAAATAAAAGCACTGCACGAAATAGGCTATACAATTTACCTGCATTGCTTTGTGAATTCAATTCCCCAACAAACTCCGGAATTGGATGCCATTGTTTCAGAAGTATATTTCTATAAAAATTCACATAACTTATTTTATCTTTTTTCAAAAATCCCATTTTCGGTACTTTCCAGAAATAACAAGGAACTTTTGAATAATCTAAAAAAAAATAAAGCACCTATCTTATTTGAAGGCTTAAAGACGGCTTATTCTTTTGAAAATGAAGATCTGAAAAGCAGAATAAAAGTTGTCCGATTGCACAATCTGGAGCAAGATTATTTCAAAGGAATTGCTGTAAGTGAGAATAATTGGATCAAAAAAGCATTGTACTTTCTTGAAAGCAAGAAATACGAATCGTATGAAAAGAAATTACAATATTTTGATCGGGTTTTGGCACTATCCAAATTTGAAAATGAATATATAAATTCAAAATTTCACAACTCCTCCTATATTCCTGTCTTTCATGGAAACGAACAGGTGGAAATTGTAGAAGGATTGGGTAAATATGCTTTTTATCATGGAGATTTAAGAACTTCAGACAACCGAAAGGTCGCAAAATATCTTATTGAAGTTTTTAAAGAAATGGATTATAAGCTAGTGATTGCTTCAGGATCAAAAGAAAAATGGGTTAAGAAGCTGATTGGGAATGCCCCAAATATAGAATTTGTGTTTTTAAAGGATTTTGAAATGCTAAAACAGCTTTTGGGCGAGGCACACATCAATTTAATCCTTTCTTTCCAAAGATCCGGCACAAAGCTGAAATTGCTAAATTCTTTATTTAGAAGCCGCTTCTGTATTATCAATGAAAATATTATTGATGATGAAATCGTTTCGGATTTCTGTGTGAAAATTGATTCAAAAGAAAAATTAATTTCCCAAATCAATTTATTGAAATCAAAACCTTATACGGGTAGCGAAACTAAAAAAGCAGTCCTTGAAAAATATTTGGACGATAAAAAGAATGCCCAAATTTTGTCAGGAATCCTGCAAGATTTAAATCATTAAACCGTTCTCTGTACTACTTCAAAAACAGAGCCGCTATCGCATTTTAAGGTCTTGGAAGGGAATTTCATCAAAAGCGCATAATCATGCGTTGCCATGATGATTGTTTTTCCGTTTGCGTTGATATTTCGCAATAATTCCATTACTTCCACACTGGTTTGAGGGTCAAGATTTCCGGTAGGTTCGTCGGCCAATATGATTTCAGGATCATTAAGCAAGGCTCTTGCAATGGCAATTCGCTGCTGTTCGCCTCCAGATAGCTGATGCGGCATTTTATTGGCAAAGTTCTTCATACCCACTTTTTCCAGAACTTCCTCTATCTTGACCTGCATTTCCTGTTTGTCAGTCCAGCCGGTAGCTTTCAATACAAACATCATATTTTCCTGTATGTTTCGGTCTGGAAGCAATTTGAAATCCTGGAATACGATACCAATTTTACGTCGTAGGTAAGGAATGTTTTTTTCTTTGAGTGTCGCCAGGTCATAGTCCACAATACTTCCTTGTCCTTCCGTAAGTGGAAGATCAGCATATAAAGTTTTCATGAAACTGCTTTTTCCAGAACCGGTTTTTCCAATAATATAAAGGAATTCACCATGTTTCACTTCAATATTTACGTTCGATAAAATGAGGTTTTTCTCTTGATAGATATTTACGTTTCTTAAAAAAAGCACAGGTTGCGACATAGTAATCTTGTTTATGTTGTAAAAGTAATAAGTTAACGTGCTTTATCAAAATTAAATTGCAAATGGTTGTTTTTAATTTTTGCAGGCCGTATTCTTTTGAGTTTCAATAATCCGGAGCTGAAAGCGAATAAAACTTCAAAATGTTAAAAAAGATGTTTACAATAAACACAAAAGAGCTTCCGTTATAAACTTAAGAATGATATATTTGGATATTAAACAAAACCATTAAAAATGCACAGACTTTCAAGGTTATTTCTGTTGTTTTCATTTATAGGAACCGCTCCGGTTTTTGCTCAGCAGACAGCAATTTACACCAACGATTTAACGGAATACAATAAGGCTGTTTCGCTTTATAAAGACAAGCAGTATCAGGCCGCGCAAATTATTTTTGAAAAAGTAAAAGCTGAAAACAGCAATAAAAATTCAGATATCCAAGCGGATTGTGCTTATTATATTGCAAATTGTGCGATTCGTCTGAACCAGGCCAATGCCGATCAGATGATGGAGAACTTCGTGGAAGATTATCCAACAAGCACAAAACAGAATCAGGCCTATATTGAAGTGGCACATTATTATTTCGAACAGGGAAAATATCCGCAATCGCTTAAATGGTTTGATAAAGTAGACGAAGGTTCGCTAAGCGATAGTGACCGCGAAAGATATAATTTCCAAAAAGGATATACTTTTTTTACTGCCGGTAAGAAAAAAGAAGCCACAAATTATTTTAATCAGGTATTGAATTCTAAAGAATACGGCTCACAGGCAAAGTATTATTTAGGCTTTATGGCTTATGAATCGGATGACTATACCAAAGCTACCAAATTGTTCGATGAAGTTTCTGGTGAAGAGAAATATCAGGAAAAGATGTCGTATTTCCAGGCAGATATGAACTTTAAGCTGGGCAAATTTGATAAGGCGATAGAGCTTGGAAAAGCGGCTATGGCTAAGTCAAATGCTTTGGAAAAATCTGAACTGAACAAAATTATTGGAGAAAGCTATTTTAACCTGAAAAAGTACGATCAGGCAATTCCATACCTGAATGAATACAAAGGAAAAAAAGGCAAGTGGAACAATACCGATTTTTATCAACTTGGATATGCTTACTATAAGCAGAATGACTACGAAAATGCGATTTCGCAATTCAATAAAATTATTGACGGACAAGATTTTGTAGCGCAGAATGCCTATTATCATTTAGGAGAAAGCTACTTAAAAACCGACAGGAAACAACAAGCGCTGAATGCATTTAAAAATGCTTCAGAAATGGCGTTTGATGCAAAAATTCAGGAAGATGCTTATCTGAATTACGCTAAGCTGAGCTATGAAATTGGAAACTCTTATCAAAGTATTCCTGCCGTATTGAATGGCTTTATTGAAAAATATCCAAAAAACCCAAGCAGGCCGGAAATTGAAACTTTATTGATTAACTCTTATATAACTTCAAAGAACTATAAGGAAGCATTGACTCTATTGGAAAAGAACAAAACTGCCAATAGAGAAGCGTATCAAAAAGTTACGTTTTACAGAGGTTTGGAATTGTATACCGATGGTAATTATCAGGAAGCGCTTGCCATGTTCAAGAAATCTTTAGCAGAAAGAAGCAATGCAAAATTTACTGCCCGTGCCACTTTCTGGAAAGGAGAGACAGAATATGTTTTGGATAGCTTTAAAGAAGCAGTGCTTACCTACAAGCAATTTTTGGGTGATGCAGAAGCTAAAAATACACCGGAATATAAAAACATATACTACAACTTAGGATATGCTTATTTCAAGCTGAAAGATTACGATCAGTCTGCAACCAATTTCCAAAGCTATATTTCAGCATCAAAAGACGATAAGGTTCGTTTGAATGACGCTTATCTTCGTTTGGGAGACAGCTATTATGTTTCGGCAAAATACTGGCCTGCTATGGATGCTTATAACAAGGCGATTGAAATCAAAGGAATCGATGCAGATTATGCGGCCTACCAAAAAGCGATCAGCTATGGTTTTGTTTCCAGAAACGAAAAGAAAATTGAAGAGTTGAACAGCTTTATCAAAAACTTCCCAAAGTCGCAATTGCGTGATGATGCTCTTTATGAACTTGGAAATACATATGTAGCAGAAAAGAAAACAGAAAGCGCCATCCAGACTTATGATAAATTGATTGCTGAATATAGAGAAAGCTCCTATACTTCAAAAGCAATTCTGCGTCAGGGATTAGTATACTACAATGCAGAAAAAGACGATCAGGCATTAACTAAACTTAAAAAAGTTGTGGCTGAATTCCCAAACACTCCGGAAGCCTTAGAAGCAGTATCTACAGCAAGACTGATTTATTTGGATAAAGGTAAAGTAGACGAATATGCTACATGGGTAAAAACCTTGGATTTTGTTGAGGTTTCTGATGCTGAATTGGATAATGATACCTATCAGGCAGCTGAAAAACAATACCTGCAAAACAATATCAAGCCTGCAATTGCAGCATTGAGCGGTTATGTTGCAAAATTCCCGAACGGAATCAACTCATTAAAGGCAAATTTCTATTTGGCACAATCGTATTTTGCTGATGGTTTGGAAAACAATGCCATCCCGAATTATGAGTTTGTAATTTCAAAACCAAGAAACGAATTCACAGAACAGTCACTTGCAAGACTATCTCAAATTCTACTTAAAAAAGCAGATTATGTAAAAGCAGCTCCGGTTTTGAAAAGACTAGAAGCAGAAGCAGATTATCCGCAAAACATAACATTTGCTCAATCCAATCTGATGAAATCGTATTACGAGCAAAAAGACTATGCCAACGCTGTAGTATATGCTGAAAAAGTATTGGCAAATGCAAAGACAGACGATAGGGTAAAAAGTGATGCTCAGGTGATTGTAGCGCGTTCTGCAATAAAAATCAATGATGAGGCGAAAGCTAAAACGGCTTATGCGAAATTGCAGACAATTGCTAAAGGAGAACTGGCGGCGGAAGCGTTGTTCTATGATGCTTATTTCAAAAATAAAGACGGAAAGTTTGAAGCGTCAAATACAGCGGTTCAAAAATTAGCCAAAGATTATTCAGGATATAAGTATTTTGGAGCCAAAGGCTTGGTTGTAATGGCGAAAAACTTCTACGGATTAAAAGACAGCTTCCAGGCGAATTATATTCTGGAAAGCGTCCTTAAAAATTTCAAGGATTATCCTGATGTTATTGAAGAAGCACAAAAAGAATTGGATATTATTAAAGGAGAAGAAGCAAAACGCAACTCATCCATCCAAAATTAATCACATCTCATTCTAATACAATTTAAGTAATATGACACATAAAACCCAATATAAGATTGCATTATTATTTCTTTTCGCAGGCTTGCAAGGAGCATTTGCACAAAAGAAGGATGAGAATATCGGAACCGAAGTCGTAAACGTAGTAAAACCATATACGCCAACCATTTCTGATGCTTTCAAAGTAAAAGAAACTCCGGCATTGGAAGACGAAGACAACACGAAAAAAGAAGAAATCAAATACAATATTTTCTCTTTTCCGGTAGCTTCTACATTTACGCCGGCCAAAGGAAAAGCGGCTTCTGTTGATAAAGCAAAACAAGAGAAACTATATAAAAATTATGCTACTCTAGGTATCGGGAATTACGGTACACTGAATGCAGAATTGTTTGTTACCGAAAACCTGAACCGTAACGAATATGTAGGCGGAATGCTTCGCCATCTTTCTTCGCAAGGTGGTATCAAAGACCTTTTGCTTGATGACAAATTTTACAATACATCGCTTGATCTTGCTTATGGAAACCAGCAGAAAGATTACTCTTGGAATGTAGATGCAGGATATCAGCATCAGATATATAACTGGTACGGATTGAGAAACGATTTTGCCAATGATTTAGCCGATCCACAAGACAGAAAAGACCTGATAAACAGTATCGATCCGCAGCAGACCTACCAAAACATTTATCTAGGCGGAAGAATCAGCGTAAAAGAAAGTATTTTTAAAGAAGCGAGCTTAAAATTCAACCATTTTTCAGATGCTTTTGGCTCTTCAGAAAATAGATTTTATGTAAAACCTGCCATCGGCTTGGATATTTCGGGCAATAAGATTAATGCGAATTTCATAATTGATTACCTGGGCGGTTCATTTAAAAAAGACTATTTTGGTACAACAGATATCAAGTACGGCTACACCAATATTGGTATACAGCCAAGTTTTATATACCAGCAAGACGACCTGACGGTTAATTTGGGAGCAGGACTTTTTTATAGTATGGACAATGAAAATAGCGACAATAAGTTTTTTGTTTATCCACAAGTCACAGCTACCTACAGAATTGTTGGCGATGTTATGATTGCTTATGCAGGAGCAGAAGGAAGCCTGAAGCAAAACTCGTATCGCGATTTTACACAAGAAAATTTCTTTGTGTCTCCAACACTTGGAATCGCTCCAACCGATCAGAAATATGATGTATATGTAGGTTTAAAAGGAAAAATTGCCAATAATGTGAGTTTCAATATTAGAGGTTCTTATAAAAACGAAGACCAAAAAGCCATGTTCTTAAGCAATCCGTACAATAATGAGAATCCAAATAAAGAAGGATATGCTTTCGGAAATTCATTTAGTGTAGTATATGACAACGTAAAAACAATCAGCTTTTTTGGTGAGCTAAAAGCCGACTTCTCTAAAAACGTATCCTTTGGTGTGAGCGGAACTTTTAACAGCTATAAGACAGATAAATTGGCTGAAGCATGGAACCTTCCACAACTTCAGATTGCTGCCAATCTTGATTTCAACATTACTGAAAAATGGTATGCCGGAACAAGCCTGTTCTTTGTAGGCGAAAGAAAAGATATTTTTAGTTATACATCGCTCCTAAGAAACGAAACAGAAACGGTGAATCTGGATAGCTATTTTGATCTTAATGCGCATGTAGGCTATAAATACAACGACAGATTGACTGCATTCCTGAGAGCAAACAACCTGACTAGTCAGGATTATCAAAAATGGCTAAACTATCCGGTTCAAGGAATTCAGGTTATGGCAGGAGCCAGTTATAAATTTGATTTTTAATAAATCAGAAATCAAAAATCTGAGGCTGGATAAATGCTAAGAAGAATCAATTTTAAATATCAAAAAGCCTGCATTCACCTGTAGGCTTTTTTATTGTAAAAAAATCAGCGAAAATCAGCGTCATCTGTTTTATCCGCGTCTAAAAAAATACCCAATGACACTCAAAGAAAAAACACTGAACTATTATAAACAGCTTGTCCAGGATAAAATCGATGCCTTTCAAGATATGATTTCAAACCTGACTGATGATGCTCAAAATGATGCAAAAGGCTCTGCTGGCGATAAACACGAAACAGCACTATCCATGATGCATCTGGAGCAGGAAAAACTCAATCACAAGCTAAAGGAATTCCTGGAGCAGAAGAATGTCCTGGATAAGATAGATTCTTCAAAAGAAACCAAGATAATCACTATGGGCAGTATCATCAAGGCGAATGGAATCTTATTGTTTATGAGTGCTGCATTCCCAAAAATTAAAATAGAAGAAAAAAACATTATTGCGCTTTCGCCACAATCGCCGCTAGGAAATAAACTTCTGGGACAGCAGGCCGGCTATAGTTTTGAAATCAACGGCACAAAATACCTGATAGAAGAAGTTCAATAATAATGATAGTATAACCATCCAAAAGGATGGTTTTTTTATAAAATAAACCAAATCGTCTATTTTTAAACGGATTAAATTTCATAATTGCTAAAAATAAACATTTTTAGTTTTAAATTATAACTAAAAATAGATTTATAGTTTAATAAATAAAACAAAAACCACAATTTTGCTTTAATAAAATAATCAAATTTAAAAAGTAAAGATATGTGCGGGATAGTAGCAATTATAGGAAAAGGAAAAGATGAAGAATTAGTAAAACAGCTTTCAAAAAGAATGTCACATCGTGGGCCGGACGAAAGCGACCTGTATGTTACTGATAACGGACATATCTTAAGCCACGAACGCTTGTCGATTATCGACTTGCATTCCGGAAGACAGCCTATAAAAGGAACCAAATCGGCTTATATGGTTCATAATGGCGAAATCTACAACCATCAGGAATTAAGAGACACGGTATTGAAACATCATACCTTCAGAACCAAATCAGATTCGGAAGTAATCGTGCATCTGTATGAAGAATTTGGATATGATTTTTTAAACAAGCTCGATGGCGATTTTGCTTTTGTTGTTATTGATGGTGATGATTTTATAGCGGGAAGGGATGCTGTGGGTGTAAAGCCATTGTATTACGGACTTGATGAAAGAGGACGTATCTACTTTGCTTCAGAAATGAAACCAATAGCTGACCAATGCAAGACATTCGCGACTTTTCCTCCGGGACATTATTATACGCAAAAAACAGGCTTTGTAAAGTATTACAGACCGGAATATGAAGACCACGAAAAAGCTACAGAAGTTCTGGATTTGTCAAAAATCAGGGAAACCTTAACCGAAGCTACAAGAAAAAGATTGATGAGTGATGTGCCTATTGGAGTGTTGCTTTCCGGCGGATTGGACTCCTCCTTAACATCGGCTATAGCGGCACGATTGCTAAAAGAAAAAGGCAAAGAATTGCGCTCGTTTTCTATCGGACTGGATGCTGAAGCGCCCGATGCAAAAGCAGCCCGAAAAGTAGCCGAGTTTTTAGGTACGGAACACCATGAAATCTATTTTACAATTGAGCAGGGAATTGAGATTCTGGATAAATTAATTTGGCATCTGGAAACCTATGATATCACCTCTATTCGTGCCAGTACGCCAATGTATTTCCTTTCAAAAGCGATTACAGATATGGGTGTGAAAGTAGTGCTGTCAGGTGAAGGAGCCGATGAGATTTTTGGCGGATATCTTTATTTCAGAAACGCACCATCAACAGAAGATTTTCAAAAGGAAACCATCGAAAGAGTACAGAAATTGTTTACTGCCGATTTGCTTCGTGCAGATAAGTCAACAATGGCTCACGGCCTCGAAGCTAGAGTGCCATTTTTAGATAAAGCATTCCTGGATTTGGCAATTAGTATTCGTCCAGAAGAAAAACAACCAAAAACATACGATGGAGTTGAAAAATACATTCTCAGGAAAGCATTTGATACACCTGAAGATCCATATTTGCCACAGGAAGTATTGTGGAGACAAAAAGAGCAGTTTTCAGATGGTGTGGGCTATAACTGGATTGATACGCTGATTGACTATTGTTCTTCTCAGGTTACAGATTTGCAAATGGAACAAGCCGCCGAGCGATTTACATACAACACTCCGGTAACAAAAGAAGCCTACTTCTATCGTGACATATTTCACAAGCATTTTCCACAGCTAAGTGCGGCCCAAACCGTTAGGAAATGGATACCAAAATGGCAAGATAACTTAGATCCGAGCGGTAGGGCAAATGCAGCACATATTCAGGCAGATACTGCAATATCAAAAACCAGTGCTGTAGCCTGATTTAAAAATAAAAGTTTAGTTTGTTTGTTGCAAAAGCGTTCACTTTAAAGTGGCGCTTTTTGCTTTTTTAAAAAGGCTTGCCAGATGTTGAAAAATAAATGGCTAAACCTTAAAAATGTTGATAACTTAAGTGCTAAAATCTCCTTTTGTGGCTGATTATCACTCCTGTTTTTATATATTTGTTCGTTAAACAAAAAAATACCTTTTTAGACAGATTATATATGAGCGAAGAAATCAATAAGAGCAATTATTCAGCCGATAGTATTCAAGCATTAGAAGGGATGGAGCACGTTAGAATGCGTCCATCGATGTATATTGGAGATGTAGGTGTAAGAGGTTTACACCACTTAGTTTATGAAGTTGTCGATAACTCTATCGATGAGGCAATGGGTGGCTATTGCGACACTATATCCGTTACCATTAATGAAGATAATTCCATAACTGTTGAAGATAATGGTCGTGGGATTCCTGTAGATATCCATAAAAAAGAAGGTGTTTCCGCACTTGAGGTTGTAATGACTAAAATTGGTGCCGGAGGTAAATTCGACAAAGACTCATATAAAGTTTCCGGAGGTTTGCACGGAGTAGGTGTTTCGGTGGTAAACGCCTTGTCCAACCATATGAAATCTACCGTTTTCCGTGATGGGAAAATTTATGAGCAGGAATACGAAAGGGGAAAAGCAATGTATCCTGTAAAACAGATTGGCGAGACTGAAAAAAGAGGTACGCGCCAGACGTTTTATCCGGACGATACTATTTTTACGCAGACAACAGAGTTTTCATACGATACGCTTTCTGCACGTATGCGTGAACTTTCGTTCTTAAATAAAGGTATCACCATTACTTTTACAGACAGAAGAGAAAAAGATGAAAAAGGAGAGTTCGTGAGCGAAGTTTTCCATTCTGATGAAGGTCTTAAAGAATACATCCGTTTCCTGGATGGTAACCGTGAGCCTATCATTTCGCATGTAATCAGTATGGAAAGCGAAAAGGGTGAAATACCTGTTGAAGTAGCTTTGATTTATAATACCAGTTACTCAGAGAATATTTTCTCTTATGTAAACAATATCAATACCCATGAAGGAGGAACGCATTTGCAAGGTTTCAGAACTGGTTTGACCCGTTCTCTTAAGAAATATGCTGATGCTTCCGGTCTTTTGGAAAAACTGAAGTTCGAAATCACAGGAGACGATTTCCGTGAAGGTCTTACAGCTATTATTTCTGTAAAAGTTTCGGAGCCTCAATTTGAAGGACAGACCAAAACCAAATTGGGTAACAGAGAAGTAGTTTCTCCGGTTAGCCAGGCGGTTGGAGATATGATTGAAGCCTATTTGGAAGAAAATCCAAATGATGCAAGAGTAATCGTTCAGAAAGTTATTTTGGCAGCACAAGCGCGCCACGCAGCTAAAAAAGCTCGTGAGATGGTGCAAAGAAAAACCGTTATGGGTGGCGGTGGATTGCCAGGTAAATTATCGGACTGTTCTGAACAAGATCCGGCAAAATGTGAGGTTTTCCTTGTCGAGGGAGATTCTGCGGGCGGAACTGCAAAACAAGGACGTGACAGGAATTTCCAGGCTATTTTGCCATTGCGTGGTAAAATCCTGAACGTTGAAAAAGCAATGCACCACAAAGTATTCGAAAATGAGGAAATCCGAAATATTTTTACAGCTCTTGGTGTAACTATAGGAACGGCTGAAGATTCGAAAGCCTTAAATTTAGAAAAATTAAGATACCATAAAGTAGTAATCATGTGTGATGCCGATGTCGATGGTTCTCACATTTCTACCTTAATATTAACCTTCTTCTTTAGATTCATGAAAGAGCTGATTGAAAACGGACACGTTTATATCGCAACGCCTCCTTTATATATGGTGAAGAAAGGAAACAAAAAAGAATATGCATGGAATGACACCCAGCGTGATGAAATTACGGAAAAAATGGGTGGAGGTTCTAACATACAGCGATATAAAGGTCTTGGGGAGATGAATGCGGAACAATTGTGGGAAACTACCTTGAATCCGGACTTCAGAACTTTGCGTCAGGTAACAATTGACAGCCTTGCAGAAGCTGACCGTATTTTCTCTATGCTAATGGGTGATGAGGTACCGCCTCGTCGTGAGTTTATCGAGAAGAATGCGGCCTATGCCAAGATTGATGCATAATCTCTTTTGAATTAATTTGAAATAAACAACAACAAATAAACAAATACAATTATTATGAAAGTTACAATAGTAGGTGCCGGAAATGTGGGCGCAACCTGCGCTGATGTGATTTCCTACAGAGGAATTGCCAGTGAGGTAGTTTTATTAGATATTAAAGAAGGATTTGCAGAAGGTAAAGCAATGGACATCATGCAGTGCGCTACAAATACAGGATTTAATACAAAAGTTTCCGGTGTAACCAATGATTATTCTAAAACTGCTAACAGTGATGTTGTGGTAATCACTTCTGGTATTCCTAGAAAACCAGGAATGACAAGAGAAGAATTAATCGGAATTAATGCTGGAATCGTTAAGTCGGTTGCAGAAAATGTTTTGAAATATTCTCCAGATACCATCGTAGTTGTAGTTTCTAATCCAATGGATACAATGACCTACTTAACTTTAAAAGCAACCGGACTTCCAAAAAACAGAATCATCGGAATGGGTGGTGCTTTGGATAGTTCCCGTTTCAGATACTATTTGTCAAAAGCTTTAGACAAACCATCTAATGATGTTTCGGCTATGGTAATTGGAGGACACGGTGATACTACTATGATTCCGTTGACTCGTTTGGCGTCTTATAATGGTATTCCGGTTTCTGAATTTCTTTCACAAGAAGCTTTGGATAAGGTAGCAGCAGATACTATGGTTGGTGGTGCTACATTGACAGGGCTTTTAGGAACTTCAGCTTGGTATGCTCCGGGAGCTTCTGTGGCTTATCTAGTTGACAGTATCTTGAATGACCAGAAGAAAATGATTGCTTGTTCTGTATTCTTGGAAGGAGAATATGGGCAAAATGATATTTGTTTGGGTGTTCCTTGTATTATAGGAAAAAATGGTATAGAAGAAATTCTTTCTATTAACCTGGATGAAAAAGAAAAAGCATTATTGGCGAAAAGTGCCGATGCGGTAAGAAATATGAATGCCGATTTAAAGTCGGTTTTGGCATAATTTCTACCTTATAAATTAAGAGACTGCTTCTTGCAGTCTTTTTTTTATGATATAATTAGCAAATTAATTGGTTAATCTTTTGGTTAATTATATATTTGCTCGTTTTAAAAAAAAGGGAATAAGTCAAGTTTTATTGTTGTTATCTGATAACTGCTTGATTTAGCCTGTTTTATCTGTTTGAACACACCAAGAATAAGAAATTTAATTAATTTTTAGTAATAATGCAGAATAGAGGACTCGTTAAATTTTTTGCAATTTTATTTGCATTGGTAAGTATTTACCAACTATCATTCACATTTGTCGCCAACCGCGTTAAGAGTGATGCAAAAGCTTTTGCTAACGGAGATGAGAAAAAAGAAGTAAAGTATCTGGATTCAATCGGCAAGGAAAATGTATATAACCTTGGCTTTACGAAATTTACTTACAAAGAAGTTTCCGATAAGCAAATCAACAAAGGGCTTGACCTTGAAGGTGGTATCAATGTGATTTTGCAAATTTCTGTAAAAGACGTTTTGAAAACTTTGGCTAATCACACAAAGAACCCGGTTTTCAATAAGGCTTTAGAAAATGCTGATAAGAATCAACAA
This sequence comes from Flavobacterium sp. 28YEA47A, assembly GCF_041262125.1. NCBI lineage: Bacteria > Pseudomonadati > Bacteroidota > Flavobacteriia > Flavobacteriales > Flavobacteriaceae > Flavobacterium > Flavobacterium sp. 28YEA47A. The sequence continues at coordinate 57,193 of NZ_JBGCCI010000013.1, forward strand.
GGTAACCAGGATTATATCGATGCCTTTTTTGTAGCATTTGATGAAGAGTCTAAAGGAGCCGTAAAATTAGCAGATCCTGAAATTTTTGCACACCGTAATCTTGAAGAAGTTAACTTTAACATGAGTGACTCTCAGGTGAAGACAATCATTAAGAGAAAAGTTAAAGAATCGGTTGAGAGCGCATTTAGAGTATTGACTGAGCGTATCGACAAATTTGGTGTAGTTCAGCCAAACATCCAGATGCTAGGTGAATCAGGAAGAATCTTGGTAGAACTTCCAGGTGCAAAAGATGTTGACCGTATCAAAAAATTATTACAAAGTACAGCCCAGCTTGAATTCTGGGAAACGTATAAGATTGAAGAAATGGGTAATTTCTTGATGGCTACTAATGAAGTCCTTAAGAAAACCGAAAAAGCAATCGAAACAAAAGAAACTCCTAAAACAGCTAACGATACTCTTGGAAATCTGTTAACAGATGCTTCAAAAGGTTCTGATTCTACTGCTGTAAAAGGAAACAATCCATGGATTGATAAGATGACTGCTTTTGGTCAAGGTCCTATTTTGGGTTATTTCTCTCCAAAAGACACTGCAAAAATCAACTCCTACTTAAAAATGCCGGAAGTGAAATCACTTCTTACAGGCGAACAGCGTTATGCTAAATTTGTTTGGAGCAAGCCTCAATTTATAAATGTATTAAATCAGCAAATTGTTGATCCAACGAAAACACCAAAATCTAAAAAGGTAGAAATTTTAGAATTATATGCATTAAAAGGTAACAGACAAAATACTCCGGCAATGAGCGGAGGTGTTGTAACTGATGCTAGCGACAAATTCGACCAGATGGGTAAACCGTCTGTAGAAATGGTTATGAACAGCAAAGGAGCTAAAGATTGGGAAGCTCTTACTGGAAAAGCATATACTGAAAAAGGATTCATCGCTATCGTTTTGGATGATGTAGTATATTCTGCACCAGGTGTAACCAGCGGTCCTATTACAGGTGGTATTTCTCAGATTACAGGAAACTTTAATATTTCTGAAACAAAAGATTTAGCAAACATTCTTAGAGCAGGTAAATTACCAGCTTCTGCAGATATCGTTCAGTTCGATGCTGTTGGTCCGTCATTAGGACAAGAAGCTATTGACAATGGTATCACTTCAGCTTTGGTTGGATTACTATTGGTTTCGCTTTGGATGGTTGTGTATTATGGAAAATCAGGTTGGTATGCTAACGTTGCATTAGCGGTAAACTTACTTTTCTTGTTTGGTATCTTGGCTAGTATCGGTGCGATTTTGACATTGCCTGGTATTGCAGGTATCGTATTAACAATGGGTACGGCAGTAGATGCTAACATTATTATCTACGAACGAGCGAAAGAAGAATTGCGAATGGGCAAGACGCTAGAAGAAGCAGTGAAAGTTTCTTTCAGCTGGAGAGGAGCGATGTCGTCTATTACGGATGCAAACGTAACTCACGTTTTGACTGGAGCTGTATTATTCATTTTTGGAACAGGACCAATTAAAGGTTTCGCAACTACATTGTTGATCGGTATCTTCACATCTCTATTTACATCAATCTTTATTACAAGAATCTTGTTAGAGTGGAGTATTGCAAGAAAGAACAACCTGACGTTCGTAACATCAATGTCTAAAAACTGGTTTACAAACTTCAACTACGATTTCTTGGGTAAAAAGAAAATCACTTATATTTTCTCAAGTTGTGTTGTTATTGTGAGTGTTGCTTCGTTCTTTATCAATGGACTTGACGAAGGTGTTGACTTCAAAGGAGGTCGTACATTCCAAATCAGATTTGAAAAACCGGTAGAGGCTTCTGAAGTATCTGATGAGCTTACAAAAGTATTCGACGGAGTTGTTCAGGCTAAAGTATTAGGAGATAAAGAACAGCTTAAAATTGTTACTAAATATAAGATTGATGACGCAAGCTCTGAGGCTGATATTGAAGTAAACAAGATGTTGTTTAACAACCTTAAGAAATATTATGGACCAGATTTGACTTATGAAAAATTCGTAAACGCTTATGATGGTAAAACTGTAGGTATTGTATCCTCTTCTAAAGTAGGTCCTGCTGTTGCAAAAGATATTAAAACAAACTCTTTCTGGGCTGTTTTAGGAGCTATGGGAATCGTTTTCCTTTACCTGATGATAAGTTTCAGAAAATGGCAGTACAGCCTTGGTGCGATTGCAGCTGTTGCGCATGACGTTATCTTCGTTTTAGGTATTTATTCATTATGCTATAAATTCATGCCATTCCACATGGAAATGGATCAGCACTTTATTGCGGCTATCCTAACGGTAATCGGTTACTCGATGAACGATACGGTAATCGTATTCGACAGGATTCGTGAATATCTTGCAGGTAAAACAAAAGGTAGCTTCAATGAAATCGTAAACCGATCAGTTAATACTACAATGTCAAGAACTTTAAACACTTCGTTGACAATGATTATGGTATTGCTAATCATGTTTATCTTTGGTGGTGAATCTATCCGCGGATTTATATTCGCAATGCTTGTAGGTATCATCGTAGGAACATACTCTTCATTGTTCATTGCAACACCAGTTCTTTGTGACTCGATTTCTGATGCTGAGCACAAGAGAATTGAAGATATGCACAATAATACTGAGAGCAAATAATTAAAATAAGTTCTCTTAATAGATAGAAAAAAGCCCGATAGATATATCGGGCTTTTTTTGTTTTATATGGTTTCAGGAAGTCTGCATAGGGTGGTGCGAAAGGTTTACTTCAAGGTCTCGCTCCCCATAAGATTTGCGTCTTAGCGCCTTTTGCGAGCAATTATTACCTCGCAAAAGCAAAGTATGGTTGTTCTAAGGTGTTGAAATTTGAAAACAGGATGGGAGCTAGGGCTTGATATATGAAAGAGGTTTTAAGCCGTAAATTAGCCTTTTTTAGAGCTTTTTTCAATTCTTGATACTCATCCTGGAAAAAGTTTGGAGATTTCTAAAAACCAATAAAAAAGGGCCCGAAGGCCCTTATGATATTTGGTATGTAATTCTTATAAAGAACTTACTTTTTTTTCTGCATTAAAGATAAAATACAAGCCGGCAATTATAAAAGGAATACTGAGCCATTGTCCGGTAGAGAAAAGACCTAGAGATTCTTCAATTCCGCCCTGACTTTCTTTAACAAACTCGACCAAGAAGCGTACAGTCCATAGTAAAACTAAAAATAAACCGAAAAGATATCCGCTTTTTTCTCTGGCCTGTGTTTTCCAGTAGGCGAAAAATAGGATAAAGAAAACAATCACATAACCTACGGCCTCATATAGCTGTGCCGGATGCTTTGCCGGAACCTGTTGCAGTATAGCCGCATATTCAGGATTAGTTGCGATTTGATGGTAAGCATCTTTAACATTGTTGGTTTTGGTTTCAATCATAGCAACATCTGGTTTGATGCTATCTCGTACAAATTTGATTCCTAACGGAGAATCAGTTTTGTGACCTACGATTTCAGAATTAAAGAAGTTTCCTAGCCTTACAAAAATAGCACCGCTAGAAACTGGAATAACAATACGATCCAAAATCCACATAAGCGGACGCTTGATAATATTTTTACTGTAAAAATACATCGTAATGATAATGGCTATTGCTGCTCCATGGCTTGCCAATCCTGAAAATCCGGTAAATTCAAAATGCGGTTTTGTCTTAAATGGAAGGAATACACTCCAAAAATCTTCACGGAAAAGTTCCGACTGGTAAAAAATAACATGACCTAAGCGGGCTCCTATTAATGTTGCAAAAAAGGTATAAATAAAGAGCGTGTCTAATTTTTCAATCGATTCGCCTTCGCGCAAATATATCTTTTTCATTAAATACCATCCTAGTACAAAGGCAATTACAAACATCAGGCTGTAATAACGCACTACGAAAAAACCTAAGTCAATGCCCTCTGATGGATTCCAAACAATGTTTAGAGCTGTAGTCATAATTTTGAAGTTCTGAATTTAGCTGTAAAAATAAAGATTTGATTTTAATGGAATCAAAAAAAGGAGTTAATGTTTGTGCTTGCAGGCTTTTTCAGGAACAGGATCGTATCCTTTTCCTCCCCAGGGATTGCAGCTCAATATCCTACGGATTCCCAAATAACCACCTTTAAACAGGCCATGCTTTTGTAGTGCCTCTATCGTGTATTGGGAGCAGGTGGGTTGGTAACGGCAGGCAGAAGGCAAAAAAGGAGAGATGCCGCCTTGGTAAAACCGGATCAGAAGCACAAACGGAGCGATAAGTATCTTTTTCAGATTCAAAATAGTGCTGTTAAAAAAAAATGATGAAACTGTAATGCTTCATCATGATTTGTTAGTTTATGGAGAATGTCGTTCCTTCTTTACCATCTTTGAGATTGATTCCGAGATCAGTAAGCTGATCCCGAATCTTGTCAGAAAGTGCAAAATCCTTATTGGCTCTTGCTTCGTTTCGCATTCCAATAAGCATATTGATGACATTGTCTAATTTGTCATTATTTTCAAGTGACTTTTCGTTTGTCAGTCCCAAAACGTCAAACAAGAAATTTTCAATAGTCTTGGTGAACAGATTTAGGTCTTCTGAAGTAATTGTCTCTTTCTTTTCTTTTAGCAAATTGATGTAACGAACCGCTTCGAAAAGCTGCGCTATCAATATTGGAGTATTGAAATCGTCATTCATGGCATCATAACATGCTGCAATCCATGCGTGGATATCAAGTGATGATTTTTCAGCAGGAATGATCTCGTTTATTGTGTCATACGCATCCATCAATCGGATGAAACCTTTTTCAGAAGCTGCTATGGCATCATCAGTAAAGTCAAGATTACTTCTGTAATGTGCCTGAAGCATAAAAAAGCGCGCCACAGCAGGAGCATATTTTTTGCTTAAAAAAGGACTGCCGCCCGAATAGATTTCTCTTGGCAATATGTTATTTCCGGTAGATTTGGCCATTTTTTTACCATTCAAGGTAAGCATATTGGCGTGCATCCAGTAATTTACGGGAGCTTCTCCGGTACAAGCTTCATTTTGTGCAATTTCGCATTCGTGATGAGGGAATTTAAGATCCATTCCGCCGCCATGAATATCAAAATGATTGCCAAGGTATTTTGTGCTCATTGCCGTACATTCCAAATGCCATCCCGGGAAGCCATCACTCCAAGGAGAAGGCCATCGCATGATGTGTTCCGGCTCGGCCCTTTTCCATAAGGCAAAATCTTGCGGATTTCGTTTGTCAGATTGACCATCAAGCTCACGCGTATTGGCAATCATATCTTCGATATTTCTACCGCTTAGTTTTCCGTAATGATGGGTCTTGTTGAATTTCTGAACATCAAAATAAACAGAGCCGTTAGAGACATAACCAATGCCATTTTCGATAATCTTTTTGATAATCTCAATTTGCTCGATAATATGTCCGGTAGCTGTAGGTTCTATGCTTGGTGGAAGGAAGTTGAATTCCTTTAGGATTTCATGAAAATCAACAGTATAACGTTGTACGATTTCCATAGGCTCGAGTTTCTCAACGCGGGCTTTTTTGGCAATCTTATCTTCACCTTCATCTTCGTCGTCTACTACGTGGCCTACATCTGTAATGTTGCGTACATATCGTACTTTGTATCCAAGATGTAGCAGATACCTGAAAACGACGTCAAATGACATGAATGTCCTTACGTTTCCTAAATGCACATTGCTGTAAACTGTTGGTCCGCAAACATACATTCCAACATTGCCCTCATGAAGGGGAATGAAAACTTCTTTTTCTCCGGAGAGTGAGTTGTATATTTTTAGATTTTGAGTCTTGTACAAAGGCATATGTTGTCGGTTTTAAAATTTGAGCCTTAAAAAAGGCTATAGGGTCAGTTGTTTAAAACTGAGTGTCAAATTTAATATAATCTAGGAATTCTCGTCTCGTAGCTTCATTTTTAAATTTACCGCCAAATTCAGAAGTAACAGTACTGCTTTCGATGTCTTTAATTCCGCGTGAATTTACACAAAGGTGTTTGGCATCAATTACGCAAGCTACATCTTCCGTGTTTAGGACTCTTTGCAGTTCCTGAACAATCTGCATCGTAAGTCGTTCTTGAACTTGTGGGCGTTTTGCAAAATACTCAACGATACGGTTCATTTTAGAAAGACCTACCACTTTTCCATTGGAAATATAAGCGACATGGGCTCTTCCTATAATAGGTAGCAAGTGATGCTCGCAAGTAGAATATAGGGTAATATTTTTTTCTACAAGCATTTCACCGTATTTGTAATTGTTGATGAAAGTTGAAGCGTTTGGTTTTTTTGCCGGATTCAAGCCGCCAAAAATCTCTTTTACAAACATCTTGGCAACACGGTTTGGAGTACCTTTCAGACTGTCATCCGTAAGGTCCATTCCCAATGTTAAGAGAATGTTTTCAACGTCTTTTTTTATAAGCTCGATCTTTTGGTCATCTGTAATATCAAAGGCATCGCTTCTTAAAGGATTTTTTGCATTTGTGGCAATATGGTTATCTCCAATTTCGTCTAGAAAATCTTCGTTATTTGTCATTGAAAATTATATATTATGGTAAGTATGTATTAAAGACTGCAAAGATAAATAATAAATAGCAAAGAAATTCCATAGATGTTAAATTTAAAAATTTTCAAAATTTAAGATAATTATTTCTTAAATTTATGTAAATTTCGCTCCTCAAAATAATCTAAAAATGAAAAAGAATTATCTTTTATTATTCTTATTTGCTTTATTGTTAACGAATAGTTACGGCCAGGATATAGGTTGTGTGCGCGTAAATGCGAATACTCCGCTGCCTATTTGTAACGTTGGTGATTCAAGGACTATCACGGCTTCACCACCGATTAACAGTGTGCCGAGACAGACTACAAGTTATAACATTTCTCAGACTCCTTTTGTATGGAGAAGTCCAGATAATATTAACGATATAACAAGTATCACTTCGGATGATAAATGGTCGGCTGTTATACCGCTCAGAGGAAAACAAACAGTACCTTTTAACTTTTGTTATTTCGGCCAAAAATATAGCGATTGTTTGATAGGGGATAATGGAGTCGTTACTTTTAGTATCTTGGGACATCCGGATTCTCCAGGAGGATTATATAGACCAAGTTTTCAGGTGCCGGCTGAAAGTGGTAGTGGATGGGCTTTTAATGTGCCAATTCCTTCTGGTCCAGGTTACGGCCCACCATATAAAAGTGCAATCATGATGTTGCAAGATTTAAATATTGCGAATAATCCTACTTCGACCAGCACAATTAACTATTTTACAGTTGGTACATATCCGTGTAGGGCATTCGTTGCAAACTGGCAAGACGTACCGCATTTTAGTTGTAATCCTACTGTGCAAGGATACCAATCCTATCAAATCGTATTGTTTGAATCTACCAATATTATTGAAATTCACGTAAGAAAAAGAACGTCTTGTCCTAATTGGAATGGAGGAAATGGTCTGCTTGGTATTCAAAATGCAGATGGTTCTATTGCATATTCTCCAACAAGTCCAAATAGAAATACAGGTACTTGGCAGGTTCCGGAGACTCAATCGGAAGCATGGAGGTTTACTCCGAGCGGTCCAATGGTTCCCGTTACTTACCAATGGTATGAACAAGGTAATCCAGGTACAATTATTGGTACGGGACCAAACTTAACTGTAACTCCTGCAGTAACGACTACTTATTGCGTTGTAGCTACCTTTGGAAGTTGCAGTCCGTCAATCCCACCAATTACAACTCAACCAGCTTGCGCTCCAGTAAAAGTGGGAGAACCTGTTGGATTTCCTCCAAAAAATATTAAACATTGTACTACTGATACTAATCCTAGAGTTTTTGATATAGGAATCAATACCGATGTTATTCTCGGTACTACTGTCCCCGGGCCACCAAATAATTTGAATCCGTATGATTTTGATATTAATTATTATGAGAACCTTGCGGATGCACAAAATGATGCTAATCCGATAAATACAGCATTTTATGATCCTTCAGATACGGATGCGCCGGTTTTGTATACACTTCCGGCACCGGATATGACTAAAACGGTATATATTAAAATACTTGATGTTATATCGAACTGTTCTTACATTCTTCCTTTTGATTTGATCTTAAGGGATTGTGATGCTCAGCAAATAGCACCGATTATTCTTTGCGACATTGGAAATGACTCACAGGAAAATTTCAATTTAAATGATGAATTGCCGGCAATCAATGCTGCAATTGCAGCTGAAACAGGTAATCCGCTTCCGGCTGACTTCTCGATAACCTTCCATGAGTCTGAAACCGATGCTGATGATGTCTCAACAGCTCTTACTCCTGCGGAAGTAATGTCTTATCCTGCTACGACAGGAGATAGAGTATACGTTAGAGCAGAGAGTATTGCTGATCCTACATTCTATTATGTGTATTACTTTGACTTGCGCTTAGTGCCTACACCAATAGCTACTATATCTGGAACCACACAAATTTGTGAAAATTCAACAGCTACCATTACAATAACTGGAACGGCTGGAGCTACTGTCCGGTATACTGATCATACAGGTGCTACAGTATCTGTTGTTTTAGTAGATGACGGGACAGGAACAAACACTGGGGTATATATATTTACAACACCAGCTGTTATTCCGGCAAACTCACCATATACTTATACTTTGGTTGATGCTAGCTTGACAACCAGTGGGGTTACTTGTACGCAACCGTTGACAGGTTCGGCTGTTGTAACTGTTGGAGGTTTACCAACCGCCGATATTACTACAGCAAATACTCCTATCTGTGAAGGTACTGCTCTTGCCATCGATGTACTGGGGACGCCTGGTACTACAGTGACCTATACTGACCCTGCAGGGCTACAGCAGACGCTGCTTCTTGACGGTACGGGCCACGGCACCATAAATTTTCCTACGACGGCTGCTCCGGGCACGTATACCTATACCCTTGTGAAGGTATCTACAGCCAGCACGCCTCCATGTGAACAGAACCTTACGGATTCCGTTACCATAACGGTAAGACCTTTGCCAACAGCAACTATCCACCAGGTAGATACTCAGGTATGTCTTGGCAATCCATCTAGGGTAATAATTAGGGGACAACCAAATGCTACCGTTACTTATTTAATTGATAGTGCGGCAGACCAAAAAATACTTGATGCTACAGGAGAATACGTTATTCTTGAGGTGCTTCCTACAGCTGGTACGCATACCTATACCCTTGCTGGGGTTAGGTCAGCCGATGCCCCATTCTGCGTACAGCCAGCTTCAGGCAGTGTTACAATCGAGGTAACGGATGCCCCAGTTGCTACGATATCGACCTCTACACCGGTAATCTG
>NZ_JBGCCI010000014.1:0-60406 GCF_041262125.1 Flavobacterium sp. 28YEA47A
TAAGTACTGTTAATTTGTCTTAAAACGCAAAGAAAGAAATTTTTATTATGGAAATATAACAATTCGTAAATAAAAATATATTTTTTACAAACCTACGCCTGTCTGGAAATCTCCCATTACAGAAAATATGTAAAAAATGTTAAAGTTTGGGAGGCAAATATAAAACATATAAGATTATAATCAAATAAGATGTTTGAAATATTTCTTTTTTAATTGAAAATAATACCAATTCATTGGCTAGTAAGCTAACAGTTAAAGAACTATTCTGAACGATCAGAAAATAAGCTGTGATAAGGATAATTGAAAAACTCGTAGTTAGGAAGGAGAATGAATTAAAAATCCCAATAAAAGACGTTAGCACTACTGATATTCAGCGAAATCTTCCAGAAAACGAATATCCGATACCATATAACTAATCAAAAAATTCATTACTTTCGCAAATTGATTTTACAAAGCGATAAAAATGAGTACAAAATTTACTGAATACAAAGGACTTGACTTGCCAACAGTGGCATCTGAAGTGCTTGATTTTTGGAAAAAACAAGAGATATTTGAAAAGAGTGTAACCACACGAGAAGGTAACAGCCCTTATGTGTTTTTTGAAGGTCCACCTTCAGCAAACGGATTGCCGGGTATTCACCACGTAATGGCACGCGCGATTAAGGATATTTTCTGTCGCTATAAGACTCAAAAAGGGTTTCAGGTAAAAAGAAAAGCAGGCTGGGATACGCACGGACTGCCTGTAGAATTGGGTACTGAAAAAGAATTAGGAATTACTAAAGAAGATATCGGAAAGACAATTTCTATTGAAGAATATAACGAAGCCTGTAAAAAAACGGTTATGCGTTATACTGATGTATGGAATGACCTGACCGAAAAAATGGGCTATTGGGTAGACATGCAGGATCCGTATGTGACCTATAAGTCAAAATATATGGAAACTGTCTGGTGGCTGTTGAAGCAGATTTATGATAAAGGTTTGCTTTATAAAGGTTATACTATCCAGCCTTACTCTCCAAAAGCAGGAACAGGATTGAGTTCGCATGAAGTCAACCAGCCGGGAGCTTACCGTGATGTGACTGATACTACCATCGTAGCGCAGTTCAAAGCTCTTTCGGAAACGTTGCCTTCTTTTTTGAAAGGACTTGGTGATATCCACTTTTTAGCATGGACAACTACACCTTGGACATTGCCATCTAATACGGCGCTTACAGTAGGGCCAAAAATTGATTATGTTCTGGTAAAGACATTTAACCAATATACATTTGAGCCGGTAAACGTTATTTTGGCAAAGAACTTGGTCGGAAAACAATTTGGTAAAGGATATTTTGAAAGTACAGAAGAAGCTGATTTTGATAAAGTGAAAAACGGCGACAAGCAGTTACCTTATAAAATAGTAGCCGAGACTTTAGGTGCTGACTTGGTAGGTATCCGTTATGAACAACTATTGCCTTTTGTTTTACCATATCAGAATCCTGAAAATGCTTTTAGAGTAATTTCAGGCGATTTTGTTACTACAGAAGACGGTACCGGAATCGTGCATACGGCTCCTACATTTGGTGCTGATGACGCCAAAGTAGCAAAAGAAGCAACACCAGAAGTACCGCCTATGTTGGTTTTGGATGAAAATGGTATGCCGGTTCCATTGGTAGACCTGCAAGGGAAATTCACCTCACATATGGGTGAGTTTGCAGGGAAATATGTAAAAAACGAATATTATAATGCAGGTGAGGCTCCTGAGAAATCAGTAGATGTGGAAATTGCAATTCGTTTAAAAGAAGAAAACAAAGCCTTTAAGGTTGAAAAATATGTACACAGTTATCCGCATAGCTGGAGAACAGACGAACCATTGTTGTATTATCCGTTAGATTCCTGGTTTATCAAGGTTACGGATATAAAAGACAGAATGTTTGACCTGAATGAAACCATTAACTGGAAGCCTAAATCTACCGGAGAAGGCCGTTTTGGGAACTGGTTGAAAAACGCCAATGACTGGAACCTATCTCGTTCAAGATACTGGGGAATTCCGTTGCCAATTTGGAGGACTGAAGACAAAAGAGAAGAAGTAATTATTGGTTCTGTTGAAGAACTATATAACGCTATTGAAAAGTCGATTGAAGCCGGCTTCCAAAAAGAAAATCCGTTTAAAGGATTTGAAATCGGAAATATGTCGGAAACCAACTATGATTTGGTAGACCTTCATAAGAATGTTGTAGATGAAATTGTATTGGTTTCACCTTCTGGAAAACCGATGAAACGCGAAAGTGACCTGATTGACGTATGGTTTGATTCGGGAGCAATGCCTTATGCACAATGGCACTATCCTTTTGAAAACAAAGATAAGATTGACGGAAATAAAGACTTCCCGGCTGACTTTATCGCTGAAGGAGTAGACCAGACACGCGGTTGGTTCTATACGCTCCACGCTATAGCTGCTTTGGTTTTTGATAAAGTAGCTTATAAAAATGTAGTTTCAAACGGTTTGGTGTTGGACAAAAACGGACAAAAAATGTCCAAGCGTTTGGGTAATGCTGTTGATCCGTTTACGACACTTGCAGAATATGGAGCTGATGCCACGCGCTGGTATATGATTTCAAATGCCAATCCGTGGGATAACTTAAAATTTGATATCGAAGGAGTTGCCGAAGTACGTCGTAAATTCTTCGGAACCTTATATAATACGTATTCGTTCTTTGCTTTATATGCAAATATCGACGGTTTCTCTTATTCGGAAGCCGAAGTACCATTGCAGGAAAGACCGGAAATTGATCGTTGGATATTATCAGAGCTGAATACTCTTATCAAAAATGTTGACAGTTATTATGCTGACTATGAGCCAACAAAAGCGGCAAGAGCTATTTCTGACTTCGTTCAGGAGAATCTAAGTAACTGGTACGTTCGTTTGTGCAGAAGAAGATTCTGGAAAGGCGAATATGCGCAAGACAAAGTTGCTGCATATCAAACACTTTATACCTGTCTTCTGACGGTTGCTAAACTAAGTGCTCCTATCGCTCCGTTCTTTATGGACAGGCTTTACAGAGATTTAACACAGGCAACACATAAGGAAACATTCGATAGCGTACATTTGGCCGATTTTCCGGAATATGCTGATAACTTTGTTGATAAGTCGTTGGAAAGCAGAATGGAGAAAGCGCAGACGATTTCGTCATTAGTATTGTCGCTACGTAAAAAAGAGATGATAAAAGTGCGTCAACCGCTGCAAAAGGTAATGATTCCGGTACTTGACGCCAAGCAAAAAGCAGAGATTGAAGCTGTATCTGACTTGATAAAAGCGGAGGTAAATGTAAAAGAAATTGAGCTGTTAGATGATGCTTCAGGTGTATTGGTGAAGCAAATCAAGCCTAATTTTAAGGCATTGGGGCCACGTTTTGGTAAGGATATGGGTCTGATTTCCAAAGAAATACAAAATTTCTCGCAGGAACAGATCAATGAATTGGACAAAAACGGTTCGCTAGATATTGTTATTTCAGGGAAAAGTATTAATTTAACCTCTGAAGATGTTGAGATTTCCTCTCAAGATATCGAGGGATGGTTGGTAGCAAACGCAAACGGAATTACAGTAGCTTTGGACATCACCATTTCAGAAGAATTGAGAAAAGAAGGAGTTGCAAGGGAATTGGTCAATCGTATTCAAAATATCAGGAAAGACTCAGGATTTGAAGTAACAGACAAAATCAAGGTACAAGTCCAGAAAGACGGAATTATTGAAGAAGCGTTACTAGCAAATCAAGACTATATCAAGGCTGAAACGCTGACAGAAGAGCTGATAATTCTGGATAAAGTAGAAAACGGTATAGAAATTGAGTTTGACGATATAAAAACAAGTATATTAATTTCAAAATAATATAATATGGTAGATGAAGTTGCAAGATACTCAGATGCTGATCTAGCAGAGTTCAAAGAAATTATTTTAAAGAAAATACAAAAAGCACAAGCAGACTTGGATTTGATCAAAAGCGCCTATATGAATGACCTTAACAATGGAACGGATGATACGTCACCTACATTTAAGGCATTCGAAGAAGGAAGCGAAACCATGTCAAAAGAAGCGAACTCTCAGTTGGCGATCCGTCAGGAAAAATTTATCCGTGATTTGAAAAATGCTCTTTTCAGAGTAGAAAACAAAACCTACGGTGTTTGCAAAGTGACAGGAAAACTAATCAGTAAAGAAAGGCTTAAAATCGTTCCTCATGCTACAATGAGTATCGAAGCCAAAAACCTGCAGCGATAGTTGCTTACTAATAACAAATAATAAAAACGCTCCTAATAAGGGAGCGTTTTTTTAATATTTAAAAGCGAAGTCAAAACGAACCCGTCGCAGCAAGTGATTTTATAAATAATATTTCTATTTTTGCGCAATAAAGTAAAGAAAATGTCATTAAAAAAAGCATATTTATTAGTTATCCTAATTCTTATCGTTGACCAGATATCCAAGATATATATTAAGACTAATTTTATCTATGGTGAAGACGGGCAGATAAACGTAGCCAGCTGGTTTAAGATTTTGTTGATTGAAAACGAAGGAATGGCTTGGGGAACCCAAATTCCCGGAGATTATGGAAAACTAATCCTGACGCTTTTTAGGCTTGTAGCCGTTACTGGAATTGGCTGGTGGCTTTGGGATTCTGTCAAAAAGCACAGTTCTAAATATTTAATCGTAGCCATTTCGCTTATTTTAGCTGGAGCTTTCGGAAATATTATCGATTCTGTTTTTTACGGAGTAATCTTTGACCATAGCATAGGCCAGACTGCTACACTTTTCTCCGATCAGCCTTATGGTACCTGGTTTCACGGAAAAGTAGTTGATATGCTCTATTTTCCAATCTGGGAAGGCAATTTGCCACAATGGCTGCCAATCTGGGGAGGCAAACACTTCACCTTTTTTAATGCTATTTTTAATATAGCTGATATGGCGATTTCTACCGGAGTAGGAATATTGATTGTCTTCAATAAAAAAGCATTTTCGGGATCTAATAAACGTTCAGAACTGGCTTAATTTTGTCCCGGAGCATATTTTTTAGCGCTCTTTTCTCCAGTTACTTTTTTAGCCTGTCCCGGAGGCAATGATTTTGTTTTGCTGGATTTGCTAGAAGTTCCGGTGCTGACGCTTGCACTACATCCTGACATTGAAAATACAAGGCAAAGCAAAAACAATCCAATAGATAGTTTAAAAGTAGTCTTCATCTTTTTTATTTAAAGATACGTTTTTTAGAATTTATAAATGTTATCCGGAGTTACGCAAAAATCCAACCTGACGTCATTTTCAAAGACATCGGTAATTTCTTCTTCTGCATCAAAAAAGGAAAGCCCGATTTTGAGTACGTCTTTTTTACACCCGGATAAGAAAAGATCATAAAATCCTTTTCCATAACCCACACGATGTCCTTTCGCGTCAAAAGCCAGTAATGGTACAAAAACCACATCAATTTTATCAGCCGGTACTTCAATTCCGTCAACAGGTTCCGGGATGTTATATTCGTTTTTTCGGAATTTAGTGTTGTCAGTCATTAAAAAATGGGTCATTTTTCGGGTCTCAAAATCTGATTTTGAAACCACAATTTCCTTGTCTTTTCCAGCCAGTACTTGAAGCAGGAATTCGGTATCGACTTCCTTATGTTCGCTGATAGGTAGAAAAATATGATAATATAATCTGTCCCAGATATCCATTCGGGCAATCTGATTGGCAATAGCAAGACTTCGCTCTTCCATGTCTTCTTGCGAAAGTCCGGCCCTTAAAGCCTTATATTTTGATCGTAATTCTTTCTTGTACATTTGTTTTGTTTTTCAATCCTGGTTTTCCAACGCTGTTGTAATATGAAAAATGGCATCGCCCTGATATACGATAGGAGCATCATTGACATTGATGATGTATCCGGAATTGGGAGACTTTACTTTATATTCCACTTTTCCGTAAGGATCTGAAATGGTAGCCAACACCTGACCTTTTTCTACATACGAGCCAATTGTTGTCAGACCATGAAACAGGCCAGATGCTTTGGCTCGAATCCAGGTTGATTTTTCAATATAAATAATCTTTTGATCGGCATCAGTAGCTTTTCTTTTAGGATTCAGCATCTCAAAATGATTGAGAAAGCGTTTTGTACCTTCAATACCATGCTCCGTAATCGATTCGTTAATGTCAAGCGATTTTCCGCCTTCAAACAACAGCATTTTTACGCCCAAACGATCACAGGAATTTCGGAACGAACCCGAAATATTTTTGGAATACAGGGCAAAAGGTGCATGAAAAACATCAGCTAGTGCTTTTAACTCATGATTGTTAGGGACGATGCGTATTTGTGGAGCATTAAATCGGCTGGCACCGCCGGCATGAAAATCAATACAATAATCAACATTCGGAATGATTTCCTTCAAAAGATAGTAAGCAAAGCGACTGGCCAACGAGCCATTTTTACTACCCGGAAAAACACGGTTCATATCGCGACCATCTGGAAATTCACGACTTCGGTTCAAAAAGCCAAAAACATTAATAACCGGAATACAGATAATAGTGCCTATTTTGGGCCTGTTGATTTTCTGTACAATGAGCTGCCGTACAATTTCAATTCCGTTAATCTCATCTCCATGAAGTCCTGCAGAAAATAAAACCGTAGGACCATCTATTTCCGAACGTTCAATAATTACGGGAATCTTCAGCTTTGTCATCGTATGGAGTTTCGCAATTTCCATATTCAGAGTTCGGCTTTCGCCCGGAAGAATAGTTTCGCCCAAAATGGTAAGGCTTTTATAGGATGGTTTCGCCATGTTGTATTTAAAAATATAAATGTATAAAAATTGAGTTTTGGAACGCTAAATATTTCCTAAAACCATTTAAAAATTGAAATAGGGTGCTTGCAATTCGGAATTTTTGAAACTAACTTTGTAAGATGCGAACTCCTCTTGAACTTCAGATTCAGACATTGCCCGATGGACCGGGTGTATACCAGTATTATGATAAGGATGATAAGATTCTGTATGTAGGAAAAGCAAAAAATCTTCGCAAGCGTGTCTCGTCCTATTTCAATAAGCTGCATGACAACGGAAAGACCAATGTTTTGGTTCGTAAAATCGTTTCCATCAGGCACATTGTCGTACCCACAGAAACGGATGCCCTGTTGCTTGAAAATAATCTGATAAAAAAACTCCAGCCACGATACAATGTCTTGTTGAAAGACGATAAGACCTATCCTTGGATTTGTATCAAGAAAGAGCCGTTTTCAAGGATATTCACCACTAGAAATATGATAAAGGACGGATCGGAGTATTTTGGTCCTTATACGAGCTTTAAAACGGTCCACACGCTTTTGGATCTTATTAAAGAACTTTATCCTTTGAGAACCTGCAATTATGATCTTTCGAGAGAAAATATTAATTCCGGAAAATACAAAGTCTGTCTGGAATACCACATCGGAAACTGCAAAGGACCATGCGAAGGATATCAATCTTTGGAAGAATATCAAGGAAATGTAGAAGCTGTTCGCGAAATACTAAAAGGAAACTTCAAGGAAAGCCTAAAAGACTTCAAGACGCTAATGAAAAATCTCGCTTCGGAAATGAAGTTTGAAGAAGCGCAAAAGATAAAAGACAAAATCGAAACCTTAGAGAATTACCAGTCACGATCTACGATTGTCAATCCAAGGATTTCAAATGTAGACGTGTTTTCTATTATTTCTGACGAAAGCATGGCGTATATCAACTTTTTGCAGATTTCACACGGAGCGATCATTCGTTCGCATACGATGGAATTGAAGAAAAAGCTGGACGAATCAGACGAAGAACTGCTGGAATTGGCTATTGTAGAAATGAGAGAGCGATTCAGATTGCTGTCAAAAGAAGTGATCGTGCCATTTGAAGTCGATTTGGGCGAAAACATTAAAGTAACCGTGCCGCAATTGGGCGATAAAAAGCAGATTTTGGAACTCTCAATCCGAAATGCGAAATTCTATCGTATGGATCAGTTGAAACAGCTACAAATTGTTGATCCGGACAGGCATACGAACAGAATCATGGCGCAGATGAAAAAGGACTTGCGTCTTTCTGTCGAACCAAGACATATTGAATGTTTTGATAATTCCAATATTCAGGGAACCAATCCTGTTGCTGCCTGCGTGGTATTCAAGGATGGCAAGCCAAGCAAAAAAGACTACCGCCATTTTAATATCAAGACGGTTGAGGGGCCAAACGATTTTGCTTCTATGGAAGAAGTCGTATACAGAAGATATAAAAGGCTGTTGGATGAAAATCAACCTTTGCCGCAGCTCATTATCATCGACGGAGGAAAAGGACAGCTGTCTTCAGCATTGAAAAGTTTGGAAGATTTGGATTTACGGGGCAAAATAGCAATTATTGGTATTGCGAAGCGTTTGGAAGAACTGTTCTATCCGGGCGATTCGATTCCGCTGTATCTGGACAAGAAATCTGAAACGCTGAAAGTAATCCAACAGCTGAGAAACGAGGCGCACCGTTTTGGGATAACACACCATCGCGATAAAAGAAGCAAAGGCGCTTTGAAAACTTCGATAGAAACCATACCTGGAATTGGTGAAAAAACGATGGTTACTCTGATAAAACACTTCAAATCTGTTAAAAGATTGTCTCAGGCAACAGAAAAAGAAATTTCTGACGTTGTAGGTGTTTCAAAAGCCAAAAAAATTACCGACTTTTACAATTCCACCAAGTAACTTATCCTATGAAAAAAATAGCTCTTATACTTCTGCTGATGTTTTCTGTCTCGGTTGTATTTTCACAAGAGCAGAAAAAACCAAAAATAGGATTAGTCTTAAGCGGAGGTGGGGCAAAAGGACTTGCCCATATAGGAGTTTTAAAAGTACTTGAAGAATCCGGAGTAGAGATTTCGTATATCGGAGGAACCAGTATGGGAGCAATTATTGGCGGACTCTATGCTTCAGGATATAGTGCAACACAAATCGACTCCATTTTTAAAACGACGGACTATGATGCCTTGATACAGGATTATATCCCAAGATCGACTAAAAACTTCTACGAAAAAAGGAATGACGAGCTATATGCACTGACCTTGCCTTTCAAAAAAATGAAAATCGGAATCCCGAGAGCCTTGTCAAAAGGGCTCTATAATTTTAATATGCTCAACAAATTGACACACAATGTGAGGCATATACGGGATTTTAACCAACTGCCAATTCCTTTTTTGTGTATTGCTACTGACATTGAAACCGGACAACAAGTGCTGCTAAATAAAGGTTCCCTGCCACAGGCGATGACAGCAAGTGCGGCTCTGCCATCCTTGTATATGCCTGTTGAAATTGACGGTAAATTGTTGGTAGATGGAGGTGTTACAAATAATTACCCAATTCTGGAAGTAAAAAATCTAGGAGCAGACATCATTATCGGTGTTGATGTCCAAGACGACCTGAAAGACAGAGATGCCCTAACGGATGCAACAAAAATTCTGGTTCAGATATCAAACATGCAGATGATCCAGAAAATGGATCGCAAAAGAAAAGCAACCGATATTTACATAAAACCGGACATTACGGCCTTTTCTGTTATTTCATTTTCTCAAGGTCAGCAGATTATCAAAACCGGAGAAGACGCGGCACGAAAAGTGATTGGCCAGATTCAAAAAATAGGAAATGCTGAAAAGCCGGTAAAACGAATGGTTCCTTTACTAAAAGACAGCCTGATTGTTAGTGAAATCAGGACGCCGCAACTTGAAAACTATACCCGTACCTATGTAATCGGAAAACTTGGGTTTGTGGCAGGCTCTAAAATAAGCTATGAAGATTTGGATAAAGGAATTAATACTTTGAGTGCAACCCAGAACTTTAGTGGTATTGGCTACTCATTTTCCAAATCGGCTTCCGGAAATGATGTATTAAACATGACTTTGGTAGAAAATCCGATCAAGACCTATCTGAAATTCGGACTGCATTATGATGGATTGTACAAAAGTGCCGTTTTATTGAATATAACTCAAAAAAAGCTCCTTTTGAAAAACGATATCGTTGCTTTAGATATCGGATTAGGAGATAATTTCAGGTATTATCTGGACTATTATATCGATAATGGGTTTTACTGGAGCTTTGGTGTCAAATCCAGATACAACACCTTTAATCGCAATGTGCTTACAGACTTTAATAATGGTGAGCTTCTAAGTTTGTACGGTTTAAGTTCCATAAATATCGATTATTCTGATTTTACCAATCAGGCCTATTTTCAAACGCTTTTTGCACAAAAGTTTCTCATTGGAGCCGGGGCAGAATACAAGCATTTGAAAATTAAGACAAAAACATTTGAAGCCACAGATCCCGTATTGGAAAACAGCGATTACCTAAGCCTTATTGCTTATTTGAAATACGATTCTTTTGACAAGAAATATTTTCCAAAAAATGGTTTCCTTTTTAGTGGCGATTTCCAATCGTTTTTGTATTCTTCGGACTATACCGGCCTGTATCAGAATTTTAGCATCCTGAAAGGTGAGATGGCCTTTTCGAAAACCTTTTTTAATAAATTTACGCTAAACCTTCAGTCAGAAGCCGGATTTACGGTAGGCGAACAGACAGTTCCGTTTTTTGATTTCGTACTGGGCGGTTATGGTTACAATATGATTAACAATTTCAGGCATTTCTATGGATATGATTTTGTAAGCCTTTCCGGGAATAGCTATATCAAGGGAGCTGTGGGCGTTGATTATGAAATATTCCGAAAAAACCATTTGAACTTTACGGCAAATTATGCCAATATCGGCTATAAGATTTTTAATACAAACGATTGGATCGAGCGGCCAAGATATTCAGGATATGCTTTTGGGTATGGCTTGGAAACAATTATCGGACCTGTAGAAATCAAGCATTCTTGGTCGCCGGAAACCAAAGACCACCACACTTGGTTTAGCCTAGGATTCTGGTTTTAAAGAATCTATTCCCAAAAAATTATATCTTCCGTTTATGTGTTAATTATTCCATAAAAAAACTATATTTGGAACCAATAAACACTAAACTAATCAAATATATGTCTATTTGGAGAAGAAAATCACTTACACAATTACTAGCAGAAGCATCGGAAGATGAAAAAGGCTTAAAGAAAACATTAACTGCACCAGGATTAGTAGCTCTGGGAATTGGAGCGATCATTGGAGCCGGATTATTTTCAATAACAGGCCTTGCTGCATCAATGAATGCAGGCCCAGCAATTACGATTTCTTTTTTAGTAGCAGCATTTGGATGCGTTTTTGCAGGTTTATGCTATGCTGAATTTTCTTCAATGATTCCGGTAGCCGGAAGTGCCTATACCTATTCATTTGCAACGATGGGAGAATTTGTAGCATGGATCATAGGTTGGGATTTGGTGTTGGAATATGCTGTAGGAGCCGCTACGGTTTCGATTAGCTGGTCCAGGTATCTCGGAAAATTTTTGAGCGGTTATGGAATCCATATAGACGATGCCTATATGCTTTCTCCCTTTGAAGGAGGAATAATAAATGTTCCCGCTGTATTGATTGTTATGATAATGTCATTGGTATTGATGAGGGGAACCAAAGAGTCCGCTTTCGTAAATGGAATCATCGTACTCTTAAAAGTGAGTGTTGTATTGATTTTTATTGCTGTTGGATGGCAATACATCAGACCCGAAAACTATACTCCTTATATCCCGGAAAATAAAGGAACTTTTGGTGAATTTGGATTTTCAGGAATTATTAGGGCTGCCGCTATTGTGTTCTTTGCTTATATCGGTTTTGACGCCGTTTCTACTGCAGCACAAGAAGCTAAAAACCCAAAAAGAGACATGCCGATAGGGATATTATTGTCTTTGGCAATCTGTACTATTTTATATGTACTATTTGCCCATGTAATGACAGGAGTAGTGAATTACCAAGCCTTTGCTGGAAAAGATGGTATCGCGCCTGTTGCAATTGCAGTAGAAGCGATGGGACCTGCAGGAGCAGATGGAATGATTACTCCAGCCTATCCATGGCTTAACAATGCAATCCTTTTGGCGATTTTAGGAGGATATGCTTCGGTAATTTTAGTAATGCTTATGGGTCAGAGCCGTGTATTCTTTTCTATGAGTAAAGACGGGCTTATGCCAAAAGTATTCTCTGAAGTACATCCAAAATTCAGAACACCTGCAAAGAATAATTTCCTGTTCATGGTAATCGTAAGCCTTTTTGCTGCGTTTGTACCTGCCAGAGTTGTAGGAGAAATGACAAGTATCGGAACATTATTTGCCTTTATATTGGTTTGTATCGGAGTATTGATAATGCGTAAAAAAATGCCGGATGCACCAAGAGCATTTAAGACACCGCTGGTTCCGTTTGTGCCGATTGCAGGAGTCCTGGTTTGTTTGTTTATGATGGTGTTTTTACCGTTAGATACCTGGATTCGATTAATTGTTTGGATGATGATTGGTTTTGACCTTTATCTGTTTTACGGAATGAAAAACAGTATCCTGAATAAAGGAAACTTTAGCCTGGATAGCTTTAAAGTAGTAGCTGGTTCCGGATTTGGAATGGTTGTGGCTTTAGTAATAGTAGCAATTATTCACCATAGAGATCCAAATATTGATGACACTTTCTTATATTATTTCTCGTTAGTATTTGCGGCAATCCATGCCTTGATTTATGCTTATAGCTATAAAAAAAGCAGATAGTTTTTTTCTAAAATAAATAAAGGCATTACTGAAAAATTTTACAATCAGTAATGCCTTTTTCCTTTTTATAAATATTTCACAAGAAATAAGGTGAAAAAATTAATTTTTCCGATATTTGTGACTATGAATACAAGTTGGGACGGTTTATTGGCGCATCTGAAGTTTCTCATTAAGAGAAACCCGGAATGAGTTTTTGGATTCTATATCTGAAATCTAAATTCATAATTTATAAATCTAATAATTATGCCACTATATCATAAATTGGGGAATTTTCCCCAAAAGAGACATACGCAATTTGAAAAACCAAATGGCGGATTCTATTACGAGCAGCTTTTTGGTACAGAAGGTTTTCATGGACATTCTTCTCTGTTATACCATGTCCACAGGCCAACGCAAGTGAAAGAAATCAAGGCCTCTTATTCTGTTGAACCTAAAATTGCCATTGGTAAAAATATAAAGTCATTGCTGCTTAAAGGTTTCGAATTGAAGCCACAGGAAGATTTTCTGGATAGTAGAAAAGCAATGCTTGTCAATAAAGACTGTACGATAGGTCTTGCTGCTCCACAAAAATCATTACGCGACTATTTCTATAAAAATGCCGATGCTGATGAAATGATTTTCATCCACAGAGGAAAAGGAACCTTGCGTACTATGATGGGTAACATACCTTTTGAATACGGAGACTACCTGATTATTCCAAGAGGAATTATTTACCAGATCGATTTTGAAACTTCGGATAACCGTTTGTTCTACGTAGAATCTTTCGCACCTTTTTACACACCGAAACGATACAAGAACGAATCTGGCCAGCATTTGGAACATTCGCCATTCTGCGAAAGAGACTTCAAATTGCCGACAGAACTAGAAACCTATGACGAAAAAGGAGACTTCCTGATCAAGATCAAAAAAGAAGGAATGATGCATGAAGTAGTATATGCTACACATCCTTTTGACGTAGTAGGTTGGGACGGATATAACTTCCCTTACGGTTTCAGCATTCATAACTTTGAGCCAATAACCGGGCGAGTACATTTGCCGCCACCAATACACCAGACTTTTGAAACATCAACTTTCGTTGTTTGCTCTTTCTGTCCGAGACTTTATGATTACCACCCAAAATCAATTCCGGCTCCATACAATCACAGTAACATTGATAGCGATGAGGTGCTGTATTATGTTGACGGCGATTTTATGAGCAGAAACAATATCGAGCAAGGACATATCACGCTGCATCCAAAAGGAATTCCTCACGGTCCGGCACCAGGCGCAATGGAAAGAAGTATCGGGAAAACAGAAACCGAAGAATTGGCAGTTATGGTAGATACTTTCCGTCCGTTGATGGTAACCGAAGAAGCAATGGGATTGGACGACGGACAATACTATAAGTCTTGGGTAGAATAACAAAAAAATAAAACAAAAAAACAACTAACAATCTTGGCAGGATTTTAAATCCCGACAGGATTGAAAAAAACATACTAAAATGAGTAAAGAAGTAAAATCAGTAGAATACGGATTAGAAAAAATATTTGAAGGAGCACAAGATTTCCTTCCGCTATTAGGAACAGATTACGTAGAATTTTATGTGGGCAATGCAAAACAGGCTGCGCATTATTATAAAACGGCTTTCGGCTTTCAATCATTGGCCTATGCAGGTCTGGAAACAGGAGTTCGTGACAGAGCTTCTTATGTTTTGAAACAAGATAAGATCCGTTTGGTGTTGACTACGCCTCTAAATAGTGATTCTGTATTGAATGACCACTTAAGAAAACATGGCGATGGAGTGAAAGTTGCTGCTCTTTGGGTTGAAGATGCAAGAAGTGCTTTTGAAGAAACTACAAAAAGAGGTGCAAAGCCTTTCATGGAGCCAACGGTTGAAAAAGATGAATTTGGAGAAGTTGTCCGTGCCGGAATCTATACGTATGGTGAAACTGTCCACATGTTTGTAGAAAGAAAAAACTATAACGGAGTATTCTTGCCAGGCTATAAAGAATGGAAATCAGATTACAATCCAGAACCAACAGGTTTCAAATATATCGACCACATGGTTGGAAATGTGGGTTGGGGAGAAATGAATACCTGGGTGAAATGGTATGAAGACGTGATGGGATTCGTAAATTTCCTTTCGTTTGATGACAAGCAAATCAACACAGAGTATTCTGCTTTGATGAGTAAAGTAATGTCAAATGGTAACGGAAGAATCAAGTTCCCTATCAATGAACCTGCTGAAGGAAAGAAAAAATCACAGATTGAAGAATATTTGGAATTCTATGGCGGTCCTGGTATCCAGCACATCGCAATAGCAACTGACGATATCATCAAAACGGTTTCTCAATTAAAAGCTCGTGGTGTTGAATTTTTGTCAGCTCCACCAAAAGCGTATTATGAAGCAGTTCCGCAAAGACTGGGTGAGCACATGAATATGATGAAGGAAGACATGAACGAAATTGAAAAATTGGCTATCATGGTTGATGCTGATGAGGAAGGATACCTTTTACAGATTTTCACGAAGCCGGTTCAGGATCGTCCGACACTGTTTTTTGAAATCATTCAAAGAATGGGAGCTCGTGGATTTGGAGCAGGGAATTTCAAGGCTTTATTTGAATCTATCGAAAGAGAACAAGAAAAAAGAGGAACTTTATAAAATGGTATAATTTTCTGAGAATAATGCAAAATCAAACCTTTCAAAAAACTATTTTTTGCTAATATTGTGTTAAAGTTGATTTTTTAGTTGTAATACTGTAATTATTACATACCTTTGCACCCGCAAAAAGAGAGGGAGTGGTTTCCTTCGATTTTTATGTAAATTTTTCATAATTTATAGTTTTTTGGTTGGTTAATAGCATAAAAACTCAGTCATATTTTTGACTGGGTTTTTTTGTTTTAATACTTTTGGAATAGAAATTGTATTTAACAGTTGGGAAAAGACATATAAAATTGAATTATGAAAAAAATTATAATATTATTGTTGTTTGCAACTGCGAACCTACAGGCTCAGGATGATAAAGCTTTTGACGTTGGTGAATGGTTCAAATTCAGAATACATTATGGCTTGGTCAATGCAGGCTATGCCACACTTGAAATCAAGGAAGCTACCAAAAATGGGAAAAAAGTTTTCCATGCGGTAGGTAATGGCTATACTACAGGCATGACAAAGTTTTTCTTTAAGGTAAATGATGATTACCAAAGTTACTTTGACAAAAAAACCGGACAGCCTTATCAGTTTGTCAGAAAAATTAACGAAGGTGGCTACACAAAAAACCAAGAAGGTTTTTTTAATCAGTCAGCCAATAACGTACTCGTTAAAGACTACAAGAAAAATACGGAAAAAACCATTTCTGTACCTGAAAACGTTCAAGATATAGTTTCCTCATTCTATTTTTTAAGAAACCATCCTACAATCGACAAGCTCAAAGTGGGTGAGTCCATTGTTATTGATATGTTTTTTGACGACGAAACCACAAAGTTTAAGTTAAAATTTATGGGACGAGAAGTTTTAAAAACTAAATTTGGAAAAGTAAATACGATGATTTTTAGACCTTATGTTCAGGCAGGTCGCGTTTTTAAAGAAGAAGAAAGTTTAACAGTCTGGATTTCAGACGATGAAAATAGAATTCCAATGCGAATCAAGGCAAGCCTCGCTGTAGGTTCTCTAAAAGCCGATTTGGATGGATACAAAGGATTAATACATCCTTTCAAAATTATAGCAGATAAATAAAATGGAGATTACCCCCAATATAAAAGATCAGTTAGATCAACTAGAAAAAAAATTTCAGGCAATAAATCAGAAAACCGAAACCCATCTCGAAGGACTACTTTGGTCCAAACCGATAACCTATTGGGACTATATTCAGACGGATGCCTTATTAAATTTACAAATTCAAAGAACGACGTTACCCGATGAAATGGTGTTTATCATGTACCATCAGGTAAATGAGCTTTTGTTTAAGATGATTTTATGGGAAATGGAGCAGCTTTGCCATACTCCAAAGCCGGAAACTTCTTATTTTACTGAAAAACTAATGCGTATTAGCCGTTATTTTGATATGTTGACCACTTCATTCGACATCATGGGTGACGGAATGGAAATAGAGCAGTATATGAAATTTAGGAATACACTGACTCCGGCAAGCGGCTTCCAAAGTGCTCAATACAGACTGATTGAGTTTTGTTCTACGGATTTGATTAATCTGATTGACTACCGTTTCAGAAAAACAATTGACAGAAATACGCCTTATGAGCATGCTTTGGAACATCTTTATTGGCAGGCAGCCGGAAAAGATTATCATACGGGCGAAAAATCCTATCTGCTTAAAGAATTTGAGAGAAAATACAAGCCGCAGTTCTTAAGCTATATGGAAGAATACAACACCATAAATGTTTGGCAAAAATTCAAAGAATTGCCAGAAGAAGATCAAAAAAATGAAGAATTGATCAAAGCCATGCGACACTACGACCATACGGTCAATATTACATGGGTAATGCAACACTTGAATACGGCAAAAAAATATATTGACGGAAGCGGCAAAGGTGACGGAGAAGCCACCGGCGGAAGCGATTGGAAGAAATACATGCATCCAAAGTACCAAAGAAGGATATTTTTTCCAGAATTATGGTCTCCGGAAGAACTGGCATCTTGGGGAGAAGAAAAAAACGTCTAATAGATTAAAGAATACGATTTGAAATACGCTGTTTTAACCTTACTATTGCTATTTACCCTGGTTTCCTGTAACAAGGAAGAAAAATCCGAAAAAGAAAATATTAAAGAAGTTCCTGTAAAAGAGCCTATCGTTGTTGAATTTGGTTTTACATTAAATGACTTTTTGGTTGTTAATGATACAGTCAAAAGCGGTGATACTTTTGGAACATTGATGGACAAACATGACCTGGGGAAATACAAAGTACATGAAATAACAGAAAAGGCAAGAGATTCTTTTAACTTCAGGGATATTCGCGCAGGAAGACCTTACACTATTTTAAAGTCTAAAAAAGCACCAAATACGGTACAGGTTTTTATATACCAGCCCGATAATATTCATTACAGCGTTATTGACCTGAGAGATTCTATCGTTGCCTATAAAAATCAAAAACCAATAACGATTAAAAGAAGGACAATAGCTACTGAAATTGAAAGCTCATTATCCGAAACGCTAAGCAAGGCAGGAGTTGATGCTTCACTTGCCCAAAATCTGGCGGATATTTATGCCTATTCTGTCGATTTCTTCAAAATCCAGAAAGGTGATAAGTTTGCAGTAACATTCAATGAAAAATACATTAGCGACACTATTTATGCCGGTGTAGAAAGTCTGGAAGCGTCTTTTTTCGAATACAAAGGGAAAAAAATCTACGCATTCCCTTTTAAGCAGGACACTACAGCCAAAAAAGTAAACTATTACGATGAGGAAGGAAAAGTACTCAAGACCATGTTCCTGAAAGCTCCACTGAAATTCGGATTCAGGATTTCCTCAAAATTTTCAACACGAAGATTCCATCCCGTACAACAACGATTCAAGGCGCATAACGGTACTGATTATGCCGCTCCATCCGGAACACCAATTATTACAACAGCAACCGGTGTGGTTGAAAAAACTGGTTATACTGCCGGAAACGGAAACTTTGTAAAAGTCAAGCACAATTCAACCTATTCTACACAATACCTTCACATGTCTAAAATCCTGGTGCGCCAGGGACAGAGAGTTTCTCAAGGTGATGTCATTGGAAAAGTAGGAAGCACAGGTTTGGCAACCGGACCACACGTTTGTTACCGTTTCTGGAAAAATGGCGTACAGGTTGATGCTCTTAAACAGAAGCTTCCGAATTCAATTCCGATGGATGCGAAATACAAATCTCGATTCATGGCTGAAATGACACCACTCAAAAAAGAATTAGACAGTATCGCAGCAATTAAATTCAAAAAATAAATCATTATTGCCTAAATTTGAGCCTTCAAAAGACTACAAATCTAATTCTTTATTACCATGGCTTTAGGCAAAACCAATCCGTCAGGAACAGTTGCTTGGCAAAAACTGCGTGAACATTTCGCTTCAATGCAATATGCTTCAATGCAGGAAATGTTTGCAGACGATAATTCCAGAGCAGAAAAATTCAATCTTCAATGGAATGAATTTCTTGTCGATTATTCTAAAAATATTATCACAGAAGAAACAATAAGCCTGCTTTTGTCATTGGCGGATGAAGTAAATCTAAAAGATGCGATTGCCAAATATTTTAGTGGTGATGTTATAAACGAAACCGAAAACAGGGCGGTACTACACACTGCTTTGCGCGCTCCAGAATCTGCTGTAATTACTGTAGACGGACAAAATGTAATGCCCGAAGTATATCTCGTTAAAAACAAGATTAAGACCTTTTGTGATGAGGTTATTAGCGGACAAAGAAAAGGTTTCACCGGAAAAGCTTTTACAGATGTGGTAAACATCGGCATAGGCGGTTCAGATCTTGGTCCGGCGATGACAGTAGAAGCGCTTCAGTTTTATAAAAATCACCTGAATGTTCATTTTATCTCCAATGTTGACGGTGACCATGTTCAGGAAAAAATCAAAAACCTAAATCCGGAAACAACACTTTTTGTAGTGGTTTCAAAAACATTTACGACACAAGAAACGCTTTCCAATTCGGAAACGGTACGTAAGTGGTTTTTAAAATCGGCAAAACAGGAAGATGTTGCCAAGCATTTTGTGGCTGTTTCTACAAATATCCAAAAGGTAACAGAATTCGGAATTAATCCGGATAATGTTTTTCCTATGTGGGACTGGGTTGGCGGAAGATTCTCTTTATGGAGTGCTGTAGGTCTATCTATTAGCCTAGCTGTAGGATTCGATAATTTCAATAAATTGCTGAAAGGTGCTAATGAAATGGACGAACATTTTAAATCGGCAGAATTCAACCAGAATATTCCGGTTGTCCTGGCACTTTTGAGTGTTTGGTACAATAACTTCTTTGGAGCAGAAAGCGAAGCCCTGATTCCGTATACGCAATACCTTCAAAAGCTGGCGCCATATCTTCAGCAAGGAATTATGGAAAGCAACGGGAAAAGCGTAGGAAGAGATGGCAACCCTGTAAACTACCAGACAGGAACAATCATTTGGGGCGAACCAGGAACCAATTCACAACACGCATTTTTTCAACTGATCCACCAGGGAACAAAATTGATTCCTACGGATTTTATCGGTTTTGTAAAACCTCTATATGGCGATGAAGACCATCATAATAAATTGATGTCAAATTTCTTTGCGCAAACAGAAGCGTTACTGAACGGAAAAACTGAAGAACAGGTAAGGTCAGAATTTACAAAAACAAACTTCTCCTCCGGAGCTGCAGAGTTCCTGACTCCGTTTAAGATTTTTCAAGGAAACAAACCTACCAATACATTGTTAATTCAACAATTGACGCCGGAAACTTTAGGCTCGCTAATTTCATTATATGAGCATAAGATTTTCGTACAAGGTGTAATCTGGAATATTTTCAGTTATGACCAATGGGGAGTTGAGCTTGGAAAACAATTGGCTAATTCGATTCTTGATGAGATCAATTCAGGTGTTGTAAAACAGCATGACAGCTCTACAACACTTTTGCTAACATATTTTTTACATAAGAAATAAAGACCATTCCGGTTAAAGTTTTCAAAATCCTTATGCATGCATAAGGATTTTTTGTTTTTATCTCTTTTTTAAGGGTTATAAATTGAATTTTTGATGCGTTTTCGACCCATTTTTCCTCTCAAAATAGTTTTGTGATTTATAATCTTAACATAACGTTGGGAAATAATTGTTGAAAGACCTTTGTCGAAATCTAACCCAATTATTTAAAAATGAAGAATTTAAAACAATTTATGCTGTCATCACTGCTATTTTTTGTGGCAACTTCAGCATTTTCACAGACGAAAATTACAGGAACGATAGTCGATTCTGAATTGAAAGGTTCGCTTCCAGCTGCGAACATTACTGTCAAAGGTACCGGAGAAGGAGCTTCTACCGATATAGATGGTAAATTTAGCCTCAACACTTCAAAAACTCAAGGAGAAGTTGTAATTACTTTTGTAGGCTATGTTACAAAAACGATTCCGTTTACAGCTAAATCGCAAACTGTCGATTTAGGGACAATTAGTTTGGAATCGGATTCCAGTCAATTAGATGAAGTCGTAATTATTGGTAAAGGAATTATCGATTTGGCAAAGGATAGAAAAACTCCGATAGCCGTTTCAACTTTAACTTCTGCAGAAATCCAGGACAAAGTCGGGTCATCAGACATTACACAAACTATGGTAAATACACCATCAGTTTATGTTGCCGGACAGTCTGGAGGTTATGGAGATTCAAGAATAGCGGTCAGAGGTTTTGCCCAGGATAACACAGCTTTCTTGTTGAACGGTCAGCCAATCAACGGAATGGAAGATGGTTTGATGTATTGGTCAAACTGGTCTGGTATGGGAGATATAGCAAACAATATACAAATCCAGAGAGGTTTGGGTTCTTCAAAATTGGCGATTTCGTCAGTTGGAGGAACGGTAAATTTTGTTACCAAAGCTACTTCTAAAAGAGAAGGCGGATTTGTTTCAGCCGGAGTAGCAAACAATGATTATTTGAAAACTACCGTAGCTTATAACACGGGAATGATGGAAAATAAGTTTGGGGTAAGCGTAATGTTGACTCACTGGCAAGGAGATGGTTATAATGACGGAACCCGTGGTGAAGGACAGAACTATTTTATTTCTTTTGGATATAAGCCGTCTGAAAATCATAACCTGAACTTTTTGATAACTGGTGCGCCTCAAAAGCACGATCAAAACTTTGCAAAAAGACTTTCAGATTACCAAACATATGGCAGAAAGTATAACAACAACTGGGGTCTTCTGAATGGACAATACCAATCAGAAAGAACGAATTATTACCATAAGCCGGTTGCCAACCTTAACTGGGACTGGGAAATTAACAGCAAATCAGAATTGTCTACCGTATTATATGCCTCTTGGGGACGTGGTGGAGGAACTGGAAACTATGGAGCCTCTGCTATCAGAACAAATGGTCAGATTGATTTTGATGCTATTGAAGCAAGAAATAGGAGTGTTGGAAATGGAGTAATGGGAGATAACAAATCCTATCTGATACGTTCTTCTGTAAACAACCACAACTGGTATGGGCTTGTGTCTAATTTTAAGCATCAACTAAATGAAAACCTGGTTTTTAATGTAGGAGCAGATTTAAGAACGTATTATGGAACACACTACCGTCAGGTTGAAAACTTCCTGGGATTGAATAATTGGACAGAAACAAGAACTTTAAGAGACGGTACGGATCAGCCGGTAGGAAGTCCGGTTTCAAACACAGTCACAGATTCTCAAAGAGCAGAACCATGGGGAGCTACTTTCAATTCTCTTGGTGAAAACCAGAGAATCGATTATGATAATAGTGAAAGAATATCATACGGTGGACTTTTCGGTCAAGTTGAATATTCAAATGACTTATTCTCTGTCTTTTTCCAGGGAGCAATTTCAAACCAAAGACACCAGAGATTTGACAGATATGACTATTTGAGACAATACAAAGATTCAGAAAAGGTTAATAATACAGGATTCAACGTAAAAGGAGGAGGTAGCTTCAATATCAACGAACAGAATTCAGTATATGTAAATGCGGGCTATTATTCACGCCAGCCATTTCATGATAATATCTACCTGAACTTTACCAACCAGGTAAACCCATTGACAGAAAATGAAAAGATTTTAGGTCTTGAAGCCGGGTATAGCTTTAAAAGCACCTATTTTTCTGCCAATCTAAATGGTTACAGAACTTCGTGAAAGGACAGAGTAAAGACAACTTCAAGAATTGCAGCAGCGGGTGAAATAATTAATGGAAATCCTATTACAGTGGGAACAGAACTTTTTACTACAAATGAAGGTGTAGAGCAGCTGCATACAGGTCTTGAACTTGATTTTGTAGCAAAACCATTACCAAATCTGGATTTAAGAGGATTTGTTTCTGCCGGAAACTGGGAGTATAAAGGAAATGTGGTAACAACAATTAGAGATCAGGACAGAAACACACTAGATGTTACCAAAACTGATGTAGATGGAGGAAAAGTTGGAGATGCAGCTCAATTCACGGCTGGAGCTGGATTTAAATATACGATTGTAGAAAGACTATCTGTTGATGCGGATTATAGATTCTACGACAAAATCTACTCTAATGTTGGAGCTGTTAAAGAAAACTTGGAAATCCCTTCTTATGGAGTGGTAGATTCAGGAGTTTCCTATAAGATGCTGGTTGGAAAAAACAAATCCCAATCAGTAAACTTCAGACTTAATGTAGATAACCTGCTTCATAAGATCTATATTTCTGAATTAAGAACCAATATTAAAGTTACAGATAGAGTAAATCCTAACAGTGCTACAGATTTATCTACGTATCAGTCTTCAGGGAAAATATATAATGGAATCGCTAACGGTAACCAAGGCTACTTCGGTTTAGGAAGAACTTGGAATTTTACAATTCGTTATAATTTTTAGTTTGTGTGCAGTTAGTTGAAAAAGCCTCTCGATTGAGAGGCTTTTTTGTTTATTCTTCCGTATTGTTTTCAGGAGTTTCTTTATTTCCTTTTAGGAATTTCACCACTAGCGGAATAGTAGTAATCGCTACGATAATAAGAATGATGATTTCAATATGGCTCTTTAAATCAATATCAAACTTGGTTAAAAACAAACCATAAAGATAATGTCCTGCCATGATTAAGCTGAAAGCCCATAAGAACGAACTTAATATATTGTAAAACACGAAACGTTTTTTGTCCATCTGCACGATTCCGGCAATAATCGGGGCAAAGGTTCTTAAGATAGGCATGAAACGTGCAATGATAATTGCTTTCCCGCCATATTTCTCAAAAAACACACGAGACTGTTCAAGATATTTTTTCTTGAACCAGAAGCTGTCCTCTTTTTTGTAGAGGTACCATCCGCTTTTTGCTCCAAACCAATAACCGACCGTATTTCCGATAATTCCGGAAATAGCAACCAGTGTAGCCAATAAAGCAACATTGCCAAAGTCGCTTTCAATAAGAATAAGATTTTCTACAAGTTCCCGACTGTAGATTCCGGCGAGAAAAAGAAGACTATCGCCCGGAAGGAAAAAACCGGCAAACAATCCTGTTTCTGCAAAAACAATAAAAAGCACAACATACAGTCCAATGCTAACGCCCCCAAGTTCCATTGCAATGTAGAATTCAGGGTTAATGAGCTGTTTCCAATCGAAATTATCCATTTTAGAATTTAGTTAAGTAAATAAATATTAAGAAGCATTTAGTGTAATAGAATTCATTTTTTTCTTATCGCCAACAATCCATATAATATCGTCTTTTTCAAGCACGACGTGCGATTCTGGATTCATCATTCGGCGGCCTTCCCGTTCAATTCCCACGACCAGACCGTCTGTTTTTTCTCTAAGTTGTGACTCGCGAATAGTCTTGCCGATAAAATCTTCGTTTTTCAACTCGAAATTTTTCAGGACAGTTTCAGCATTGTTTTCAGGAACTGCAACAAAGCTCTGTTGCAGATAGGTCTTGAATTTTTCTATCTGCCTGTCTGTTCCTATCACATAGAGAAGATCATTTGGATAAATCTGCTCGTTGCGGTTAGGAACGTTAATCGTAATATTTCCACGCTTTATGGCGGCTATATTGATTCCAATCTTTTCGCGAAGTTCCAGCTGGTGGAGCGGTTTTCCAACAATATTGGATTCAGCGCTGATTTCAAAAGTGGTCATGTGTGCATCCCACGGAGAAAGCTCTCGCTTGCTTTTTGATGCTTCCGTATTTTCTCTATCGTTAAGGTTCTGCATAAATCGGTTTTCGATCCTGTCATACAGTGTTTGTAGCCTTTTTGGGAAAACCATATATGCTACGGCAAAAATAACCAGTGCCGTAAAAGCAATAAAATTAGAAAAGAAGCTGTTTAGCAGTAATCCGATAAAGAATAAGGTAAACAGGATGCGGATGATATTGACAATTTTTACCGGACCCAGGAATTTCCTTTCCTTTTTTAATTCCTCATAAGCGGTAGGCGCGACTTTTCTGAATGACAATGCCCATAAGAAAGGGGAGATAAACAAAAGTGTCAGGACAGCTATTGCTACATTAGCCCATTGAGAACCATTTACAAGAGGAAGCACTACTCTTGAAGAAAGCAGGATAATAGCAATTATAATCACAGAATAGATAATAATCTGGATGATGCTGGATCTTAAAAATAAAACCCAGTTGCTTGTAGCCTTTATAGTTTGCGAACTTGAACTGTAGCTGTCGATGGCTTTCGTCCATTTTTTAGGAAGTCTTCTTTCCAGCATATTAGCAACCGGAATAGAAAGCTTGATCATAAAAGGAGTTGTAAATGTCGAAATGGCGGAAACGGCAACTACAATAGGATAAAGGAAATTGCTCGTTACGCCTAATGTCATCCCTAAAGTAGCTATGATAAATGAAAATTCACCAATTTGAGCAAGGCTCATTCCGGTTTGTACAGACTGTTTTAAAGGCTGACCGGAAATAAGAGTCCCGATAGTAGAACTTAATGTCTTTCCAAAAACCGTCAGCAAGGTGATGATAATTACTGGGACTGCATATTCAGCCAAAGTGCTTGGATTGATAAGCATTCCAACTGATACAAAGAAAACGGCTCCAAAAAGGTCTTTTACAGGTTTTACGAGATGCTCAATGCGTTCGGCTTTGGTAGTTTCAGCAATAATAGATCCCATGATAAAAGCACCCAAAGCAGGTGAAAATCCGGCCATAGTAGCAAGGATTACCATCATAAGACATAAAGCTAAAGAAACAATTAGCAAAGTCTCATCGCTTAAAAGATTCTTGGCTTTTTTTAGTAAGGTCGGGATGAAAAAAATTCCACCCACAAACCATAATATAAGGAAAAATAAAAGTTTTAGTACCGATTCAAAAAGTTCCATTCCCGAAAACTGCTGACTCACAGCAATAGTAGAAAGTAAGACCATCATCAGAATGGCTACAATATCTTCAACAATCAGTGCGCCAAAAACAATTCCGGCAAATTTCTGTCCCTTAACGCCTAATTCGTCAAAAGCACGGAGTATGATAGTTGTTGATGAAATGGAGAGTATGACACCTAAAAAGATGCTGTCCATAGAAGACCAACCCATAAGCTGTCCACACCAATACCCTAAAAACACCATAGAGAAAATCTGTACCAGAGCAGTAATTGAGGCTGTTCCGCCCACTTTCATCAATTTCTTAAAACTGAATTCCAGTCCCAGGCTGAAAAGTAAAATAATAACTCCGATTTCTGCCCAGACTTCAACGTTTTGCACATCTTTTACCGAAGGGAATAATGTGAAATAGGGGCCGGCCAAAAATCCAGCAATTAAATATCCAAGAACCAAAGGCTGTTTTATCTTCTTGAAAAGTAGAATAGCAACGCCGGCAGTCATAAGAATCAATCCCAAATCGCTTATCAGAGGATAAAGGTGATGCGAGGCCGCTGTTGCAGTATTTTCTAATTCGTTCATATCTGTAGTAATTTAATTGGACAATAATTATGAAGATTCTTGTTGAGAACCTTTAAAAAAGACAACAATTATTTATTACCAAAAAGCCTGAAAAGAATAGAATATGGATAATAGTTTCCCTTTATGGCAGAAAGAACCAAGTAATGAATGTTTTTCGAAAGGACTTGCCGAAGCTAAATAAGTCTCAAAAACAAATTTTGAAGAAGAAACAGCTCCAAAGAGCAAAGATAGATTATAGCATTTTGATAGTCTGGCTATGCTATAACGATAGGGATTAGAGAATCTCTTCTTTTTATGAATTTTATCAAATGTGTCGTGCGCAACGGAAAATTCTTTTTTCGGCTGGCTGTAACGGCATGTTTTTAATTGCTGATTGCCGTTAGTTTCGAGAAAAGTCAATGATAAATTTTTCTTATTGCTGGCATCGCAACGCATTCCCAGCAGAAAGAATAAGCACAAAAAAGTAATATGTACGGCTTTTTTCATCATTTCCGCAAATTTATGATATTGAATTTTAAAACTGGGATCAATTCAATTAAAGAAATGTTAATTGTTAAGATTTTATTTCGTAATTTGGATTCATTATTTATTGGTCTGCTGCGTTCTGATAATTTTGGAACATTTCATTTTTTGATATATTTGTAAAAACAATTTTGACCATGGATACTTACAAAATTATTCTAGAAGCCCACTCCGGTATTGCCTATGTAGCCCTTTTTACAATTGGCGTTGCTGCAATCAATTCCCTAATAGGACTATCTGCAAAAAACGAATTTAAACCAAAAGACAGAAGAATTGCGCTCTTTGGTTTGATAGCTGCTCACCTTCAATTTGTTTTTGGATTGATTTTATATTTCATTTCACCAAAAGGATTTGCTCTTTTCGGACAAGTAGGTATGAAAGAAATTATGGGTGATAGCAATTTACGCATGATGGCAGTCGAACATCCTTTTGTAAATATTCTGGCTATAGTGCTAATAACTATAGGATGGAGTACTCATAAGAGAGTGGAAGGTTCGGATAAAAAATTCAAAAAAATAGCCATATTCTATATTTTAGGTTTTCTGTTATTGATATCAAGAATTCCTTGGGATGTATGGTTCTCATAAAGTATAAAGCTCAATTTTTTGAGCTTTTTTAATTTTGGGTATAGTAATTGTAAGATGAATTGGCCAAACATAAAAAAATTTATCATGAAGTATAAGACTACCATTCTTTTGCTGGCCTTCATTGCTTTGGTCTTTTCGAGCGGTTTCTCACTACGAGATAGAAATTTCCAAAAAACACCTCCTGAAAAAACACAGGTATATCAAGACTCAGTAAAGAAAGTCGCCATAGAAGATAGCTTAAAATTAGCCGAATCAAAAAAATATAAGCTCCATAAGAAAAATGCCCACGCATCCTATTATGCTGACAAATTTACAGGACGCCGTACGGCAAGCGGAAAAATCTTTGATAATAAGAAATATACCGCAGCACACAGAAAATTTCCTTTTGGAACCAAGCTACGAATCACTAATGAAGCCAATGGAAAATCAGTTATTGTTGAAGTAACAGATAGAGGACCATTTACCAAAGGAAAAGAGATAGACCTTACTAAGAAGGCCTTCATGGAAATTGCATCATCCCGTTATGGAGGACACTTAAAAGTAACCATAGAAATCATACAATAAGCCATGAAAACCAGGATGTTTTTGTTTATCGCAGCTTTTGGAACCCTACTGACGAGTTGTTCGTCTAGCAAGTCGGTTTCCGGAAAAGTGTATAAGAAAAATGTCCACGCGTCCTATTATGCTGATAAATTCAACGGAAGAAAAACAGCAAGTGGGGAAAAATTCCACAACGGTAATTATACTGCTGCCCATAAAAAGCTGCCATTCGGAACAAAAGTTAAAGTAACCAATATCGCCAATGAAAAATGGGTTATAGTTGAAATAAATGACAGAGGGCCATTTACACCAGGCAGGGAAATTGATCTTACTAAAAAAGCTTTTATGGAAATAGCAGACAGTAAAAATCACGGTTCTTTAAAAGTAAACATTGAAATTATAAAATAGCAAGCCAGCATTATGCTGGCTTTTTTATTGCTTAAAATTGATAATAAAAAATTAACACAAATTTAAGTTCGTTTAGTTCGGTAATTACCGAACCTATTTTAACTTTGCGCCAAAATTAACGTATCAATGACAGACATAGCGAAAGAAAGAGATGGATTGGTGGAGATGTTTGGCGTTCATTTTGAAAAGTATTGGAACTTTTCACCTTTGTCAGGACGAATATTAGGATGCCTTATTGTTTGGAATGATGCCAAAGGATTGACGTTTGACGATTTAGTTTCCACCCTTGGAGCCAGCAAAAGTTCGGTTTCGACCAACCTGAATTTGTTGCTGAAGATAGGAAAGATAGAATATTATACTTTTCCTGGTGACAGAAAGAAGTATTACAAACCATCATCTTTTAGTGACAGAATGCAAAATCACCTACAGATGGTTATGGATGAAAAGAAAATGGTAGAAAGAATGATCGACTATAAGAATAAAACAGTTGGCGATGGAGATTGTGCCAGTTTAGAATTAATCAAGATTTACCAGGATCACGTCATAGAATTCGAGAAATTTTTAAATAAAACAATCCAAAAGTTAGAAAAAGTAGAGAACAAATAAAATCAATCAACCTTTTATAAAAATGCAGATGAAGAATAAGTCACTATTCAGTATTGTAATCGCAATAATTACACTTTACTCTTGCGGTAAAAAAGAACAGCAAATGCCTCCACAAGGGCCAGTGCCGTTTCCGGTACAGACTGTTGCAAAACAAGATGCTGTTGTTTATCAAGAATATACAGCCAATCTTGAAGGACAGCAGAATGTTGAAATCCGTCCAAAAGTTAACGGATTTATCCAGAAAATATTTGTTGATGAAGGACAGGTTGTCAGAAAAGGACAACTATTGTTCAAATTAGAAACTCAAACTCAAAATGAAGATGCTTCAGCGGCAAAAGCAGCCGTACAGGCAGCTCAGGTTGAAGTAGATCGTTTGAAGCCTCTTGTTGACAGAAAGATTATCAGTAACGTACAATTGGAAACAGCTAAAGCTAAGTTAGCACAAGCTAAAGCATCTTATGGTGCTATTGCAGCAAATATAGGTTTTGCAACAATCACATCACCAGTTGATGGAGTAATTGGAGGTCTTCCGTTTAGAGAAGGTAGTTTGGTTAGTTCAACCAGCGAGATGCCTTTGACAACCGTTTCTGATACGAGAGTTATCCGTGCCTATTTCTCAATGAATGAGAAACAGCTTTTGTTTTTCAACAAAACCTTTAAAGGAGCAACAACAGCAGAAAAGCTAAAAGCTGCTCCGGAAGTTTCTTTGCTTTTGGTTGACAACACAGAGTACGACCAAAAAGGAAAATTGGCCACAATGAACGGATTGGTTAATCCACAAACAGGAACAACCCAGTTCAGAGCGGAATTCAAAAACCCAGAAGGAATCCTGAGAAGCGGTAGCAGCGGTATCGTTCGTTTGCCAATTGATGAGAAAAATGTAATGCTTGTACCGCAGAATGCTGTATTTGAAGTACAAGGAAAACAGATGCTTTACGTAGTTGGAAAAGACAACAAAGTAAAATCAAGAATTATCGAGACAAAAGGAACGTCTGGATTGAATTTCATCGTGAGCGGTGGACTTGAAGAAGGCGAAGTAATCGTAATCGAAGGTGCTTCTAAGCTAAAAGACGATATGGAAATCGTACCGCAACAAGGAAAACCGGAAGCAGCAGCTCCGGCAGGAAATGCTCCGGTAAAAGATTCTGCAAAAACAACCACACCATCAGCTAAAAAATAATTCTCAATGCTAAAGACATTCATAGAAAGACCAGTTCTTTCGACCGTAATATCGATCCTGATTACCATTTTAGGAATCTTGGGATTGATGTCCCTGCCGATAGAACAATATCCTGAGATCGCTCCGCCGACGGTCCAGGTAAATGCAACCTATACTGGAGCGAACGCTGAAACGGTACTGAACAGTGTCGTAACGCCGCTCGAAGAAGAAATTAACGGAGTAGAGGGAATGACTTATATGACCTCCTCTGCTGCAAACGACGGTTCTGCAAAAATCTCGGTATATTTCGAGCTTGGAGTTGACCCGGATATTGCTGCCGTAAACGTTCAGAACAGGGTTTCCCGTGCTACAAGTAAATTGCCTCAGGCTGTTGTTCAGACAGGGGTTACAACGCTAAAAAGCCAGACTAGTGCCTTGATGTTCTTTGCACTTTATTCTAAAAATAAGCAATTCGACGAAACCTATATCCAGAACTACGCAAAAATCAATCTGGTTCCAAAACTACAACGTGTTAAAGGTGTTGGACAGGTAAACGTATTTGGTGCGAAAGATTACTCAATGAGAATCTGGATCGATCCGGAGAAAATGGCTGCCTATGGGGTATTGCCAAAAGACATCCAGAATGCACTTCAGGAACAAAACGTAGAAGCAGCACCAGGTAAATTTGGTGAAAATGCCGAAGGAGTTTATGAATATGTAATCAAATACAAAGGAAGACTTTCTGTAATTGAAGATTATGAAAACATCGTAATCAAATCTACAGGTAACGGAAACTTCCTTCACTTGAAAGATGTAGCTACCGTAGAATTAGGAGGCTTCAACTATGGTACGAAAAACATTGCCATGGGACAAGAAGGTGTTGCCGTAGGGGTATTCCAGACGTCAGGTTCCAATGCTCAAGACATTATTACGGAAGTAATGTCGATTTTGGAACAATCTAAACCGGATTTCCCTCAAGGAGTTGATTATGTAATCCCTTATAACACTAAAACGTTCCTTGATGCTTCCATCAGTAAAGTAATCTCTACTTTGGTTGAGGCTTTCATCCTGGTATTTATCGTGGTGTTCTTATTCTTACAGGATTTCCGTTCTACTTTAATTCCTGCTATCGCTGTACCGGTAGCAATTATCGGAACGTTCTTCTTCCTGCAATTGTTCGGATTCTCGATCAACATGTTAACCTTGTTCGCGATGATCCTTGCCATTGGTATTGTGGTCGATGACGCCATTGTCGTCGTGGAGGCGGTGCACGCCAAACTCGACGAAGGGGCCAAATCCGGAAAAGAAGCTACGCTATCTGCGATGAGCGAAATCTCTGGTGCGATTGTTTCGATTACATTGGTAATGTCGGCAGTATTTATTCCGGTATCGTTCCTAAGCGGACCTTCGGGAGTATTCTACCAGCAGTTTGCAATTACGTTGGCGATATCGATTTTGATTTCGGCAGTAAACGCGTTAACGCTAAGCCCGGCTTTGTGTGCCTTGTTCCTGAAACCGCATAAAGATTCGGACCACCATAAAAAGAACCTAAAAGACAGATTCTTCCTTGCCTTCAACACAGGCTTTAACAAGATGAACGAGAAATATACAGGCTCGTTGCGATTCTTGGTAAGAAAAAGATGGGTAACAGCAGTAGCGCTTTTGGTTTTCTGTGGTATCACTTATTTCTTATTCCAGACCACTCCATCAGGATTTATTCCTAATGAAGATAGAGGAATCATCATGGCAGATTTAACCTTGCCTCCTGGAACAACATTAGAAAAAACACAAAAAGCGGTAGACGAACTAGACTCTATATTAGCATCAATGGATATCGTTGAAGCAAGGATGAGCGTTGTCGGATTCAGTTTATTGAACAACGTAAACGGTGGTTCATACGCCTTTACGGTAATAAAACTAAAAGATTGGGCCTATCGTAAAGAAGCAAACCAACAGGTTGATGCAGTTGTAGGTGAACTTTTCGGAAGAACAGCGCACTTTAAAGATGCAAGAGCCTTATTCTTTACACCTCCGAGTGTACAAGGTTTTGGTACAGCCGATGGTTTTGAATTCAAGATACAGGATAAAGGGGATGATGACTGGGCTACGGTAAGTAAAGTCAGCAACGAGTTCTTGGGCGAATTGATGAAAAGACCGGAAATCCAATATGCGATGACCAACTTTAACCCGAACTTCCCGCAATACCAGATGGATATCAATGTAGAAAGAGCAAAAGACGCCGGAGTATCTATTTCCGATATCTTCAACACTATGCAAGGATATTACGGAGGATTGTATACAACAGATTTCAACAAATTCGGTAAACAATACCGTGTCATGATTCAGGCAAAACCGTCTGACAGGGCTACAGAACAATCGATTAATAATATTTATGTTAGGAATGCCAATAACCAGCAGGTAGCGATCAGCCAGTTCGTCGATTTCAAGAGAATTTACGGACCGGAAGCAGTAGCGAGATTTAACATGCTTAAGGCAGTAAACGTAAACGGAAAAGCGAAACCAGGTTACAGTTCCGGAGATGCTATTAAGGCAATTCAGGAAGTTGCAGCACAACACTTGCCAAAAAGTTATACCTATGAGTTCTCAGGGATGACCCGTGAAGAGATTTTGGCAGGAACACAGGCGGCAGGAGTATTCCTTTTGAGCTTAATATTTGTTTACTTCCTTTTGAGTGCACAATATGAAAGCTATTTGGTTCCATTGTCGGTATTGTTATCATTGCCGGTAGGTATTGCCGGAGCCATCGGATTTGTGAAACTGGCAGGATTAGAAAACAACATCTACTTCCAGGTAGCTTTAATCATGCTTATTGGTCTCCTCGCGAAGAATGCCATTCTGATTGTGGAATTCGCCATCCAAAGGCGACGCCACGGAATGGATCTGATGCAGGCTGCTATCGAAGGTGCAAAAGCGCGTCTTCGTCCAATTTTGATGACTTCATTGGCCTTTATTTTTGGTCTGTTGCCATTAGCCTTGGCCTCTGGAGTTGGAGCAGTAGGTAACCGTTCTATCGGTATGGGAGCTGTTGGAGGAATGTTAATCGGAACTGTATTTGGAGTATTCGTAATTCCGGTATTGTTCGTGATCTTCCAATCATTGCAGGAAAGAATCTCAGGTAAGCCTTTTGAAGAAAAACGGTCTGATGATGTTATACTTTTAAACGAAGAATATGAAGAATAAGATATATAAAATAGGCTTGCTCGTTTTCGCGGCAGCCGTACTGCAATCTTGTTTCGTTGCAAAGAAATATGAAAGGCCGGAACTAAAAACGCAAGATCTTTACAGAACAGAAGTGGTTTCTGCAGATTCTACGTC
Source organism: Flavobacterium sp. 28YEA47A (assembly GCF_041262125.1). Taxonomy (NCBI): domain Bacteria; kingdom Pseudomonadati; phylum Bacteroidota; class Flavobacteriia; order Flavobacteriales; family Flavobacteriaceae; genus Flavobacterium; species Flavobacterium sp. 28YEA47A. The sequence goes on from NZ_JBGCCI010000014.1 coordinate 33,351, forward strand.
ACTTGCAAATGTTTCATGGGATAAGATTTTTACAGATCCTATCTTGCAAGGCTATATCAAAAAAGGATTGCAGAACAATCTGGATATCCGAATTGCAATACAAAACATTGCAGCTGCAGAAGCTACAATGAAACAAGGCAAAGCAGGTTATTTCCCAACGCTTTCTGGAAATGCTGACTGGACACACCAGCAGCTTTCTAAAAACAGCCAGTTGGGTGCTTTCTTGCAAGACAGAAGCACAGACCAATATCAGTTAACAGGAACACTTTCCTGGGAAGCTGATATCTGGGGAAAAATCAGAAGTAACAAGCGTGCGGCAAATGCAGTTTACCTTCAGTCGATAGCAGCCAACCAGGCGGTTAAAACGCAGTTGATTTCAAGCATTGCTTCTACTTACTACCAATTGCTTTCTTTGGATGCCCAAATTAAGGTAGCAGAAGAATCATTGATTAACAGAAAGGAAAGCGTTGAGACGATTATTGCTCTTAAAGATGCAGGAAATGTAAATGAAGTAGGTGTAAAGCAGACGGAAGCGCAGAAATATGCAACTGAAATTATCATTGCTGATTTAAAGAACAACGTAATCATATTAGAAAACACCTTAAGCAATCTTTTAGGGGAAGGATCTAAGAAAATTGAAAGAGGTACTTTTGAATCTCAGGTAATGCAGCCAGAAATTACGCTTGGTGTTCCGGCAACTTTATTGAGAAACAGACCGGATGTTATCGCGGCAGAATACAACCTGATTTCTACTTTTGAGCAAACAAATGTTGCAAGAAGTAATTTCTATCCTACGTTGAAAGTAACAGCAACAGGCGGTTTTCAAAGTATCGACTTGCAACAATGGTTCAGTGCTAATTCGTTCTTCTCAAATGTTGTTACCGGATTGACACAGCCAATCTTTAACCAGAGACAAATCAGAACGCGTTTTGAAGTGGCAAAAGCCAATCAGGAAAAAGCATATCTGCAATTTGAGCAATCGCTGTTAACAGCCGGAAAAGAAGTTTCTGATGCTTTAGCACAATATAGCAATGAAACGGCTAAAATAACAATCCGCGAAAAACAAGTAGATGCACTTAAAAAAGCAGCTGACTATTCAGATGAACTATTGACATACGGTTTGGTAAACTATTTAGAAGTATTGACTGCAAAAGACAATGCCTTGAATACGGAACTAAATCTGATCGACAATAAATACAGACAATACAATGCCATTATCCAATTATATAGAGCCTTAGGTGGCGGATGGCAATAATATAGTTCCGCTTGCGGGATTATGATTGATTTTGTTTTTGTTCAAAACCACCGGACATTTCGATGTTCGGTGGTTTTTTGTTTAAGAGACTTATTGGCATTGATTTTGGTGTAATTCGAGAAACAATCTTAAAACAGTATAGTATGAAAACGGATTTTTACACCAAAGCAGTCTTGACAATCATTGCAGTTTGCCTGACCGTATTGACTTTGCAAAATGTAGACATCATTCCTAAGGCGTATGCTGCAGAAAAAAAGAATAATCTGAATACGATTCCTGATAAGAATTATGCATTAGTTCCTGTGAATGAAAATGGAACAATTGATGTAGTTATTAAAGGAATAAATACGTCTGATGAATTGGATGTGAATATTGACGAAGTAGGAGGTTCTTCCGTTTATAGTGCTATTCCGGTTAGGAATGAATAAGTTAAAGCATGGATAAGAATAATCCTGGTGCGTTTTCTTAATCTACTTCAAGTTTTCTAACCGGAATATTTTTGAAATTTGCTAAAAGTAATTCCTATAAAAATGAAGACATTCTCTCAGGTTTTTTTAAGAACAGCTCTTTCGGTATCTTATCTATCGGCAGTGGCAGACCGTTTCGGTATATGGGGCGCACCCGGTAGCCAATCAGTCAGTTGGGGAAATTGGGATAATTTTCTGGCGTATTCCAATTCGGTTAATTCCTTTGCCTCTCCTGCAATAGGAACACTATTGGCCTATGTTGCGACGGCTTTAGAAATACTATTGCCTGTATTGCTGCTTATTGGTTATAAGTTAAAATGGGTTTCCCTATTTTCTGGAGTATTGCTTTTGGGTTTTGCCCTTGCTATGACACTGAGTTTCGGATTGAAAACTCCTCTGGATTATTCCGTATTTACAGGATCGGCAGCTTCTTTTCTTTTAAGTACTTTGGATAGTTACAAGTATAGTTTGGATTATTTTTTGGCGAAAAATAAGGATTGAGTATCCGAAACTTTACACCAAAATATATTTCGATACAGTCAATCGTTTTATGTTTTGCGGTTCTGCGCCTTTGCGAGAAAATAGTTGCTCGCAAAGACGCAGAACCGCAAAGTTTGTAAAAGGAAAATCATCGTGCAATACTATTTTTAATGGCTTCTTTTATTTGATGTAAACTTTCTGATAGTCCTTAAATAATGAGCCATAACTTAACATAAAGGAAGTACTAAAATGAGTATTTTTGTAAGTGGAGCAGCCCATATAGCCGCTTTGCAAGAATTGAATTATGAGTTTTCCAGATGATAAAAAATTAGACAATCCCGTTTGGCATTCGTTATCCGAAAGTCATCGGGATTTTGCAATTGATTATAAAAATATAAAGTTCTACCATCCGGATTATTGCCCGTTTGGTGGTTTTGAAATCCCAAATGATATTTCAGACAGTATCGATGCCTATTCTTTGTTGGCAGATAGTTTTTTTATAGTAGGTGAAAAACCAGTGTTGTCTGACAAGCTGTTGCTGAAAAACGAACTGATTTGCGCACAAATGATTGTTTCTGGTAAAATCCAAGTGGAGTACAAGAATGCCATCGTGCCATTAACACAAAAAGACACCAAAGTTTTATTTGATTTGGTCAATCTGGTACAGCCGGGTTATTTTAAAGAAAAGACGTCCCTACTAGGTGATTATTACGGAATCTTTGAAGAAGGTCAGTTGGTAGCCGTAACCGGTGAACGAATGAAAATGGATGATTTTGTCGAAATCAGTGCCGTTGTCACACATCCTGAACATACCGGAAAAGGCTTGGCAAAACAATTGGTTGCCCATACAGCCAATGCTATAATCAAAGAAGGAAAGACACCTTACCTTCATGTTGTTGAAAGCAATGTAGGCGCTATAAAATTATATGAAAAGCTCGGTTTCACAACAAGACGAAAAATCAGTTTCTGGCACATTGCAAAATTGACAACTTAACCCTAGCAACTATTACCATGATTTCTTTACATGATTTTATAACCGATTTCAATCTGGATTTTCCTTCTCATGTGAACCTGTTGCCTTGGGAAATAACCAATAATCTCAAAGAAATCCTGTATGGAATAATTTCAGGATTAGGCGATGAATATAAAATACAAGATGGAGTGGCTATACACAAGACAGCAACAATAGAAAACGGAGCTGTTTTAAAACAGCCTGCAATAATTGGAGAGAATTGTTTTGTTGGAGCAAACGCTTATTTTAGAGAAGGCGTTTTTCTTGGCAAATCGGTTAAGATTGGACCGGGATGCGAAATCAAGAACAGCATTATCAGTTCCGGAACGGCTATCGCACATTTTAATTACGTTGGTAATAGTATAGTAGGAAACAATGTCAATTTTGAAGCGGGTTCAATCGCCGCCAATCACTATAATGAAAGGACAGTCAAAAACATTTCTGTTCTTTATAGGGGACAGATTATTGACACAAAATCAGATAAATTCGGCTCGTTGATTGGAGATAATTCCAGAATAGGAGCCAATGCAGTATTATCACCCGGAACACTATTAGAGAAAAATTCAGTTGTAAAAAGACTGGAATTGATAGAGCAATATAAAATATAATGCAAAGGATAAAGGATACTTAGAAATAAAATAGGAAGAATAACCATAGTAATAATGACAATCGTATTATTTTGGTGACTATAAGACTGTCCGCACATAAACGCTCTCTTGGAATTTTAGTACTGCACTCTTCGGCTCTTATTTTGTAGCTTTTTTGGTTGTAGCTCTCCTAAAAGCAACTGAGATTATAAGCAAGTCTCTTTTTTATGTTTTTTTAGCATTCTTATTTACTTCGTTTTTCGTGTATCATCTAGCTATGACAGCTATAACGAAACCTGAAGCCTGTTTTGCGGCTTTAACGGTGAATAATTTCTAATCACAGAACCTATAAGCAGCCGATAATTCATTCCTTTTTCCGGTTGGTACTATTTCATGCTTTTGGAATTTTTTTCCGGCTAAAACATCATTCAGGAAATTTAAAATTGTGTGGTGCTCTTTTTCAAAAAGATAACCGCTGTATTCATGTCCACCACCACAAAACGTATAAAGCGTTCCGGATTCATCCAGACTTATAATATGGTTATAGATAGAATAGGAACCAAAAAGCATTAGCCATCCGGAAGCATCAGTTTTGCAATAATGATGTGGCGCTGTACCATAAGGCACGGTCTTATCTCCATTGCCGTGAAAGAAAAACATAGGAATCGCATTTGTTTTCGTAATAAGATTTAAGTCCATGATGGCTCCGGCGCCAGACACAAGTCCGGCATATTTAAATCCGGCAGGTAGCGAATTATCATACAGATTCATCGTTTTAAAATCCCAAAAAGCAGCATGGAGTACGGTTTCGGCTCCGGCACTAGACCCTGCAATGAATATTTTTGAAGTATCGATTCCATATTTTTCGCTGTTTTTTATAAAAAAGGAAGTCGCCAGCCACAAATCGTTTACTGCATATTGAAAAGCCTTAATCTTTTCAGAAAGAATGCCATCACAACTAAACTTTTTGCCTTTGGCGTACAACGTATAGGTAATCGTAGCGCTTGCGTAGCCGTTTTGTGCCATATAATTGCATAGACTATGGCCGGACTGTCTTTCGCCTCCAGAAAATCCGCCGCCATGCACATATAAAAGCAATGGGAGTTTTTTACTAGAAGTTTTTGCCGGCAGAAACAAATCCAAATCCAGTTTTAGCGTGTCATTCTGGAAATAAGTCAATGTTGTCATCTTTTGCGCATTTCCCTGATAAAATGACAACAGAAACAAAAAGACAATCAGGAATTTTTTCATTGTAACTTGGATAAATAGATTATAATTGGTCAAAGCAAGAATCCTATTTCAAAATTATTTCCATCTCTTATAAGGATGATGGCTCAAAAAGGCGTTATAATAACGTTCATCGTTTGTAACTTCATTGCCTAACCAATCAGGTTTTTCAAAAGATTCATCTTCAGATTTCAATTCAATTTCTGCAATAACCAAACCTTCATTTTCGCCAAAAAACTCGTCTACCTCAAAAACATGGTTGCCGGATTGTACTTCATAACGTATCTTATCAATAACGCCCTTTTCGCAAAGCTGGATCAGATGTTTGGCCTCTATAAGCGGAATTTCGGTTTCCCACTCAAAACGGGAAACTCCGGATTCGTTTCCTTTTCCCTTAATGGTAAGAAAACCGCTTTCTCCTTTGATTCTGATACGGACTGTCCTTTCCGGATGGCTGTTGAGGTAACCTTGGGCAATTTGGTTTTTGGTAAAAGCGAGTGATTTAAACTGGTCTGAATTGACTAGGAATTTTCTTTCTATCTCAAGCATGGTCTATCTTTTTATCAACGAAGTTACAATAAATGCTCTTCTATTCGTATTTTTACGATGAAAGCTTAAGTTAAAACTCCATGAAAATTAGAAAATCGAAGCCAAAAATCTCCATTGCCTCTTTTTTGAAGCATTATTTTGATGAAAGTCAGTTATGGACACTGGCAAATGATGAAATTGAATTACTGGTACAGCTGGTGAGTATTATACGCCCAAAAAAACCTAAAACGGTTCAGGTTGTCGATATTCAGGAATTGTTGGAATTCCTCCAGAAAAATGATTTCATACGATTGCAATTTTCTTACTATGTAAAAGAACTGCTTCATAACAAAAAATTCAATAAATTCCTTTCCGATGCGGGAATTCTCCGTGACGTTGATTTTATATTTGAAGTCCGAAAAAGGATTTTTTCCAAATTGCTGCCTTACCAACCAAATAAAGATTCGTTGGAATATATTCTAAATCAGGTTTTTTATTTGCCAACCGACACGATTTGGGTAAACAAAATTCCAATTTCGCAAATTGAGGAGCTTTATGATCTGTTGCTTTTCAAACCGATTTACAATACTGTAGAAGAAAAATCTGTATTGTCTGAAATGCTGCTTTCTATGAGTATTATCACACAGCGTATCAGTGGTCGTGCTATGGAGACAGATGTCATAAAAATGGTTCCGGAATATGATAATCTTGAAAGTCCTTTTGCTGCTTTTGAAAAAGAGCTTCATCAGATTGATGATACGATCAGGAATGCGGAAAGCAATCATTTTATTACTTCTTCAGATCTCTACTATAAACAGCTATTGATATTACATAAACAATGCAATGATTTTGTAGAAAAAGCTTTTGCCAATTCCTCAAAATATGGTATTTCGCTTCGCGTAAACCAAAATTTGCTCAGAATACGCCAGCAGCTTTACCGACTTAAAGTGCTGATTCCGCTTTTGGTTGTTGATAGGGAAGAAAACAAAAAAAATAACGGCATACAACTCGCTCTTAAATTGATAAGGTACAACTGCTATAAAAATGATATCAGAGACCTGGTAAACGAAAGTACGCAGCTCTTGTCGTATGAAGTTACCCAACATACTGCAAAAACGGGAGAAAAGTATATTACAGAAACACGACAGGAATATTTTAAGATGTTCAGGGCGGCTTTGGGCGGCGGACTGATTGTTGGTGTTTTATGTATCATTAAAGTAATGCTGGGCAAGGTAGAAACCAGCGGTTTTGGACATGCTTTTTTATACAGCATGAATTATTCAATAGGGTTTATTGCTATTTATCTCTGCGGATTTACACTGGCTACAAAACAACCGGCCATGACAGCGTCTGCATTAATCAGGGCTTTGGAGCAAGGAATGAAAAAACAAGGGAATTCGTCTGAAAAACATCAGGCATTTGCCGTATTTTTTGCACGGGTTTTCAGGTCGCAGTTTATTGCCTTTGTCGGGAACGTTATTATGGCATTTCCGGTTGCACTATTGGGAATCTGGCTGATTGATTATGCTTTTGAGTACAATATAGCTGCTTCTAAATGGACAAAACTGCTAACAGACATAAGTCCGGTTCATTCTCCGGCCATTTTCCATGCAGCCATTGCCGGAGTATTTCTTTTCCTTTCGGGTATTATTTCGGGAAGTATTGCCAATAGAGACAAACACCATCAGGTGTATTACAGAATACAGGAACATCCCGTGCTAAAGATGACTTTTGGCAGGGAAAAGACAAAAAAACTCGCTGATATTTATGAGAAAAAATGGGCAGGTATTATTTCAAACTTCTGGTTTGGTGTTTTTATGGGTTCAACAGCCTCTATCGGGTTGTTTTTTGGATTAAATCTGGACATCAGGCACATTACTTTCGTAAGCGGTAATTTGGCTTTGGGGCTTTATGGAGCAGATTTTATGGTAACTTTGTCATTGGTAATCTGGTGCATTATAGGGATTGGCGTCATAGGATTGGTCAATTTCCTGGTGAGTTTTGCTTTGTCTTTAGGGCTGGCTTTCCGTTCCAGAAATATTCCATTGCGTGAAATCCGATTTGTTATCTCGTCAATCTGGAAGCATTTCAAGAGCAAACCTATGAGTTTCTTTTTTCCTTCCGAAAGTAAGATAAAAACCCAGGTCGAAGAAGACTATCTGGCTTCGGACACAAAAAAATAAAAAATGATTATTAGAGAGTATACCGTTTCTGACAAACAGAGAATAGTGGAACTGTTACAGCTGAATACACCAGAATTCTTTTCTCCTAATGAAGAAAAGGATCTGCTGTATTATTTGGATAATGAGGCTGACAATTATTTTGTTATTGTTATGGAAGACAGGGTTGTTGGATGTGGAGGTTTTAATCTGACCGAAGATGGCAAAACGGCAAAAATATCGTGGGACATCTTCGATCCATCCTATCAAGGAAAAGGATTAGGCAGTGCCTTAACTCAATTCAGGATTGAAAAGATAAAGGAAAATAAACAGGTCAGGACTTTGTCTGTCAGGACATCACAGCTTGTTTATCGCTTTTATGAAAAATTTGGGCTTGAACTCAGAGAAGTTGTTAAAGATTTCTGGGACGAAGGATTTGATTTGTATCGATTGGATTGTGATATAGAGTCCATTTGATAAATTGGCAGTTGGGATTATGGAGGAGCAGGAACAAATTCAGAATCGTAAAATCATCCACGTCGATATGGATGCCTTTTATGCTTCTGTGGAGCAGATGGATAATCCGGAACTGAGAGGAAAACCTATTGCAGTTGGCGGCGGAGGAAGCAGAGGCGTTGTAGCTGCTGCAAGTTATGAAGCCCGAAAATTTGGTGTACGAAGTGCCATAAGCGGTTATCAGGCTAAAAAAAATTGTCCCGACCTGATATTTGTAAGGCCAAGATTTGAACGCTATAGAGAAATCTCTGAAAAGATACGCCAGATTTTTTTTGACTATACAGATCTGGTCGAACCACTTTCTCTTGATGAAGCCTATCTTGATGTTACCGTAAATAAAAAAGGCAATCCCAGTGCGACATTAATCGCTCAGGAAATCCGCAAAAGAATATTAGAAGAAGTAGGGTTAACTGCATCTGCCGGAATTTCCATAAATAAATTTATTGCCAAGGTAGCTTCTGATTTTAATAAACCCAACGGACAAAAAACGGTCAATCCTGATGAAGTGTTGGCTTTTTTGGAAGAACTTCCAATACGGAAATTTTATGGAGTTGGTAAAGTGACCACGGAAAAGATGTATCAGTTAGGAATCTTTACAGGAAAAGACCTAAAGGAGAAATCGGTAGACTTCCTGGTTAAGCATTTTGGAAAATCCGGAGCCTTTTATTATGCCGTTGTCCGGGGCATTCATAATAGTGCTGTAAAGCCGGAACGCATAGCAAAATCAGTAGGAGCGGAGCATACGTTTCATGAAAACCTGACTTCGGAAATTTTTATGATGGAACGTCTGGAATCGATCGCAGCGACTTTAGAACGAAGACTAAAGAAATATGATATTTCAGGAAAGACGGTTACGTTAAAGATAAAATACAGCGATTTCTCTCTGCAAACCCGAAGCAAGACAATGCCCTATTTTATTTCTGACAAAAGCCTTATTCTGGATGTAGCCAAAGAACTGTTATACCAGGAAAAAATGAAAGATTCGGTTCGCCTGCTTGGAATTTCACTTGGAAATTTGAATACGGAAGTGAAAAAGACAGTGGCTGTTCAGTTAAAGTTTGATTTTTAATTTAAGATTTAAGATTTAAGATTTAAGATTTAAGATTTAAGATTTAAGATTTAAGATTTTTGACTTAGGGTATCTAAAATCAAAAATCATAAATCAAAAATAAAAGAGTTTCTCGACCACTTTCTGTCAAAGATTTATATTTGCTAAAATTATCACCATGTTAGACCTAAACGAATATGAAAATGCACAAAAGGAACATTCCGCTATGCGGAACGGTATTCCCATGCCTTTGTATTCGTGGGATTTTTTTGGAGATTATTTGGAGCACCTTAAGATTATCCTTTCTGATTTGTCAAAATTAAAGACGCTTTCAAAATCAAATCAATGGAAGTTTAATTGGAATTTTGAAGAAGAGCTGCAAAAAGACCATGTAGTAGTTGTTACAGACAGTTTTTTGAATATTGTATTTGCTTCAGAAAATATTATTGGAATGACAGGCTATGCTTCGAAAGAAGTGCTTGGAAAAAGCCCGAAATTGTTTCAGGGAGCTAAAACTTCAAAAAATGACCTCAAACTCATCCGGGAAGCCATTAATGCTAAAATCCCTTTTGAAAAGACAATTACCAACTACAAGAAAAATGGCGAAACCTACTCCTGTCACATCAAGGCTTTTCCTGTTTTCAATCGCAAAAAACAGGTTATAAATTTTATTGCATTTGAAAAAGCAGCTTAAAATTTCTTGTTATAAGCCGTTTTTTTCTTTTCAAGTCTCCTTAGTTTAATTTTTTCTAAAACATTTTTCTTTGCGTCTCTGCGCCTTTGCGAGCGAAATTTTCACGCAAAGGCGCAGAGACGCAAGGCTTATGGATGAAATTCCTTTGTAAATAAACGACTGGTTTAATCGTTAAAGTTTTTCTCCCCTGAAAAAAAGGGGAAATTTCCCCTTGTCTCGTTTATGCCATCAGTATAGCTTTGTAACATAATCACAGGCATTGGGAATTTACATGAATTGCACAAGTTCTTCCCAAACAATGTGTCGTTGAATTATAATGGGGGTGTATGACTTTCTGCAAACAGGGTTAGTGGCTGTTTTGCAAAAGTCATCTGGAAAAAAAAAGGTTTGACTTTCGTCAAACCTTTTTTGATTTTAATAATTTTTTATTTTTAGTTTCTGCTCGAAAGCTTAGAAAGCAATCTTAGAAATTCAATATAAAGCCATACCAGGGTAATCATTAATCCCATAGCTCCAAACCATTCCATGTATTTAGGCTGGCGGTTTTTAGCTCCTTTTTCAATCAGGTCAAAATCCAGAAATAAATTCAAGGCAGCAATAATGATTACAACAACACTGATTCCGATGCTCATTGGAGAATTGCCATAATGTACAGGAACAAAGCTGGTAAACATAGAAAGTAGCCAGGAAATAAGATAGTAAGTAGCAATAGCTAATGTAGCAGCGATAACTACAGATTTGAATTGCTCATTTACTTTTACAATCTGATATTTATACAGACCAAAGCATATTAAAAATGTTACAAATGTAGCGCCAACAGCTTGGATCACAATTCCAGGATACATCGCTTCAAATACTGCTGAAATACCACCAATAAATAATCCTTCAACTAAAGCATAAGCAGGAGCCAGATACGGAGAATATTGCGGTCTGAATGATGAAATTAGGACAAGTACGAATCCAACGATTGCTCCTCCTATTGCCAAAGGAAGCGGATTAGTGCCATTAAAAGCCAACCACCATGTTAAAGAAGCAGTAGCAGTTAACAACAAGAGCATAAAGAAACTTTTGTTGATGGTTCCCGAAATAGTCATTTCCTGACCATAATCAATTAAAGTGTTGTTTTCGTCATGGCTATAAGAATGAACAGTTGGTTTGCTGAAATTCTTGTTGCCTAAAAATGGATTATTTGACTTAAAATTCATAATCGTTTGTTTTAATATCAGCCCAAATATAATTTTTTCTTTTCTATTTTTTCTGGTTACAGCAATAAAAAATCCGTTAGGCGACTAACGGATTTGATTTTTGTCTTGTTTTGTGTCTATTCCATTTCAGAAACTCTCAGCGTATTTACCATACCTTTGTCGACTACCGGCATTGCTGCAAGATTAATAAGGAAATCGCCTTTGTCAACATATCCTTTTTCTTTTGCAATTTCATTGATATCTGTAACGGTATCGTCTGTACTTACAAACTTGTCGTAGTAGAATGAATTTACGCCCCATAAAAGATTCAATTGTGTCAGGATCTTTTTGTTGGATGTAAAAACCAAAATATGGGATTGTGGTCTCCAGGCCGAAATCTGGAAAGCTGTATAACCGCTATTGGTTAGCGTACAGATTGCTTTCGCCTTGATTACGTTAGCCATCAAAGCCGCGTGATGACAGATGGATTTCGTAATAAAACGTTTCGTTCTGATTTGCGGCGTATTTTGAGGTACTTGAATTAGTGGAGAATCTTCCACAGCTTCAATAATCTGTGTCATTTTTTCAATTACCTGTACCGGATAGTTTCCTACAGAAGTTTCTCCTGAAAGCATAACGGCATCAGCGCCATCCATTACAGAGTTGGCTACGTCATTTACTTCTGCACGGGTAGGCGTAAGACTCGTAATCATTGTTTCCATCATTTGAGTAGCAATAATTACAGGAATACGGGCTGTTTTAGCTCTGTGGACCAATTTTTTCTGGATTAAAGGTACTTCCTGTGCTGGAATTTCAACACCAAGGTCGCCTCTGGCTACCATCAAACCGTCGCAAAAAGCAACAATCTTATCGATGTTTTCAACACCTTCCGGCTTTTCGATTTTAGCAATAATCGGAATTTTATGTCCTGAATTTTTAGAAATAAGGTCTTGCAGTTCCTGAAGATCTTCTGCTGTTCTTACAAAAGAAAGTGCAATCCAATCCACCTGATTTTCTATAGCAAAAAGAGCATCCTTAATGTCTTTTTGTGTCAAGGCTGGTAAAGAAACTTTAGTATTTGGAAGGTTTACACCTTTTTTAGATTTTAGAGGTCCACCTTGAATAACTCGGCAAATTACTTCTGAAACGCCATTGGTTTCAATAGCTTCAAACATTAATTTTCCATCATCAAGAAGGATTTTTTCTCCCGGGTTTACATCAGCAGGGAATTGTTTGTAGTTCATGTAGACTCTGTCGGCTGTTCCGGGAACATCTTCGGCAGTCTGGAATGTGATGATATCTCCTTTGCTGACAACGACATCTTCTTTCATCACTCCAACACGAAGCTTAGGACCTTGAAGGTCGGCTAAAATAGCGGTATTATATCCAAATTCATCATTCAGTTCGCGGATCATATCTATTCGGGCTCTCACATCGGTGTAATCTGCATGGGAAAAGTTAATCCTAAATACATTTACTCCAGCATCGATCATGTCTTTAAGGACATCTTTAGTGCTGCAGGCGGGACCTAATGTAGCTACGATCTTTGTTTTTTTTCTTGTCGACATTATTAGAAAATTAAGTTGTTTTTAGATTTTATATTGTCTGGAATCAGCTCGTAAACAGTCGTGATCCATTCTATTTTATTTAATTGTTGTACAATCTCTTCAATTTCAAAAGTGTTGCAGTTGTTTTCTATCTTCAAAAAGTAGTCTACTTTTTTAAGTTCAGGAAGAAGATATACTTTGGTGGCAATTTCTACATTTTCGTCTAAAAAAAGATCCTGCTTACCGCTTTTCTTATGGGTAATAATCTCATTTTTGTTTTGAACCAGACTCCATTGGATGTCTTTTGCCGTATCATCATAGCTGAATTTTGTAAACGCAGCTTCTCCTTCTTTGGTCGTAATGCCAATCTCGTCATTGCTTCGGCTTAGGAGAATAGGTAATTGCTGATTGATGAAGAAAGCCAATCTGAAATCTTCTAATGAAGTGTGGATAGCAATAAGCTCATAATCAACTTCATCAAATTCGTCAAGATGTAACTTATGGATGCCCATATTGAATTTAAATAAGTCGTAAATATAGCTATATTTGATGAGGAATTATATAAAATACAATTAGGTTAACGTTAATTTATCAACGAAAACGATATAGTTTTAAGGGATTGATGATTATTTAGTATTGAAAAAAAGCAAAATTGATTTCAATGAGTGTTATTTTTTTTAATCGTAGCCTTGAGATTTTCAATTGTTGCAAAAAAGACTTTTCTTTCCTTGTCAAAGGTTTCTAATAATACTTGGATTTGTTGAATGAAAAACTCGCGTTCTTCAATAGAGGACGTGAACTTAAATTTTTCAACCGAAAAAAAGCTTTCGATATTTTTATTAAAGCATTTTTCAAATACTTTGCTTTCGTCAAATGCTAATAATTCATCTAGCTCAATTCCATAGACTTCTGCAATTTGAGTTATTCTCTCCATGTCAATTTTAGTGACATCGTTCTCAAGATTAGCATATGATCGTCTCTCCATATTTAGCTTTCCGGCCATAGTTTCTTGCGTATATCCTTTTAGTTTGCGTAATAATCGTAGCTTTTCTCCTATTTTCATGGCGTTTAATTGTTTTGATATATGCGACAAACACATATGTTTTAATTATTTATTCCGATTTGTGTGTTGTTTTTTCCATAATGGAAAAACAGATTTATTTAATTTTAAAGAAATTAATATTTAACAAAATAATATGTTTTTTTAAAATATTTATAAATTTAAAACAATTTTACATGAAAAAGATGTTGTTTGGTTTAATTGCTTTTATTTGTATTACTAATTTTTCGTTAGGACAAACTGAGAAGATAGATGTCCTGTCAGAAGAGTTTTTTAAAGCAGGAGTTAATTATATTGTTAAAGGAAAAACAAATGAGGGATTACTATTTAGCTTCGAGACTTTCAATAGATTTTATTTTAGAAATAAAAAAGTAAATCTTAAGAGGTACACGATAGAACTAAAGAAAAATACTTATTTTTTAAATGATATAGAAAATAGCGGTATAGATAATTTGTATTCGGCTTATATAAAGAATAATTCAGTGTATTTATCTACTCCATACTTAAAGGGTATGATTGAAGAATTTGGGGATAAGGTTTTTGAGGATCAGAATGTGTGTGTACTATTGTTATTTGTTAGGGAAAGAATGTTGGAAGAAAAAGAGAAGACAACTTTTGAAATGTTTAAGAGAAATAAAAAAGGCTGTGCTGCAGGAGATACTTACTATTCTGTGGGTTGGGGTTTGTCAACTGACTCTTCACAAAGTCATTTAGCAAATGTAATAAAGGAAGCGGCGTCAGAGGGTGCATTTAATGGATGTGCTGAAATATCGAAAGATTTTACAACAAGTTGCGCTAAAGGGAATCATATATGCGTATCAACTTTTGCATGGTGTTGTAAAAAATAATTAAATATAGATGATATGGGAAAAGTAAATTCGTACACGGTTCTTTCGTTGCTGTTGTTGTATTTGTCGCTTGTAGTATATTCTTTAGTTCTAATCTTCAGGAGAGAAGTTAAGTTTAGATTTTTATTTTCTGTTTTAATAGTTTTCTTTTTGCCCATTATTGGGCCACTTTCTTACATTATTTTTTATCATAGTAAGAAATCGGATAATACCCATATTTAAAATCTCAAACTTGGCTTGATTAGCGAGCTTTAAATTTAAATAGTAAGATAAAAAATAGGACTTTTATAAGTCCTGTTTTATTTATTATTGATTTTTTCCTGAAAAGCAAAGTAGGCTCTTTGGGAAGCTTTTTCTTCGGCTTTCTTTTTTGAAGTAGCCCTGGCTTTGGCCACTACTTTATGGTCAATACTGAGCTTGACACCAAAGAAACGCTGGCCGTCAATGCCATTGTCTTCATAGACATCATAATGGAATGCTTTTTTTTCTTTCTGGCACCATTCAATCAGCAGGCTTTTGTAGCTGATGACTTTGCCTTCCAGCTTAGCAATATCCACATATGGAGTGATGACTCTTTTTTTGATAAACTTTTCGCAGTAAGTATAGCCTTTATCAAGATAGATGGCTCCTACAAGTGCTTCAAAGATATTACCGTGTATGTTTTCTCCAAAATGCTGGGCCGGGACTTTGCTTTCGATAAAGCGAATCAGGTTGAGGTCACGTCCAAGCTCGTTCAAATGTTCGCGGCTTACTATTTTAGAACGCATTTTTGTAAGATATCCTTCGTCTCCGGAAGGAACCTGATTGAATAAGTGAGCAGCAATTACTGAACTCAGCATGGCATCTCCCAGAAATTCCAGACGTTCGTAGTTAATCTGGTTTCCATCGGCATCCAGTTTGTTGGAAGAACGATGCGTGAAAGCCCTGCGGTAACACTCAAGATTGACAGGTTTGAAGCCTAGTATTTTATAGATTTCACTAAAAAAAATCCCGTCTTCATGAGAACGGGAATTTGGAAATATTTTTCTGATGATGTTCATCCGAATATTATAGTTCTAGTTTTTTAACCAAAACGCAAGCATTGTGTCCACCAAAACCGAAAGTATTACTCATTACTACTTTCATGTCTCTTTTTTGAGCCTTATTGAATGTAAAATTCAATTTTGGATCAATGTTTTCATCATCCGTAAAATGGTTGATGGTTGGAGGAACGATACCGTGTTTGATCGATAAGATAGAAGAAATTGCTTCGATTGCTCCAGCAGCTCCTAATAAATGTCCTGTCATCGATTTGGTGGCATTCAAATTCAAAGTATATGCATGCTCACCAAATACGTGCTGAATAGCTTTAGACTCAGCGATATCTCCAAGTGGAGTAGAAGTTCCGTGCATGTTAACGCCATCAACATCTTCCGGTCTTAGGCCGGCGTCTCTAAGGCAGTTAAGCATTACGTTTTTAGCGCCCAATCCTTCCGGATGTGGTGCAGTGATATGATGCGCGTCTGCAGACATTCCGCCACCGCCTATTTCACAATAAATCGTTGCACCACGCGCAATAGCATGCTCGTATTCTTCAAGAACCAAAGCTCCTGCTCCTTCACCTAAAACAAATCCTTCACGGTCTTTGTCCATTGGTCTTGACGCTGTTTTTGGATCGTCATTACGGGTTGAAAGTGCGTGCATAGCGTTAAATCCGCCCATTCCTGCAATAGTTACAGCGGCTTCTGAACCTCCGGTAACCATTACATCAGCATGATTCAGACGGATATAGTTGAAAGCATCAATAAGCGCATTGGTAGAGGAAGCACACGCAGAAACTGTCGTGAAGTTTGGTCCTCTGAAGCCATATTTGATAGAAATATGTCCACCGGCTATATCGGCAATCATTTTTGGTATAAAGAAAGGATTGAATTTCGGAGTGCCGTTTCCTTTTGTGAAGTCCATAACTTCCTGCTGGAATGTTTCAAGACCTCCGATTCCAGAGCCCCAAATTACACCGACTCTGTCTTTGTCTAATTTGTCAAGGTCGAAATTGGCATCTCTTACAGCCTCGTCAGACGATACTATAGCATATTGTGCATAACGATCCATCTTACGGGCTTCCTTGCGGTCTATAAAATCTTCTGCATTAAAGTTTTTCAGCTCGCATGCAAATTTAGTTTTGAAATGAGTGGTATCAAAATAAGTTATGGGAGCAGCACCGCTAACACCATTGATAAGTCCATTCCAATATTCCTGAACGGTATTTCCAATGGGTGTCAAGGCACCTAAACCAGTTACTACGACTCTTCGTAATTTCATACTTATAATTTTATAGTTATAAATTTATATAAAAAATACCCATGCTTTCTTCTTAGTCATAAAAAAGAGACAGGGGTATTGCATAATATCTTAATGATTGAAAGCAATCAAATTGAATCTTTTGTAAAAATAATAACTCCCGTGGATTCTCAAGGAAAACACGGGATGTCAATTGTTATTATTTTTTTGCTTCTTCTATGTAAGAAATTGCTTGACCTACAGTAGCAATGTTTTCAGCCTGGTCGTCTGGAATTTGGATGTCAAATTCTTTTTCGAATTCCATAATAAGCTCAACAGTGTCTAATGAATCAGCTCCTAAATCATTTGTGAAGCTAGCTTCTGTTACAACTTCGTTTTCGTCAACGCCTAATTTGTCTACGATAATCGCCTTAACTCTTGATGCAATGTCTGACATAATCTTTTAATTTTTGAATTTAATTGTTGGCAAAAATAAAAAACTTTATTTTAAAACAACGTTTTAGTTGATAAATGTGAGTACTAATTTAAAAAAAATATTTCACAAAGGCTTTCAAAATACATTTAATATCATTTATTATTCTTTTTTTTGTGCTATAATTAATGACGTTTCCATGAAAAAAATCATCCTGTTTGCTTCGGGTTCCGGTTCCAATGCCGAAAATATTGTCCGCTATTTTCAGGATAAAAAAACGGCGGAAACTGTGGCGGTTTTTTCAAACAATCCCGATGCCCAAGTTTTAGATAAAGCACAAAAATTGGGAGTGCCGGGTTATGTATTTACAAAAGAAGAGCTCAATTCAGGTAAAGTGTTGGAGCAAGTGCTGGCGCTGAATCCGGATTTGATTGTATTGGCCGGGTTTTTATGGAAATTCCCAACCGATATTGTGGCAAAATATCCGAATAGAATCGTTAATATCCATCCTGCATTGTTGCCAAAATACGGCGGTAAAGGTATGTATGGGATGAATGTGCACAGAGCAATTTTAGAGAATCAAGAATCATATTCAGGAATTAGTATTCATTATGTAAATGAAAATTATGACGAAGGCGCAATGATTTTTCAGGCTGAAGTTGCGGTTGATAGCTGTACGACTCCTGAAGAAATAGCGTTAAAAGTACAGGAATTGGAACACTTGCATTTTCCTCAAATAATTGATAACCTTTTACATTCATAACTATGAAATACCTATTGCTTTTAATTTTGGTTTGCCTTGCAGGTTGCGGAAGCCGAAATACGATTCAAGGTACATGTAACCAAGATTTTGATTCCTTTTTTGAAAAATTCGCAAGCGATAGCCTGTTCCAAAAAAAGCATGTGGATTTTCCGATTATGGAGTATTACTCTGATGAGGACTTTCCGCTTGATATGATGGAAAGGATGACGGATGAAGATACTTTTGAAACCATTGATTTTGATAAGAATGCCAAAAGTGGCAACAAACCGTATGAAATTAATATAGACAAGAAAACGGATAGTGTTTTTTGCTATAAGAAGGGTATAAATAACGATATTAATACTAAGTATACCTTTGTCTGTAAAAAGGATTCCTGGTTTTTGGTTGAGATAACCGATACTACTGATTAAACAAATTCACAATGCACCAAGTACATATTTATACCGATGGCGCTGCCAAAGGAAACCCTGGTCCCGGAGGTTATGGCGTGGTGATGGAATGGGTAGGCAAACCCTATAAAAAAGAATTTTATGAAGGTTTCCGCCATACTACCAACAATAGAATGGAACTTCTGGCGGTTATTGTAGGTTTGGAAAAACTCAAATTGCCAAACACCAAGGTCTTGGTTATTTCCGATTCCAAATATGTTGTTGATTCTGTCTCCAAAGGCTGGGTCTTTGGCTGGGAAAAGAAAGGCTATAAAGACAAGAAGAATCCGGATTTATGGAAACGCTTCCTTATTATTTACAGAAAACATCAGGTCGATTTCAAATGGATAAAAGGCCATAACAATCATCCGCAAAACGAACGTTGCGATCGATTAGCGGTTATGGCATCGGGATTGCCTAATTTGTCGGTTGATGCTTTTTATGAGAGGGAAGAGAAGGGGTTCTAGTTATAATAAAGAGCGGAAAAATATCCGCCCTTTATTTTTTTATAATTTAAAACGAGGATTACTTAAATCCAGCCTTAATGTTGTTGTATTTATCTTCTTCTTAGGCCAAGCTGAATAATTTATCATGCGAAAATTGTCTTAGTTAAAGCAATATTACTGCTCTTTAATAAATTGTGTTAAAAATATTGCTTTTTAAGCTTATTGTCAATAAATTTTATTTTGACGACTAATTTAAAAATATTTAAATATTATTTTGTACGGTTTTCCATAAATGCATAAAATAATCCTTTGAATTGATTTTTGATTCATAAATAAAAACCACCCTAAACTGGGTGGTTAGTTTTTATTCCAAAATTATTTATTACATTCTAACTTATTAGATTCTGTGAGATATTTTATTAGTTCAGGATATGTGCTAAAATTAATTTTTTCACGCTTAGAAATATTCATACCATTACTCTTATAAATATTTAGTTTAACTGAACTGGAGACCTTTTTACTATGATTGTATTCTATACAATTCCATGTACTGCCATAAGAGGAAAGACTACTCCAAAAGTACCCTGTAAATATTGGTTCTTTATCTTGACAAATGGCGAACTTTATGCCATGTTTCATAGAAGATTTAAGACTTATAATTTTGTTAATCGCCTCTGCAGATAATTCTATTTTTCCTGAAAGAGTATCCAAACACAAGACTTCTTTACTTACAATTAAAGGGTTTTCATTCAACAAATTCTTTGTCACTTCAAATTTTGGAGCATAGATAAATTCTTTTTTTACTGAATCATACGGAACCTCAATCTTTTCATCGCTTGATTTGAGTGTGTAAATTTCAATTTCGGATTTTTTGTCCTTTTCCTTGCAAGAAAAACAAAGTAGTCCAACAATTGGAAATAAAAAATTAATCGCTTTATTTTTGAGGTTCATAATTTAATAGTTTTGGGTTAGTATTGTCTGGATATATATCTTTTAATTCTTGCTTAGTAAAAACAGCAGGTTTTTCTGTTGCGCCATTTTTTGAAAAGTAGTATTCAGTCCCACCGTTATCAGTGCCATAATATACTGCAGAATGGTCGCCAAAACTTAGAATAGTTTTTCCGAAAACTGCTTCTTCGGTTGACGAAACTTCTGTCAAGTCTTTTTTTACATCTTTTACTTCACTACTAAATGGGTCTGCTAAATCTTTAAAGCCTGCAGTTTCAGGGGTAATTTCTTCTCCTTTTACTGTGGCAATAGCAGCACCATGACAATTATAACAATCTGTTCCAGCATTATATTCGCTTGTTGTACTTGAATTTTCAATTGAACGAGTCATGTTATTATTTAATTTTACTGTTTTACCTTCAGTAAATTGATAATTTTCTGGAACATTTTCACCTGTTGAATTTAGTTTAAATCTATTAGATATATCTTTTGAGGTCGTTCCTAGAAATTTTGCTAAACTAGCAACATTATCTCCTTTTTCAGCTATCAAATTTCCATTTCTATCGGGTTTCCACTTAGCTTGCATTCCATCAGGGTCAACAAATATTATTGGATTATCATAACAATAAGTGTACGGCGACCATCGTCTTGATGATTCAGCTTTCGGGTCAATATTCATCCACCTTCCAATCGCAGGGTCATAATTCCTTGCTCCGTAATCGTACATACTAAGCCCCAGCTCGTCTTGGAACTCCTTCCCGTTGTACTTATAATTATAAGGAAGCGGATCTAAAACCGGTTCTAACCCGCCAAAGTCCTTAAGTACTACACCTCCTTTAGATTGTTGATGTATTAGTTGGTCAGAATTATAATTCGTATTTTTTAATCCAAAAGGATAATAATGGTTTTCTTCAAGAATACTAAGTGTTCCCGGATTTTGAGGGTTTTCAGCATAACTCAATCGGATATTGCCTAAATGGTCGGTATAGTTAAATACATAGCTATAGGTATAACCACCAGTGCTGTTCAGAGTAGCTCTAACATAACCTTCTGCAGTTGGAAAAAATTCGAGTAAGTTGTTCTTATATTGAAAACCTCCCAAATAGTCAACAATTCCGCCTGTTGTCAATCTTGAACCGGTGATTGTTTTTTTAATCTTAGTTCCAGTTGCGTCATAAAGATATTCAATTTTATTGCTTTCTGATCCAAAGACAATTTTTATTGGCAGATTCAAATGGTTGTAACGGATCTCGGTTATGCCTTTGTTGAGATCCTGAGTCATGTTTCCGTTGGCATCATAGAAGTATTCAGGATAGTCAATAGCCCCATCTTTGAAACCCTGAGGATCCCCGGTATTGTCTTCTATAGATGTTATTCTATTTCGATTTTGTCCATCGTAAGAATAAAAAAGATCGTCAATTTGGACATAAGCTCCCGAATCTGAATCGAGTCCGCCATTTCTTTGTAGTATAGTAATGTTACCGTTCTTGTCATATTGTATGTATTCATTATAGGATTCGGTCATCCTATTTTCCTTACTATAAACAGCATTGGTGAGCCTATTGACAGCGTCATATGAATAGCTGTATTTTCTGGTCTTATTGTCACTTGCAGTCTTCCATTCAGTCTCAGTTATGTTGCCATTAAAAAGCGGTTGTGCAACTATCGGTGAGTCGTAGTATATTTTAAAAGCAAAGAGATCGGTAGGGTCTCCGACTCTCGTCAGTGACGTAGTATTGTTGATTTCTTTCAGCCAGTTGCGAACAGTATAGGCATAGTCGATTTTTTGGAAAGCTGAATTTCCGCTGATGTCGGTACCTCCCACATTTTTGCGGACAAGCTGTCCCAGATTATTATACTCATTCTTTGCTAATAGTTGCGGGATTCCTGTATTAATAGTATGAGTAAGAGTAAGCAGGCGGTCTTGATCGGAATAAGTATAATCTTCACGAACTTTTAATTCTGCATCAGAGGTGGTTCGTTTGTGGTAAATAATAGTATAGAGGGTTTTTCCTGAAAAATCGAGTTTATTATCTGTACGGGTATAACCTCCCAGATAATTCATTGTTTTTTTCTGTATTGCTCTTGCTTTTTTGTCATATAAGATGTAGGAAGTTTCACCTGTATATATTGTGCTGGTTTGTAAAGCACGTGTCCATGAGCCTGTGGATAGACCTTTCGGTTTTATTGAAAGGTTATAATATACGGTATCTCCTTCAACGTTTCCAAAAGAAGAGGGAGCATTTGGAAAATTATAATCATCATAATAGTTTACTGTAAGTATGTGGTATCCTGTCGCAGGCCATGCAATGTTGGTATAGTGTAAGACTACACCATTTACGTTATTATCTGATGCGCTTTTGGTTTCACTCAGGTTGCTAGTTTGGGCATGACGAGCAACCTGCAATGTATTTCTCTCATTGCTGGTTACCGTGGCCGGCATCCATCCTGTATAAGCAATGCGGTCAAATTCATCATATTTAGTAATTAACCAACCGGTTGAGCCAGCCGGTAAGTCCGAAAAAGGAGAAAAAGTAGGGCCAGTAGCGATAATTCTATCCAGATTGTCATAAACAATAAATTCCCACTGTTTACCCGGAAGCTTTTTTTCTACGAGGCGATTACGTTTGTCATAGCGGTATTGGTAGCATAGACCGTCAATCTGTGTTAATGTTATTGGACTGCTTAATAAGGGAGGCAGTACGAAGGCTAAATTACCGAATTGATTGTATACATAATAGGTCTCCATAGGTTGAATGACCTTATTGCCTCTTAGATTATAAATAGCGTAGGTTTTTTTAAGTATAATCCGGCCTTCTTTGTCCTTGAATTCTTCTGTTGTATTTAGCGTGCCGGAAGTCCAATTTTCGTTCTTTATAACAGTTTTGTAGAGTTGTCCTGCTGCATATCCTTCAGCTTGCTGAACTAAGGTCGAAGTATAGAGCCCTTGTGAAGCTTGCCATATTGCTGTGGCACTAAAAGATCTAACTTCACCTGCAATATTGCTACTATACTCCGTTTTTATTTCGTGCCCCGAACCCATAGCCCAAGAATTACCGGGAGCGGCCTGTTTTATTACTCGATTTAATGGAGAATTCTCGAATAATGTTTCACTAAAAGGATTTCCTGTAGTTTCAAACCCTGGAGATAAAGGCTGTGAAGTATTATAGTAGTTTAAAGAGGCTCCCTCGGCGTTGGTATCAAAAGCTAATGTAGCTGTTGTTGTCGGATAGGGTAGATACTTTTTAGTTTGTCTGCCAAGACCATCATAGCTTATATGAGTTACTAGATCAGTTCCTGCTCCGGACTGTCTGTGCGCGCGTTCTTGATTGGGTCTTCCTAATCCATCAAAATAAATGATATTTTGTGTTGCCTGAGCAGCTGTGGGATTAGATAGCGATGATGTAGAAGATACTTTGTAATTAGTAGTCTTTATATAATTTTGACTCTGGCTTTGAATCAGCATTGGCAATAATATAGCTGCCAGAAATAATATCTTTTTCATGTCGTTTAATTTTGAATCCAGTAATGATATTGGTTCTCAGAAAGAATGTTGCCCTGACTATCTTTAACCCGTTTCAATCGTCCAGAGCTGTCATATTCGAAGAATGCAGTCTCTCCTTTTGGGTCGGTTATATTACTGATTCCTATCAATGGTTCATATACATATGTTGTTATCATTGCCTTTTGCATGTTGATGTCAACACTGGCTCGTAATCCATTCAATGCTGTACTAATCGATGAATCAGTTGCGTTTTGGATAGTTGTGATTAAATTTCCGGGAATATTAGCATAGCTAATATTTTCAAGCTTGGCAACTAGCTGGGTATTTCCATATCCCCATATTAAAGATATAGGTATGCCGTTTTCTTTTTGATATTCAAGTATATTTCCCCGATCATCCCTTTTATTGACGCGAATTTTAATTTCAGGATTTAATTCATCTCTTCTTTGGCTTATATGTTCCAGCATGACAGAACCATTTTGCCATGTTTTATATGCATATTCATTTTCATTAATGTTTTCTTGATTTGTTGTTTTTCTTGTTCCTGTTTTATAAGGGATTAATATGTTTTTTGTCAGCATTTGACTCAACCAGGGCTTGTTGCTATTAGCCTCGGGATATAAATAATATTTTTCAAATTGTTCACCTTTGCTATTGCTAAAGTATTCTAAACTTAAATTTCCGTATGGATTATTAGAATAATTGTAATCATATTGTTCAACAATATCACCTGTGCCAAAATGAGTTGTTACAGTTTTGTGTTCCAAGAAGATTTTGGAATTGTATTTTATTGGTTTAACTGAAAACAAATACAAGCCATGATAGTTTTGGATATCTGTTTGTGTTATCGATGAGCCAGAAGATAATAGCTTATGGTATTTTTTAAATTCCTTCGTCGCATCATTAGAGTCATAAAGGTGCATTTTTAAAAAATCAGTTTTAATACTCTTTAAAAGATTTCCAGAATTTATGCTGTCATTTTTTACAATTTGACCATATGAATAAATTTCAGTATATTTTTTAGTATTAGTATTGTCGAAGTATTCTTTTTTTAATAGTTTTCCGAATAGTTGATTTTCAGTAGTATCGTAAAAATTTCTTTCTGGAAAAGGATAAATATCGTACCCGCTTCTTTCTATAAACCCTGCTGCTGTTTTCATATACCCAGTTCCTGTTGTTCTGGCATAAAAAGGAGAAAAATTCGAATAAGATGTGGATTCAGTACCAGCAGCATAAATGTTGGGCTCATCTGAAGGTCCTGTTATAGAATTGACCTTTCCACGATTATCTACATTGTTGAAATAAAATTTAGTATAATAGGATAGATTTGGATTTTCTATGTTTACTAGTTTTTCTGTCACATTTGGATAGATTATCTCACGGCCTTTGAAATCCATACGATTCCCAATGCCATGTGTTGATAATTTTACCATTTTTGCATATATACTATGGTCATTCAGGCCAGACTGGCTAAGTTTTTCTTTGGAATAATGTCTGTCGAAATGATAGTAAGAATAATAATTTAGCCTGCTGTTGGCATTGTAAAAATCATAAGTGTTATTTTCAATTTCGGTTTTCCTGTCATATTGGTTGTTCAGGTTCCAGTTGGAAATATAAGCCAATGAAGGTTTGTATAGCAATGTACCGCTACTAGCCGTAGCATCATTAAAATTATCATAGGAATATTCTGTTTTTTTTGCTAATTGTCCGCCGCCTGAATAATATTTTAACTCCTTCGTTCTAACGCCTGGACCTAGTGCTTTTTTGTTTTGCAGCTTTGGATCGAAATAGGTATTGTTCTCAAATACAACTTCTAATTCTCCTCCAGTAGGGAAAGTAATTTTTTTTAATGTACCGGTTTTCGGATGGTTTAATTTTACAGATCTATTTGAGCCACTATTAACGGTGTAATATGGGACATTTGGTATGTCATAGGATATTTTATTGCCATTTGTGTCATTTGGATCTATATAAATGGTAGGAAATGAAGGGTAGTTGTTTGCAATAGCCTGCGGACCCAAATAATAACCAAAAATATCTTGATATTGAACATAGCTACGAGGTGGCAGCGCATCAATATTGTCATAGCTGAATGAATATGTCTTTTCTGTTCTACTATCTTCGACACCGGTTAAAAACATTCTGTAATCTTCATGCCCACCATCTAAATCAGAATAGGAAAATGTTTTAGAGAGGTTAAAAGATTTTATTAGTCTTTGATCTTTATTCCAGAGCTCAATCCTATTAAGGTTAAATCCTCCAGTTTTCATGTCTGGTCTGTAATTGGTATAATGAAATTTAACTCGTTGATTATCATAGGATATTTCTGATATTGAATGCCCTTCAATATGTGTGTCAAGTCTATTTATTGCATAGGTAGGCAATGCTGGTGATAGGTTGTATTTCAAGTTATTATATTCTCCATCATGCATTCTGGGCACTTGTTTTTGATAAAGGTATTCATTCGGAATATATTGAAAATTGATTGTTTTGTTGTTTGGCAGTTGAATGCTTGTTATTTTCCAGTTATTGGTGGTTGTATTATACGTTTTCCATTGGAAAATTCGCATGTTATTTTCTCCAAAGAAATTATTAAAAAATTCTTCTATAGAATCAGCGTCAATAAAATCGAAATTTTCAAAAGTATAAATGACTCCTCTTTTATCGGTTATCTCAAACTTTGAAATGACAAATTCATCGACATCTCTTTTTTGCTGATTAGGAGAATAGTTTTTTCTTCTATCATGAAAAAGAGCTGAGCTTATGTAATATTTAATCTTAATTCCAATCTCATCAATTGGGACTGCTTCAAAATAAAGAGCACCGCCGCCAGGAGAAACTGTACCATCAATATTAAAATATGAGGGTTTTCTCTTAAGAATAAAAGAAAAATTTAAATCGCCTATGGCGCATCTAAATATATCGGGTTCTGTATCAAGGTTAAAAGAAGGGTTGCTGAGCTCATCTGATTCTGGCCAGGTCTCAAATCTCTTAATCTCAACTAAACTGCCAATTTCACTATAGCCATTGTCAAAACGCCTTTTTGGGAAAAAATTAGTGAACCAGCTCCCTATAGTTGCATTGGCACTCCCTCTATAGGCGCCATATCCAGTGCCTATAGTTTTCATCATATTTATGTCATAATTAGTGTAGCCAACATCTCCTCCAGTTCCTAAAAAATTGCCTAGATTATCACAAAATCTTTTATTGCTCCAAATCGTACTACCCATCTCATCTGCTACATCATGTATGGTTCTTGTAATTGAACCTCCAGCAACCAAATGCCAGTCAATTCCGACTTCATTAGAGATGTCATCTAATTGTACTCCACCTGTAGAATATTGGAATGTTATGGGTATATTGAGATATTCTGTTTCAATTTGATGAAAATTGATGTCTAAGCCAAATTTACCTGTTAGAAGGTCTACGCTTCCTTCTTTAGAATAATCTTGAAAAGTATAGTAATTGGGCTTGTTTATGGTTTTATTGATATACTCGCTATAGTCTATAGTGTTATCTTGATTATTTTGAGAAAAGGCTGGATGTGTGTATGTTAAAAACAGCATTGCCAAAAGTGCATATATTTTTTTCATGTGTAGTGTATTTTATTGTTTGTTAATGGCCTTTACGACCTTCACCGAGTCGTTCTGCACGTTGGTTCG
>NZ_JBGCCI010000015.1:0-57270 GCF_041262125.1 Flavobacterium sp. 28YEA47A
ACGGTTACCGATCCTGCCGTGATGGCCGCACCGTTTAGCGTGTCGTTCGAAACTACGTTGGCAATAGCAGTACCGCCTGCCATACCGTTCACCGGTGTTGCAGTAGCATCGTCATTGGCTACGATTGGAGCCGCCGCTACGTTTACCGTGACTTGTGCAGTGTCACAGTTCGTAGGATTAAGCACCTCGCAGATGGTATAGTCGAATGTATACGTTCCTGCAGGAGTTCCCGCATTTACGCTTACCGCACCCGTAGAAGTATTGAACGTCAGTCCTGCCGGAACAGCTCCAGGAGCAACCGAAACGGTTACCGATCCTGCCGTGATGGCCGCACCGTTTAGCGTGTCGTTTGTCAACACATTAGGTATAGCAGTACCGCCTGCAATGCCGTTTACCGGTGTTGCAGTAGCATCGTCATTGGCTACGATAGGCGCTGCCGCTACGTTTACCGTGACTTGTGCAGTGTCACAGTTCGTAGGGTTTAGCACCTCGCAGATGGTATAGTCGAAAGTATACGTTCCTGCAGGAGTTCCCGCATTTACGCTTACCGCACCCGTAGAAGTATTGAACGTCAGCCCTGCCGGAACAGCTCCAGGAGCAACCGAAACGGTTACCGATCCTGCCGTGATGGCCGCACCGTTTAGCGTGTCGTTTGTCAATACATTAGGTATAGCAGTACCGCCTGCCATGCCGTTTACCGGTGTTGCAGTAGCATCGTCATTGGCTACGATTGGCGCTGCCGCTACGTTTACCGTGACTTGTGCAGTGTCACAGTTCGTAGGGTTTAGCACCTCGCAGATGGTATAGTCGAAAGTATACGTTCCTGCAGGAGTTCCCGCATTTACGCTTACCGCACCCGTAGAAGTATTGAACGTCAATCCTGCCGGAACAGCCCCAGGAGCAACCGAAACGGTTACCGATCCTGCCGTGATGGCCGCACCGTTTAGCGTGTCGTTTGAAACTACGTTGGCAATAGCAGTACCGCCTGCCATACCGTTCACCGGAGTTACAGTAGCATCGTCATTGGCTACGATAACATTAACAGGACTTGTTGTTGTTGAATCTGTATTATCTGTTGTATCAGGATCATTTTCGTCTCCGTCAACAGTAGCCGTATTGGTATGGTTTCCAGTAGCATTTACTGTTGCAGTAATTACCAAAGTCTGGCTAGCCCCATTTGCTAAATTACCTACTGTCCACATTCCTGTTCCAGAAGCATAAGTCTGTCCTGCTGTATGCGAAATATAAGTATATCCTGTAGGAAGCTGGTCGGTTACTACTACGTTGGTTGCATTACCAGGACCGTTATTGGTTACAACCAAGCTAAATTGTACTTGAGACCCAACGTTTGGTGTTGCATTATTTACGGTTTTAACGATTTTCAAATTAGCATTCACATTAGGAGCAACCGTTACCTCATCTGTATTATCACCAGGAACCGGATCATTTTCTGTACCTGTTACAGTCGCTACGTTTGTATAATTCCCTGTAGCATTTACCGTTGCAGTAACAGTCATTGTTCGTGTAACTCCATTGGTCATACTTCCTATTGTCCAAATTCCCGTACCACTGTTGTAGGTACCGGCAGTGACAGTTGAAGATACATAGGTGTAACCCGTTGGCAACTGGTCAGTAACTACTACTCCCGTAGCTGTATTTGGACCGTTATTTGTTACAGCAATCGTAAAAATTACCGTCTGTCCGATTGTAGGTACAGTAGCATTTGCTGTTTTTACAATACTAAGATCAGCAATAGCAGCAACATTCAGGTTGTTATATTTAATATTATTACAATTTTCAACCGCTGTTCCATTCCTACATTCCAAATGCGGATCCGTAGGTGGTGTTGAACCGGGATGTGTTGCATCAATATCTGTTACGTCAGCCGGACGGATAATAGATGCCTCCACATTTAAAGGCTGACCAGCTAAAGACGAACCCACGGTTCCTGTAATCGTAAATACGATTTCAGAGCCATTCGTCATATTTAAATTGGCTATATAATTTCCTGTCACCGGATCAACAGCTCCGCTTACTACTACAACAATTCCCTGGCTGTTTACATAGGTAACTCCTGTTATTGTAAATCCTGTTGGAACTATGAAAGCAAAACCGGATCCTGTCACATCACTCGGCCCGTTATTTTTTACCACTACACTATAGTTAACCTGTTGTCCAACAACTACAGTTGTAGTCGAAGGCGTAACGCTTACCACTTCTAAATCGGCAGCGGCAACAATAATATCAAGTGTTTTTATAATGACTTCTCCAGGAACAAAACTCCAGGTATCTAGTGATTTTTCGTTACCAAAACTTGATCCTCCATCTCCGGTATTTCCAGATCCGGAACTACCCATCGTGTATCTGCCCCATTTATGTCCGTTACTGTTACTTGAAATACCGGCTATTCCAGAAGCTGTAGGGTTTGATTTTGTATTTGCGTTTCCGCCATCAACGTTTGAGTCATCCCAATAAACCAAATCCTTATTTGGTGAATAAAGATTATAACTGGCATTTAGCTGTTCAATAATAATCCCTCCGGGATTGATCTCCATATCTATAAAAGGGAAATGTACCTCGGCTCCAAACAACTGTACCCTTATTTCTCCAATATTGGTATTGGCTGACAGTATATTTCCTGCTCCATCTCGTCCGTCCCAAAAAACGGTATTGGTACCCATATTACAGTTCCCTGTTATTGTTCTGGTAGGAAAAGCTCCAATTATTTCAATTCTGTATGTCCCTGAAAGGTTAGAATCAAATCCAATATAGGCACCTTTATTACCGGAACGGTTTGGAGTCCCTTCAGCTCCTGTATAGGTGATGTTTGTAGCCGTAGGCGTAATCACACTGTTTTTTAACCAGGTTGATACGCTTGTGGTAGTACTTACTGCCTGAACTGCGCTCGAAGGCAAATCAGAAGCTGGTGTTGTATAAAATATTTTGTGTGTTACATTATTTGCATCATCTACGCTTCTAGGGTCGTGAACTCTAAAATCAGCACTTGATGGAGTTGACAGGTTCAAACTTTTATAAGAAGGGTTTCCTGAAGCATCCAAAAAACCTTTATTATTTACAAAGAAAGTAAAACCAACTCCATTCGAACCATTGTTAGTTACTCTATAAGCAACTCCATCACGGGTTAAAACAATAAATTTGCCATAAAAGGCTTTTGCTTCTTGAAATGATGATCCCTGTATGTGTAAATTAAATACATTTGAATATACACGTCCAGAAATCCAGTTGGTATTGGCCTCATTTCTTACGGAAATATCCCATGCAGCAATCAATTCTGTGTTAGTTCCCTGTGTCCAGTTAGCATCGGCAGCAACATCCACAACAGATGGTGTAGAGCTGCTAGTTTCAGAACCTGAAGGTAAAAATTCTACTTTCCAAATTCCTGTTTGTGTTGCGCCAACGGAAACCGTATAAGGCAAATACCTGTTTCCTCCCGCTCCCTGACCAGGATATTGAGGTCCGGCCGTTTCGCCTGCTCGGTTCGGAATCTGACCTGTTGTAGTTGCAGTCGTTAAATATTGGGTTCCATCTGGCGCTATTAACCTGATACGGCCATTGCCGATATTCTGGGCGCTCGATGCAGCCGCAATAGTTTCTCCCGTCTGGGCATACACATAATGCGTTCCTAAAGTCTTAAAAGGCCAGGAATTGATGGTGGTTCCTCCTATCGTATAGTTGTTGCTATACAAGAAAGCACGGTTACCCACTACTCCGGAAGGATAAAGGTCCTTACTCCCGTCCGCATAGGCAACATTCCAGAAGCTGGCCATCGTCAGAAGGAAAACAAGCAATAAGAGGCTTTTTACTCTTATAGCAGCATTCCTAAACATGACGTTTACCTGTCGATAGGGCAAAAATCTGCCTTGACAACTGTAGTTTTTGTTCATCGTTATAGTTTTAAAGTTTAATTGAAAATCGGGGAAAACAGTTTTTTGGTGGTAGCAAACGGTTTATTAATAGCGATTTAAAGAATATAGTTTTTACACATATGCAGATTGGTTTGATTAATAAATGGTTACACACTACTGATCTGGTTGATTGACAACCTGATTGTGCAAATTTCTTTAGTATACTGCGTAGGTCTTGTAGAGAATGCATACAGCATTTGTAGAATAAATTCTACAAATCGATCTGTTTTTCAGACTGTGATTTTTAGTTAACGGGTCTGATGAAAGTAATGTAGTAGATAATTCCTGCCAGACCAGCTCCGGCAAAAGGTGATAGCCATAGGGACAAAGCCTCAATGGCTTTGTGATTTCCGCATAGTAGTAATTCGGCTGCAGTTATAGCCGGATTCAACGGGTAATTAGTAATAGACAGATTGACAAAGTTGGCCATAAATACAGTTATTGCCATAATAGAAGCCACATATAACTTACTCTTTTTCAAATAGGTTAATCCTAAAAAGAGCAATAAAACAATAAACATCATCACGCTTTGGCATATAGTCGAAAGCATTAGCCCTTCATGATAAATCAAGGTAGTTGGCTTTGTAAGCATTTCTGAAAATACTCCAGGTTTATACGAAAACAAATAAAACACTAAGACTGCTGCTAAAATTCCGCTTATGATTTGCGTACAGACATAGGCAATAAGTCGGTTGAATCCTATCCTATTGGCAATGAAAAAACCTACCGAAATAGCAGGATTGTAATGTGATCCGGATATTGGATAGGAGAAAAAAGTAGCTAAAAAAGTGATCGTACCTATATAGAGAGACACCAAAGTCTGGTTAAAAAAATTATCATGAAAAAAAAGGACAATTGTTCCTGCTATAGCAAAAAATGTCAATAGAAATGTCCCGGTAAATTCCGCAAGAATGCTTCCTAATTGCACTTTAGCAAACATCTTTTTATGCCCTGAGGCAAATGCTGGTAAACTCATAAAATTTAGTGGAATAATAGAGCAAGGGAAAGAAATTCTTTCCCTTGCATCGTAATCAAAAACCTATAAAATCAATCGGGTTAAATCATTTACTAAATTGCATATTGACATTGAAAAAAATTGTGGCTTATACATACAGCTGTTGTAGAATTAATTCTACAAAACCAGTCGATATTTTTCATACTGAACTTTGTAATATTGAAGATGAATTTTCCCTTTCGGATATCTAGTATTAAGCCACTGATTCCCATCTGCTAAAAATGCCATTTTCTAAATCATTATATCTATTTTTTGCTGTATTTTTCAGCATCACTTCGCTATTTTCTCAACAAGAAAGCAGGGATTATGATATTATATGGCATTCTGCGGATGATAACAGTCTTCCACAAAATAGCGTCAAATCGATTATCAAGGACAAATATGGTTTTTTATGGCTTTCGACAGAAAATGGATTGGTACGTTATGATGGTAACAAATTCAAAGTTTTCAATATCGAAAACCTTAAAGGACTTCGAACCAATAGAATCAGCTATTTTAAGGGAACGACTTTTACCGACAGTATTTATGTTTTTAGTGATTTTTCTGATCTGATACTCATAAAAAAGAACAAGCCTTCGGTTATTTCTGAAAATAAAATACCCGAATCATTCCGTTTGACAAACCATCTGCACAAAGGCAAAAGGGTCTCTGTTCCTAAAATTCATAAAAAAGACAACAGCTATTTTAGCTTAAAAAACGGGACAGTGGTTGCTTATACTAAAAACAACAGCCAGCTTTGGAAAGTCGATTATGATTCTGATGATACTACTGTGTTTTTCTTAGTCGACGATGTTCTTTATTCGTATAAGAACGGAAAATTTGTACGATTTGTGAACGGAAAAATTTATTTTGCTTCAATAGAAGGACTACCTACTAAAGGATTTACTATTTTTCCGAATACTGTTTCGCAACAGACCTTTATTGCTTTTGATAACACAGTATATCTGTTAGAAAGGCATCAGGAAAAATTAAAGCTCAGAGTACTTCTAAAGAACTTTGATATTGCTAAAAACAATATTATTTCCTATTACTATGACTCCCAGAATGATATCCTATACATGGGAAGCAGTACCAACGGACTATTGATTGTCAAGAAAAAAAAATTCAACAGTATTATAGGCAACAATAAAAACGGGGTTTACTATGCCCAAATTCCGCATGGAACGGATAGCTTCCTTACTACATCAGGAGAAATATTCAGCAATGAAGGCGTTCAGGAAAAACGTGTCTTTATAAAAGACAACGACAATTATATTCTTCTTAAAGATCGAAACGGAGACCTTTGGACCAAAGAAGAGAATAAGATATACCGTCTTAACAAGAGTACTAATTTTACGACTTCTGATACCTGGTCATTTGAAGATCGTGTCATATTGATTTTTGAAACCCGGGCAGGAGAAATTCTGGCAGGAACAGCTATGACTGGTGCTCCCGACGGAAAGCTTTACCAGCTGAAACATTCTGAACCGTCAAAAAAACCAAGTTTTAAACTTTCAATGATGCTTCCTTTTAATCCTACTTATATGTTGGAGATTGAGGATAATATTTTGTGGACAGGCTCTCATTTGGGCTTTCATAAAATTTATTACAAAGAAAAAAAGATTGAGAATATCCGGCAGATTTCAAATACGTATGTCAGGAGCATATATATTGAAAATCCTGCTGAAATATGGGTGACGACTTATGAAAAAGGTTTTTTTCTTTACAATCAATTTACTAAAAAGACCACTCATTTCCCGATTGACAGAAACAGGTATCTGCTTTCCTCCCATTGTATTATTGAAGACCAGAACGGCTATTTATGGGTATCGACAAACAAAGGCCTTTTTCAGGCTTCCAAAAAAAACCTTCTGAATTATTCACAAGGAAAGACAGATAATGTTTATTATCAGTACTATGACAAATCAGATGGTTTTTATACCAACGAATTTAATGGTGGCTGCCAACCTTGTGGATTAAAATTAGGAAACAATGCTCTTTCTTTTCCATCAATGAGAGGCAATATATTGTTTTTTCCAGAAAATATAAAACTGCTCCTTCCTGATAATGAAATCTATTTTCAAGAGGCTGAAGTTGATAATCGCACTCAGGAAATCAACAACGATACGCTATTATTAAACAACGACTTTGGCCGGGTTCGACTTTTTATCAATAGCCCATATTACGGAAATCCAAACAACCTCAATATCGAAATCCGGTTACAGGGCCCTATTTCCCAAAAATGGACTCCGTTAAAAGGAGACGAGATTTCGTATACTTCCTTGCCACATGGCACTTATTATCTTACGGCACGAAAGCTCACCGGTTTTGATTCCGGTTATAAGTATAAAACGCTGATAATAATTGTACCGCCTGCTTTCTATCAGACTATTTGGTTTACTATCCTTATGTTGCTTTGTGGCATAACTTTTATTTTTTACACCATTAAGATGAGAATTCGATACATCAGGAGAAAAAATGTCCTTTTGGAGAAAAAGATTGCAGAACAGACTTTCCAATTGCGACACACAATCAGCACGTTAAGGAATACAAAGGAAAAATTAAGTGAGGAAATTATCAACCATAAAAAACTAATCCGGACAATAACACACGATATCAAGAGTCCGCTTCGCTTTTTGGCGCTTACCGGCAAACATGCATATCAAAACAGTAACAATAAGGAGACTGTTGAAGAAGATTTGAAATCCATCTACACCTCTTCTTTCCAGCTTTATCATTTTGTCGACAATCTTTTGGAGTATACCAAAGTAAGCAAACAGGAAAATTCTTCAGAGCCTTACAGCCTTTATAGACTTGCGGAAGAAAAAATACAGATCTTTTTAAATATTGCTTCTTCGCAAAAAACAGAAATAGTCAATAAGATTGATCCAGCCATCTTGCTGTCAACGAATAAGCTGTTGCTTTCTATTATTATCCATAACCTGCTTGATAATGCTATCAAAAATACTTTTAACGGCAGGATTGTGTTCACTTCTGCAAAAAAAGAAGATACTATATTTATACGGATTAAGGATACAGGAAAAGGAATGTCGGCTGAGCTGTTGGATTTTTATAACAATCCGAAAAACGCCAAAACGCAGGAAAACATCAAAAAAACAGGCATGGGACTACCAATGATTGCCGAGCTTTTGATTATATTAAATGGCAATATGTATATTGAAAGTGAGCTTCTGCAAGGAACCGAAATAACTATTTCGTTACAGGAAGAAAAAAACAGCTAGTTTTCGTAAATCTTCAGAATTTCTACCAAACTGACAACGTTATTGATTCTCAGCTTTTCAAAAATCCTGTTTTTGTAAGTACTAACCGTTGTCATCTGAATATTCAGTTGGTTTGCTATTTCCAAATTGCCTTCTCCCCTTGCCAAAAGTCCGGCGACTTCAATTTCTCTGTCAGAAAGGCTTTCCAGCGGATTGATTGGAGTTTTGTGCAATACGTTCTCTAATATTTTCTCCTTAACCGTTGCACTTATATATTTTCCGGTTTCCATAACCGACTGCACAGCGTTGATAATTTCACTTTCAGAGCTATGCTTGTTCAGAAAACCGTTGGCTCCTGCATGAATATAACGAAGTGCATATTGCTCTTCATCATAAGCCGAGAACATCAGTATTTTCAAGTCCGGATGCGACAATCTGATTTTCTCAATCATTTTAGTACTATTGCCTCCGGGAAGGTTGATATCTAAAAATACCAAATCCGGAATACTTGTCTTAAGTGCAGTTAATACAGACGTAAAACTTTCAGCATGGTCAACAGAAATTCCTGGGAAAGAATCCTTTAAGATTAATGAAATTCCATGTCTGACTACACTATGATCGTCAGCCAGTAGTATGTTTTTCAACTCTGTTGCCATTTAGGGGTATATTTGCTTATCAAAAATACGATTATTTCATTGATTGGCAAATCTTACAGAATAACTTATTAAAATTTCCCTAAATAAAAATGGTTTATAAAAAAGTGAAAATTATCTAAGAACTCTCATCAACCTGAAGTATCTTGCAATAAAATAATTAGCACACCCATACAATCCGACCTCTGATGAGTACACATACTGAAACGGCAATCAAAACCACCTATTTCAGCATTATAGGAAATACTGCACTAGCATTGATAAAAGGACTGACAGGATATTTTGGGAATTCTTATGCGCTGATAGCGGATGCCATTGAATCTACAACAGACATTTTCTCATCAACTTTAGTATTATTCGGATTGAAATATTCCAGCCGTCCTGCTGATGAAAACCATCCTTACGGACATGGAAGAGCCGAACCTTTAATCACTTTTCTGGTTGTAGGCTTTCTGATTACCTCGGCTACCATCATTGCCTATGAAAGTATCATGAATATCGGAACACCTCATGAGCTTCCAAAACCTTATACCTTAATAGTCTTAGGCGCTATTATTATATGGAAAGAGATTTCTTTCCGTCTTGTCATGAAAAAAAGTAAGGAAACTAACAGTTCTTCCTTAAAAGCAGATGCCTGGCATCACAGAAGCGATGCTATTACATCTATAGCTGCTTTTGTTGGAATTTCAATTGCTTTGTTTTTCGGAAAAGGATATGAATCTGCCGACGATTGGGCTGCACTTATCGCATCAGGATTTATACTCTATAATAGCTACCTGATTTTCAGACCGGCACTTGGTGAAATTATGGATGAACATCTGTATGATGACCTGGTTGTAGAGATCAGGGAAGTTTCACTGACTTCCACAGGAATTATCGGAACTGAAAAGTGTTATGTTCGAAAAGCGGGAATGAAATATCATGTGGATCTCCATGCTATTGTAGATGCCAACATAACCGTAAAAGAAGGCCACGACTTAGCACATCGATTAAGCGATACATTGCATCGGGAAATCCCTCAGCTTGGGCACATCCTGGTTCATATTGAGCCTAACAGCTAAAAAATACCCGGATTTTTTTTAAATTCAAACAAGAAAACTCTCAAAACTTAATCTGAGAGTTAGCGAATTTTTAAGATGATAAGTCAGTGGTGATTAGATACTATTTTCAAGTTCTAATTCATTCACATTAAAAATTAGTGCCTTTACCTGCAATAAGAAATCTTCAATTTCGATTTCCTGCGCTCTGACCTGGCAAAACAAGGCTGCATATTCATCATGCAGTTCGTTTCTTTTATCGTCACCCAGACTTTCATATTGATCCAGATTGGCTCCTAAAACAATAAAATCGATAATAAAAGGCACATCAAAATTATTATCCGTATCTGTCAGCTTATGAGTAATACTGGAAAAATGCTCCAGCTTTTGCTGTGCTGAATAATACCTTTCCAATTGCTGGTCGTTAAAGTGTCTTGAATTCAGAATGCAGTCAATAATTTCATAAAAAATCTCAGTTTCGATATGAAGATCAGATTTTAGGTCTCTATACAATTTATTGATCCATGTAATAGAATTAATCACATTCAACACTTCAACTGAATAGCCAAATTTCTCCACATCACTAAAGTATTGGAAATGTCTAGTATCCAAAATCATGAAAGGACTGTGCTCTTCAAGGCTAAAATCCTTATTTTCTTTTAAGTCTTCTTTTTTAATTATCATCTTTTTCTTTTTAAGTTATTACTCTTCAACGGTGAGTTCCCATATATTTCCTTTTTCGTCTCTTGCTGTCAGTCTCTTATCATCTGTCCATTCTACGTCAACTTCAATCTCCTTCCCCATTTCATCTTCAATAACACCTTTTCCATATTTGGATTTATTTTCAATATCTGCATAACCCGTCACTTCGTTACCTTCCTTATCCAGACCGATAATGTCATAATGGGAATCAAAATTTTCAATTTCCGTTGTATAAAAATCCTGGTGTTGCGAAATAAGACGGCAAATCACAGAATCCTTAGGGATATTCTGAAAATCTTTTATATGGGATACGTTAAGATTAGCATAGGTAACAATTACCTTATCTTCTTCACATCCCAAAAAAATAAAAAACAATAATGTCATGCATACAAGAGCAGATGGGGAAATTTTGGTCATATAATAATTAAGTCTTTAATACTATATAGCTCGGCAATATTTACTTTCTATCCCGCTCTAATCATCATTTAGTGGTAGTTGATGAATAAGGTATGGGTGTTCTTCTTATAAGATTTAAACTGATTCGGATTTATTCCCGGCTTTCCTTCCAAATATAATGAGCTGAAAAAACGCTTCCTTACGGTTTTCCGTAACGAGGCTTAAATTTTTAAAAAAAATAAACAGAAGCCTTACTGCGGATTATTTATCGCTGTATAAACCTGAAGTGCTAACAGTAGAAAACACACACTATTGCTTTCTTGTCCTAGTTCAATGCAGTATTCTTCTAACGGTCATAAATTTGTACTATAAATTAATAATCAACTTAAAAACAAAATACAATGGAAAATAAAATCTTAGGCATACACCATATCACAGCTATAGCAGGTGACGCCAAACGCAACTTTAATTTTTACTCAAAAGTTTTAGGATTGAGATTTATCAAAAAAACCGTCAATTTTGACGACCCGGGAACCTATCATTTTTATTTTGGTGATGAAATAGGAAGTGCCGGAACCATACTTACATTTTTTCCTTGGGGCGATGGAATCCAACAAGGAAGAAAAGGCTCGGGAATGGCAACAGAAATTGGATATTCAGTACCAAAAGGCAGCTTGGATTTTTGGGTAAAACGTTTTGAAGAATATAATGTGATTTACAATAAACCGTCCGTAAAATTTGGAGAAAGATATCTTACCTTTCTTGATCCGGATGGCTTAAAATTAGAGCTTATCGAATCAAAAACTCCAGACAACAGAAAGGCCTGGGAAACGGAAGAAATCAAAGCAGATGTAGCCACAAAAGGCTTTCATAATATTACCTTGACCTTGAACAATATCAAGCCTACAGCAGCCATATTGACTGAAGTTTTTGACTATAAACTGGTAGAACAGGAAGCCAATCGTTATCGTTACGCAACCGATGCCGTGGAAGGTGCATCTATAGTTGACCTGGTTGAACTTGCCGATGAAAAAAGAGGCCATGTTGCCAATGGTAGCGTCCATCACGTTGCGTTTAGGGTAAAAAATGATGAAATTCTGATGCATTTCCGTGAAAAGATAGAAAAACGCGGTTTGTCAATCACACCGCAAATTGACAGGCAATATTTCCATTCGCTTTACTTTAGGGAACCGGGCGGTGTTTTATTTGAAATTGCAACCGACAATCCAGGCTTTACCATTGACGAAACATTGGAAAATCTGGGTAAAGATTTAAAATTGCCACCGCAATACGAATCCCGTCGCGACCAGATCGAATCTCATTTAGTAAAAATAAATTAAGTAATTATGGACTTTCAACCTTTGCATTATATTTATATACCGTCACAAACTCAAAACGCCAGGACATTACTGCTTTTGCATGGAACAGGCGGAGACGAAAGAGACCTATTGCCTATTGCTCAAAATCTGGGCAAAGACTATAACATCCTAAGCATTCGCGGCAATGTTCTGGAAAACGGAATGCCTCGTTTTTTTAAAAGGCTTGGCATGGGAATTTTTGATGAAAAAGACCTTGAGTTCAGGACACGCGAAATGATTGCGTTTTTACGGGAAACCTCAAAAAAGGAAAATTTCGATGTATCTAAAATTATTGCTTTGGGCTATTCTAACGGAGCTAATATTGCAGGAGCTACTTTATTTATGGAACCTGATTTCTTAGATGGCGCCA
The DNA here is from genome assembly GCF_041262125.1 of Flavobacterium sp. 28YEA47A. Classification (NCBI taxonomy): domain Bacteria; kingdom Pseudomonadati; phylum Bacteroidota; class Flavobacteriia; order Flavobacteriales; family Flavobacteriaceae; genus Flavobacterium; species Flavobacterium sp. 28YEA47A. The sequence continues at coordinate 12,658 of NZ_JBGCCI010000015.1, forward strand.
TTCTTTTTCGACCAATGCAGCCGTTTAAAAACAAACTGCCGCTTCCAAACCAAAAGAGTACTCCTATACTCCTTACCTCTGGGAAAAACGACCCTACGGTTGACCCGAAAGCTACGGAGAATTATATAAACCTATTGAAAGAAGCGGGTTTTGAAACTGCTCCATTTGAACTGAACACGAGCCATAATCTCACGCAGCAGGACATACAGATTGCAGCTGAATGGCTGGACAAACATTTCGTATAATGGAATCGTTTAGCATAACCCGGATTTTTTCGGATAAAAATGGCGATAGCCAATTTGAAAATGTATTGATACCGTTGCATGAAAACGGCAGCATCGGTTTTTTATCAGAAGCTCAAAAAGCAGGGACACTAACTTTTAGGAAAGTAGCAGAAAGTTATGATTATGATTTTCACAATGCTCCGGCAAGGCAATATATAGTGCTTTTGGATGGCATCATCGAAATAGAAACTTCTCTTGGTGAGAAGCGTCTTTTTAAAAGCGGTGAAGTGCTTTTAGTAGAAGATGTTTCTGGAAAAGGCCATAAAACCAAAAACATTTTGCCCCAGACCCGATCATCCATATTTATCACTTTATAATAAACAAAGTGCTTATCAGGAATGGTAAGCACTTTGTTATTTTTCTTATTTTCATTTTCTAATTCTCGCTGTCAATTAATTAATACTTTGCGGCTCTGCGCCTTTGCGAGCATTATTTCACGCAAAGGCGTAGAGCCGCAAAGTTCGATAGAGAAAACATTAAACAACACTCTTTTTATGCCTTCCTTTATTGGATATAGACTCCTTAAATCTGTGTAAATCATTTTAATCCGTGGCGAAAATAAAAATTCTAAATAGTCCTCAATTTTTATTTTTTTTATTTATGTGTACGATTATTCTTTACTTTTGAGAATAATCTTAATCTCAAAGATATGCCTTGGATTTATCTTGAAAAGCTTTGGAAACGGACAACAGAGCCGAATACCGGAATAAATACTGACACCGGTTCCTGGGACAAGGAAATTGAAATCTTATACCGATGGGGAATCAGTATGGAAGACGCACTCCAATTTCTTTATTTTGAGAAACCTGATTTTAAAGGCTTTAAATCCTGGGTTATTGCCAATAAAAAAGCAGCAGTGGTTCAAACTGAGCAAGAGGATGTGCTCTCTCAAGAAGACCTTGAATTTTGGAATAAAAACGGATATATTGTCCTAAAAAAAGCCATTTCAAAAGAAGATTGCAAAGCCACGGAAAATGCCATCTGGAATTTCCTGGGAATGAATCCGGAAAAAAAAGAAACCTGGTACAACAGGCATGCAGAGCAAAAAGGACTAATGGTTAGCTTTTCAAACCACGAAACCCTAAATAAAAACAGGCTTTCCGAACGAATCCGAAAGGCATATGTACAACTTTATAAAACCGATAAAATTTATCATACGGTTGACAAGGTCAGTTTTAATCCACCAGAAACAGAAAACTTTAAATTTATGGGCAGTCCGCTTCATTGGGACGTGAGCCTGAAAACACCTATTCCTTTTGGGCTACAGGGACTTCTGTATCTAACCGACTGCGGTCCTGATGACGGTGCCTTTCATTGTGTTTCGGGATTCCACAACGAAATCAATTCATGGCTGGAAAAGTTGCAGCCATATGAAAATCCCAGAGAAAAAGCACTCGAGACATTAACTCCTGTTCCGGTTATGGGCAATGCCGGTGATTTTATTATCTGGCAAAATACATTACCGCATTGTGCAACTGCCAATCATGGCAAAAATCCGAGAATGGTACAGTATCTTACCTACTTTCCGGACGATTTCCGTTCCGCTTCGGAATGGATTTAAAAGATTGCGAAAAAAATTATGATTTGTTGATAATGCTCCATCTCGGAATTTTGGCATTTTCACCTTCCTTAAGTATAAAGCGGTAGCCATGATTTGAATCAACTATTTCACGGGTGGTTGGATCTGTAATCGTATATTCGATATGGGCTTTCTGTTTGAAATATTTTTTCCATGCCGGAAATATATCCAGATATTTTCCTCTGATCGATTGAAATTTTAAAGTTTTTGAAACTTCTTTATTTTCCAACTTAAAATCTACATACAAACATTCGTCCCATTCGCTCTTGCTTTCAAGGTCGGCATCAGAAATAGAAGCCGGGGCATATATAATCGTATAGGTCGAATCCGATGCCTGCTCCATAATCTTATAAAAGCGATACGAGAGTGTAGTCAGCGAAGCGATTTTATCAGAAGCCTGTCGGGCGTTCCCTTTATCTGTTTTTGAAATAGAACTGATAAAAACCACATCCTGCGCCATACTAATGGTACACACAAAAAATACGGCAGATGACAGAATTATTTTCATAACGTTGCTGTTGGATACTACAAAGATATTGCAAAAAGAACATCACTTTTTCACATTAACAACTTATTTTGAACAAAAAATGCTTCTTTCACAGACTTAAAACAATTTCTTTTTTTTATCACACACTGTAAAAAAAGTTTTTCCTGTCCATACCCGATCCAAAGTAGTGCCAGTTGATATTAAGGACGTTTTTTATGGTCTTTTTCAGTATTGGAAAATCATTTGGCTTTGTGATGTAAATATTGGCTCCGTTGACAAAAGTTTCTTCAATATCTTTTTCTAAAGAAGAAGTTGAATAGATGGCTATTGATATATCCATAAAACGAGGATTGGATCTTATCAGTTTCAGGCTCTCTGTTCCCGAAACAAGCGGCATGTTCAGATCCAGAAATATAATCTGCGGCAAGACGATGTCATCTCTGTTGAGATAATCCATCAATTCTAAAGCATTCTTGAACATCTGCAAATGAATAGAATCATCAATTCCTTTTATCACTTCTTCAAATAATTCGCGATCGTCCTGATCATCATCAACAAGAAAAACATACATGTTTGAATCCATAATTCAGATAAATATTAGGTGTTGGGTTAGTCAAAACAATGGCTTAGCCTAATGCATAGCTGAAATTTTGGTTCTGCTCCGTGCTGTCATTAAAAGATGTACTAATAAGAACTGGCATACGCATTATTCTTCCTTATTGCCTAAGATTAGCATGTAGATGTCATGCTTTAAAAAAAGGGTAAGGAAATCTTTTCCTGAATTCCAGGTCATAAAGATTTTTGATTGTTCGTCTTTAACGGAACTATGCAGCTCTTCATAGCTATGCTCCGAATCCAGACTGGGATGGAAAGATGACATATTGCTGATTGTTTCTTCAAATTTCAGATTATTCTCTGCCAGCAATCGTCTTACTTCTTTAAAAGCGGTAGTAAATCCATTAATATTTCTTTCGAAATTAATGATGTAAATGTTATCCTCTTCAGGATGGTTATACCATTTATAGTATATCATATCCTTTTCGCTAAGTGGAGCTGGATATATAGAAATAGAAGTTTTTCCAAAAGTCTGTGAAAGACCTTTGAAACAGATAAGCAACAAAAAGAAACAAACTAATTTCACAGTTCCCAATGATTATGAAAACAAAATTATTTATATTTATTCCTAAAAATGTTACACAATTATAAGGTAGATTTATCTTATTACACAGAAATTTATTATTTCCTGTATAAGATGCGATAGTTCTCAAAATGTAAAAATAAAAAGGATTTTCTATTGTGAAGAATCCTTTTTATTTTACAGAACACTATTTACTTGACTTTTGCATTGTCAAGAAACTTGTTTATTTTTTTGATACTTTCGTTTATGTATTTGAATTTATTCGCATTATTTACGTCATACGACAAAATGCCTCGTACAACCCATGCTTCTGAAATTTCCGAAATATTCAATTTAGTACTGCTATAAAAATCATTCTCATTACTCAGTACAAAAATAGCATCATCATAAGTGCTTCTTGCCACACGATTGATAAACAATCCTTTTTCACCGCTTACAAAAACAATAATAGAATCATTTTCGATCTGGTCGATGTCAATCTTTTCGCAAATTACGAATGAATTTTCATCTATTACAGGAAACATATTATTGCTTACCACTTGAAATACTCTCGAATCATCAGCTATAATAAAAGGAAAGCTGTATTTCGGAAGAATATCAAGCAAAGAAGCATTGTCATTTCCTTTGGCATACTGAAACTGTACTTCCCTTGAAATCAGGGATGTATGATTGGTATAAGTTCCTATTTTTTTCTTGTTAAGGAATATTTCATTCAAATCAAGCTCATAAAGCTCGCAAATTGTGATTATTGAATCGAAATCTACACTATCTCTTTTTTTCCAAGTAGAAATGGTATTCGGCTTAATGTTCAAAAATTCAGACAATTCGATATCTGTCTTGATTTTCAGCGCTTTCTTCAATCTACTAATAACGCTAATCGCGTTTTGTGATTTATTTTCTTGCATATTCGCAAAATGTGTTGTAACTTTATCCAAGGATAAAATTAGATTTATGAAATCCGTTAAAAAATCCACTTTAGAAATTGTCTGCACAATCAATTTCATAAAGCATTTTTTTAAAAAATATTCACAAGTACGTGGTATTTTTTAAACACCAAGCATAAAGTCATATCACAGAATGAATCTATGATGGGCGGTTTTGGAAATTTGGGTTTTTTGCGAACTATTAATTTAATAACAATTCAAAAACAAATATATACTTTTTCTAAAAATACCACTAAAAACATAGTATAAATTATTCATAATTACCTAATTACAATACATATGTAAGAAAAAGGCTAAAAAAACTATTAATTTCCCGTTAAAATAAAGGTTCCCAAATCTATCTATTAACTAAATGCATTGCTTATGAAAATTAATTTTACTTTTCAAAGGGCGTATTATTTTCTATACTCCTCTATCCTTATCTTATTGCTTTTTTACCATAATCCTCTCAGTGCGCAATCCACTAGAGTTTATGCTACCACAATTTCGGGCGAAAGCAATACCGACCTCTCAGCCAATGCAGTCGACGGAAATCTTGCCACTAAAGCTAATGTAAGGGCAAGTTCAGGACTAGCATTAGGTATTGGGGCTTATTCCGGCTATATTGAGCTTGAATATCCTGCCCCTTTACCGGCCAATACTACTTCTTACATTAAAATTCAGACCGATGAAAATCTCCTTCCATCTTTATTGGGAGGAAGTCTTGGAGGGCTGCTTTCAAACGTATTAGGAGCTGTATTAATCGGAAACCAAGAGTTTACGGTTCAAGCTAAAAATGGAAACGATGTCCTCTTACAAGGTGACAGCCAGGACATTGGCGAATTTGCAACTGAAAGGCTCCGAATCGTGACCGACGTAGCGGGTGATTATTTTATTGCCATAACTCCTGCGCAATCCTACAACAGAATCCGTTTGAGAAATAGAATAGGAAGTCTTTTAGGATTATTCAATACAAAACAGCTAGGTGTCTTTGACGCCTTTTATATTTCAAATCAGGGCGATTGTGGTTATGGTTCCTATACATCTTATAGCGGTAGCGGAATCAGCCTCGATCTGTTGAACCTTGGAGGAGTTGGAGTAACCAATCCTAAAAATGTATTAGATTCTGACCCTAATAGTTTTTCCCGATTGAGTTTGGGTGTCTTAGGTGTAGCAGCATCTATTGAACAAACCGTCTATTTTGACGGCTTATCACGAACAACTGACGAGTTCGATATCCGAATGAAAGTCGATCCGTCCTTATTAGCTTTAGGTGTCGCGAACAATATCCAAATTATTGCGTATAACGGCCCTGCAATTGTAGATTCGAAGTCTTTAAGCTCTTTATTGAACTTAGATCTGCTGACCTTGTTACAAGGAAACCAAGTAGCTACTATCCCTTTTGCCCCAAATGCACCTGCCGATAGAATTACTATTCGCTACTCTTCCTTGCTCAATTTGCAGTTAACTCAGCGCCTTGATCTCTATGGTATTGTCCGCGTTCCTAAAATGCCTACTATCACAGATCCGGCTACCTTAAATGCTATTGTATGCTCTGGAAGCTCCGCTTCACTGACTGCGACAACCGCAGCAGGTAATGAAATCAGATGGTATAATACCGCTACAGGTGGGACTATTTTAGGAACAGTTGCTTCAGGAGCACCCTATCTGACAACACAATTAAGCGCAGATACTGTATTTTATGTGGCAGCCGCAAAAATAGGATGTACTGAAGAATCTCGAAGAGTAGCTGTTCCTGTTAAGGTAATCAACCTGCCTACAGCTGCCGATATCAATATCCAAAGCCCGCTTGTTGCCTGCCAAGGAAACATAGTCCTTACGCCAACTACCACAATAGGCGGCGCCTTGATCCGATACTACACAGACCAGAATAAAACGCAAGAAATTACCTCTGGTTTTACCGGACATGCAGGAGTAACTTATGTAAAGAACCCTGCTACAGGAGCGCTAACCATTAGTGGATTAAGTCAGGCCAATTCGCCTTATTCCTATTTTATATCCCTTACATCAGGAGGTCTTTGTGAAAATACCGTCAACAACCTTAAAGAAGTAACGGTAAATGTTTCTTCCGTACTTAATTTACAAGTGCAGTCAGCGATATCAGGATGTGGCTCTGTTAATCTTGCCAATGCCATCATAAACCTCAACCCTACTACTACCTATCTATTCTTTGATGCCTCCAATAATCCTATTACGGCAGAAGCAGCATCAAACATAACCACGAGCGGTACATATTATATACAAGCACAGGGCGCCAACGCTACCTGTTCTTCAGACATACTTCCGGTTGCTGTAACTGTAAATGCACAGCCAAACCTGTCGATTACCAATACGGCTTTGGTTACTCAAATAGGAAATACGGTTACTTTAGACGCCGTTTCTACCGGAACGATTATCTGGTATGCTCCTAACGGAACAGCACTTCCGTCAAATGTTGCCGGCCCTTTTGCAACAGCAGGATTCTATACTTTTACTGCCATTGCATCTGATGGAATTTGCTCCAGAAGCGGTTCTGTTACCATAACAGTATTGAATCCAAACGAATGTCCTCCTTTATCTGAAAGAAAATATGCCAACTCACAACGTTGGAATACTATACTAACAGGAGGCGTAATCAATGCAGGAAGTGCCGTTGACGGAAATGTCCAGACTTTCTCTACCATCACAACCGGAATCGGATTATTAGGTATTGGTACAACTTCTCAAATTTTAGAATGGAGTGAAACCATTTCTGCCGGAACTCCTGTAACCTTAAAATTAGGTTCTGAATATAGCGGACTTACTCTTGCAGGTGGTTTTTCAGTTGTAGGAACAAAAAGAAACGGTGCAGGAACACCTGTAGATGTTGGAACACTTCAGCCTGTTTCCGGATCGTTATTAAACCTATTGTCTGGTCAAAACAATTTTGAATATACGTTCGTTCCTACAAATAATGCCGGCCCGCAAGCCTATGATGGTGTTAGAATTGAAATCACTTCATTGCTTAGTGTTGCTCAAAGTGCAAAAGTTTACGAAGCATATTATAAAACTCCAGTTACTCAAGTTGCCTGTCAAACCGGCGATATCGAAGACGTATTATATGGGGCGATTGATTTGGGAATTGGAGCTGCCACTTCTTTAGTCGGTGTAACCACTCCACGTAATGCTATTGACAATAGCGAAACTTCATTTGCCACTATGCTTAGCAGTGTAGGAATTTTGGCCGCGGCAGAACTCACAACTGTTTTCCGTACACCTTCTGTGGTAGGTGATACTTTAAAAATAAAAATCTCAAAACCTGGCTCTCTATTAAACTTGAATCTTCTGGCAGGTATCAGTATCCAGCCAGTCTTAAATGAAGCTATGGCAGGACCTGTTATTGGCAGCGCAAGTGTATTACTTAACCTTCAGTTGCTTCCGGGCGACCAAGGCGCAATCCTTACTGTTGTTCCTCAATATTCATTTGACAGGATCAGAATCCGCTTTGGCGGTGTGGCTAATGTGTTAGACCAGTTGCGAATCCATAATATCGAAAGAGTTGCCAATACTAAAATACTGGGCGGTGATATAAACAATGCTGTCGAAGCCTGTCAGGGAACTACAATCAGGCTACAGGAAGATTCAATAGCCTGTACTTCCTTTATATGGTATGATGCGAAGGTTGGCGGAAATGTTGTTTCTACCGGAAATTCCTTTACCCTCCCGAATAATCTTTCGGCCGGAACACACGTTTATTACATACAGCCGGTTCGATTTGGATGTGAATTCATGGCACGCGGAAAAGTCAGCGTTTTAGTAACTCAAACTGCTCCTCAAAATGCCATCGCTTCCGTTCAGATTAATGGAGGAAACTCGACTTCATTTTGTAGTGCTACTGGAAACGTAGTTCTTAATGCTGTTTTGAATTCGACCATGACACTCACCAATCCGGTTTTTTACTGGTATAAGCTAGATGGCACTACACAAACTTTGATTCCGTCACAAACGAATTCCAGTCTTGCTTTAACAGGACTTGCTCCGGGAACTTATACTTATTTTGTTGGAGTTAGTTCTGATGAATATTGTCAGACTGCATTGGCAGACAGAACGCAGGTTACATTCACTATCCTGCCTCCTTCAACTGCCGGAGACGTAACGATAGACAACAAGACTGTTTGTCTTAACAGCACCGTTACCTTAGCTCCTACAAGCACTTTGGCCAGCCCACAGTTTACTTATTATTTTACAAACGATACGACACAGCCAATTACTAACAGTACAGTTGGCGGCATTACTTATGCGCTCGGAGCCAATGGCACGCTTTCTATAACCGGACTTGTAACAGCCGGTAGTCCTTATACCTATTATATTGCGATTACCAGCAATACAACCTGTTTAAACACGGCAGGCAATCTAAAAGCAGTTACGGTAACGGTAGGAAATCCGCCTGCGCCTACAACAGGCAATCCGATACAAAACTTCTGTAGCACTAACAATCCGACTGTTGCCGACTTACAAGTTAATGAAGCCAATGTCGTATTTTATAACTTGCCAATAGGCGGTGTTCCGCTTCTTGCAACAACTCCTCTTATTCCGGGAATTTACTATGCTGCGCAGATTGATGGCAGTTGCGAAAGCGACACTAGGCTAGCCATTACGGTTACAATAGGAAATCCACCAACACCAACAACGGCAAATCCTATCCAAAATTTCTGTCAGCTTGACAATCCAACCATAGCTTCCATACAAGTCAACGAATCAAATGTTGTCTTTTATGATGCCGAAGTAAACGGAAACCTATTGCCTCCTACAACTCCTTTAACAGCAGGAATTTATTATGCTTCCATCTTAGACGGAACTTGTGAAAGCGAAGAGCGATTGGCAATTACAGTAACCATTACTGATCCTGGAACACCTACAACAGCTGCATCAACACAGAATTTCTGTCAGGGCGAGAATCCTACAGTAGCTGATCTAGATGTGAACCAAACTAATGTGGTATTCTACAGCGCACCAAATGGCGGTACGCCTTTGGCTCCAACAGAGGCTTTGACTAACGGAACTTATTATGCCAGCCTTGTTGATCCAACTGGTTGCGAAAGCGTAACACGTCTGGCTATTACGGTAAATATTACCGTTGTAGGTACGCCAACAACGAACAACAATACACAGGACTTCTGTCTGGAAGACAATCCGACTATTGCAAACATACAGGTCAATGAATCAAACGTAATTTTCTACAATGCTCCTACCGGAGGTAGTCAATATGCTCCAACAGCCGCATTGACTAGCGGAATTTACTATGCTTCAATGGTAAATGGTGTCTGCCATAGCGAAACACGTCTGGCCATTACGGTTACAGTTTCCAATCCGAATACTCCTATAACCAAATTTGCAACCCAGAATTTCTGTCAAGCAAACAATCCTACTGTTGCTGATCTTGATGTTAATGAAACCAATGTCGTGTTTTATGATGCTCCAACAGGAGGTAACCTTCTTGATCCTACAACGCCACTAGTTGCCGGAATTTACTATGCCGCACTTCGTATAGATGATTGTGAAAGTGCTTTCAGGCTTGCAATTACAGTTACTATCAGTAATCCTGCTACGCCAACTACAAATGATGATACACAGGAATTTTGTAGCGCACAAAACCCAACAATAGCCAATCTTCAGGTTAATGAGCCAAATGTGGTATTCTATAATTCACCTACTGGCGGTACGCCTCTGGCTCCAACCGAAGCTTTGACTAACGGAACCTATTATGTTAGCTTGCGAGATGCAACAGGCTGTGAAAGTGTTACACGTTTGCAAATTACGGTAAGCATAACAGTTGTTGGAATACCTACCACAAATAGCACTACTCAGAACTTCTGTCTGGCAAGCAACCCAACAGTTGCCAACATACAGGTTAACGAAGCAGGAGTCGTATTTTTTGATGCTCCTACTGGCGGCAATAGTATTGCAATTACCAGCGTATTGACTCCTGGAGTTTATTATGCTTCTCTCTTCAACGGAATTTGTGAAAGCGAAGCAAGACTGGCTATTACCATAACAATTGGTAATCCTTCTACTCCAACAACCAATAATGCTTCTCAAAGTTTCTGTTTATCAAATAACCCAACAGTTAGCAACATTCAGGTAAATGGTGCAAATATCATTTTCTACAATGCTCCAAACGGAGGTACTCCTTTAGCACCGACTACAGCATTAACAAATGGTGTTTATTACGCCTCTGCTACAGATGGTGTCTGCGAAAGCATCAACAGGCTCGCCATTACGGTTACTATAAACAACCCGAACACGCCAACGACAAGTAATACGGTTCAGGAATTCTGTCAGGCAGATGGTCCTACAATTGCAAACCTTCAGGTTAATGAAACCAATGTAGTGTTTTACAATACACCTACGGGAGGAACTGCTCTGGCTACGACTACTCCATTGACAGCAGGAATATACTATGTTGCTTTAAGTGACGGTACCTGCCAAAGCGCAACAAGACTGGCTATTACAGTACGATTCCTGACAGATGGTTTAGCAGTGATTACCGGAGGTGGAAATCAGGCTTGTTCTTCTGAAGCGGTAACCTATACTACTGCAGCCGGAATGACAGACTATATCTGGGATGTAGTTGGTGGAACAATTACAGGCGGCGGACAAACATCAGACAACTTTGCTACTGTAACCTGGAATACTGTAGGAACAGGAAGTGTAAGTGTTACGTTTACAAACACTATTGGCTGCTCAAGCGATAATTTTGCTACTAGAGATATTGCTGTCAATGTCTGCTCCGATATCACAATCAGCAAGACTTCCAACAATCTTAAGCCTAGTATAGATGAAAATATCATCTTCATGATAACTGTAAAAAATAACGGCCAAAGTAATTTTACAGACCTTGTAATCAGTGAGCCTTTACAAAGCGGCTTCCAATATGTCAGCTCTAATGCTTCGACCGGAACTTTTTCCAACTCATCAGGTGTCTGGACTATCCCGACACTGGCTTCCGGACAAACGGCAACGCTTCAGATTACTGTCAAGATACTATCAACAGGAAGTTATATAAATACAGTAGCAATAACCTCATCTATTCCGATAGATTCAAATTTAGAAAATAACATTGCGTCAATTTCTATCGAACCTATCTGTCTGGTTGTATACAATGAGTTCAGTCCGAATAATGACGGCGATAACGATTTATTCCGAATTGACTGTATTGAGAATTATCCAAACAACACGTTGCAGATTCATAATCGCTACGGTGTTGAAGTCTATAAGACCAGAGCCTACCATAATACTTGGGACGGAACTGCGAATGTCAACTCTCCTATCAACGAAGACAAAAAACTTCCGACAGGAACGTATTACTACATTCTTGATTTAGGCGATGGTACTGGAACAAAAAGCGGATGGATCTATCTGATCCGCTAATTCCAAAGGATAATTTCAATTTAAAACAGCAAGAGTATGAAAATCACTATATACAAAATCAGCTTAGCGTTTCTTTTTATCCTGATTTCGATAAAAACAAATGCACAACAAGATCCAGGATATACGCAGTATATGTATAATCCTCTGACAATAAACCCTGGTTATGCGGGATCAACAGGAACGCTTGAAGCTGTCCTGTTGCATCGCTCGCAATGGGTTGGAATAGACGGTGCTCCTTCTACACAGGCATTCACACTTCACAGCCCGTTGACAAACGATCAGATTGGTCTGGGATTCACGGCTGTAAATGATAATCTTGGCCCTTCAAACGAAATCTATTTTGATGGAAACTTCTCTTATACGCTCATGTTTAGCTATAATACTAAACTGGCTTTAGGAATAAAAGCCGGCGCAAGAGTCTTGAATGTAGATTGGTCTAAAGGTAGATTTTATGATGGCTCTGACGTATTGCTAAACAGCAATATCAATAATAAAATCACACCGTCAATCGGTGCCGGAGCTTATCTGTATTCAGACAATTGGTATGTTGGTGCTTCGGTTCCAACCTTTATCAAAGGCGATTACTATGATGATATACAGGAATCCATACAAATCGAAAGGCTTCATTACTATTTGATAGGAGGTTATGTGTTCAATTTTTCAGACAATTTTAAATTCAAGCCAGCTGTTTTGGCAAAAGGTGTCAGCGGAGCGCCTATTTCGGTAGACTTTTCGGCCAATTTCCTGATTCAGGAAAAATTCACCATAGGTGCCGGATACCGTTGGGATGATTCGGTCAGCGCATTGCTTGGATTCCAGATTTCAAAAGACTTTTTTGTGGGCTATTCCTATGATTACACTACAACCGATCTTAACAAATACAATGACGGTTCCCATGAAATCATCTTACGCTACCAGTTGTCTAGAAAAACAAGTCAAATCAAATCACAACGATTCTTCTAAAAAATAAGCTCATGAAAAATATATTCCTACTACTCCTGTGCCTTAGCATCGCTTCGGTAAGCGGACAAAGCAAATTAAAAAAGGCCAATAAGCTTTTCAAGGAATTTTCTTATGTAGATGCTTCAAAAGCTTATGAAGAATATCTGGACAAAGAAAAGTCGCCCTCAACACAGGCACTTAAAAATGCAGGCGATTCCTTCTATTTTATTGACGATAAACGAAATGCCCTAAAATGGTATCAAAAACTATATGACATACAAGGAACCAGTATGCCTGACGAATATGTTCTACGATATGTAGAATCTTTAAAAGGTGTTTTGGATTATGAAAAAGCAGATAAGATAACCAAAGAATATCTTGCCGGAAAAGGCGACCAGAAAAGAATTGCGGCCTATAATCGGCAAAAAAAGCAGATGGACAGCTTGTCAAAAGAAAAACCTTTGTATACTATTAGAGATTTAGAAATCAATACAGATAAATCTGATTTCGGAACTGCTTTTTACGGTGACAAGGTTGTCTTTTCTTCCAGCAGAGATACCACAAAATTCAAGGACAAATTGTATAACTGGAACAAACAGCCTTTTTTGAACCTTTATGTAGCTGAAAGAAACACGGCTACCGGAAGTCTTTTCAATGAAACGGTTTTCCTGCCTAATGCAATGACAAAGTACCATGAGGCTACGATAGCTTTTTCTCCTGACCTTAAAACGGTATATTATTCTACGAATATTGTTCGAAAAAGGAAGCTCGTCAATGACGAAGAAGGTACAAACAACTTTAAAATCGTCAGAGGAACAATTGTCGATGGCAAATTAACCTCACCGCAGGATATTTTCTTCAACAGTAAAAAATATTCAGTTGGACATCCTGCCTTGAGCCAAGACGGGAAATGGCTTTTCTTTGCTTCTGACATGCCGGGAGGATATGGCGGATCAGACTTATATGTTTGCCAGATTGCTGATGACGGAACTATTGGGCCGCCAAAAAATCTGGGGCCGGATATAAACACAGCAGGCAATGACATGTTTCCTTCTTTTACAAACGGTATGCTCTACTTTGCTTCAGACGGCCATTTTGGTTGGGGCGGACTGGACATATACGAAAGTAGATTTAAAGAAGACCAGACTTTTTCAGAACCTAGAAATTTAGGGGCGCCAATCAACAGCAACAATGATGATTTTGCCTATATCGTAGACCCTAAAGACACCTATGGTTATTTTTCTTCCAACCGTTCGCAAGGAAAAGGTGACGATGACATTTACTATTTCACGAAAGAAAAAGCACCTTGCAATCAGCTTATTTCAGGAAAAGTCATCAATTCAAAAAGCAAATCGCCTATTGGTGATGCCAACATAAAAATTTCGAATATGTTTGGTGATAAAATTGCTGAAACGACTTCCAATGCCGACGGAATTTACAAACTGGCAGTTCCTTGCGACATGAAAGTCAAAGTTTCGGCCACAAAAACCGGCCATAGCACGGAAGAAAAGGAAGTTGAAAGCAAAAAAGTCAACGGTGCCGAAATTAAAGATGTGAATTTTGAATTGACGAAATATGAGGATTTGATTATCATTGACGGCGACAAGGAAAAAATCGACATCAACCCTATCTTCTTTGATTATGACAAATCCGATATAACTCCGCAAGCCGCTATAGAGCTAGACAAAGTTGTCTTTGCTATGTCTAAATTCCCAAACATCAAAATTAAGATTGAATCGCATACAGACTCGAGAGGAAAAGATGCCTACAATTTGAAACTCTCAGATGCAAGAGCGAAATCAACACAAACTTATATCCTGTCAAAAGGAATCGATCCGTCACGAATTATAAGTGCCATCGGATATGGTGAAACCCGATTGACAAATAAATGTAAAAACGGTGTGAAATGCACCGAGGCCGAACACCTGGCCAACAGGCGCTCCGACTTTATCGTCATTGAAAAGTAGATTTTTTTGGGGAATCTTGATTGCGTTAGGACTGCCGTAAAAAGCAGTCCTTTCTCATTTTAAACACATCATATAACTTTTTCTGTTAATTGTGTAATAGATTTTCATGATAAAAGAAAGAAATTTGAGATTCAGTAACCTTAAAAATTGGATTATGAAAAGTTTAGCGAGAAAATTATTTTTAGTAGCTTCAGTTGTACTGTTAGGTATTATGACTTCATGCAAGGAAAAAAATACAGAAAACAATGTCGATGCTGATATGCCAGATACCACAACTGTTGTGGAACCAACTGCGCCTGCAACACCAGACACGGCTACTGTTCCTACTGATACGACAAAAATGCCTATGCCTAAATAGCCAAGAAACAAATATGGAAGAGAATCAAAACAAGGACAGCCACCATTTAAATTTTGGGTCTGAAAATAGTTCCATTAACTTGAAATCTAAGCTGCCGGATTGGCTTTTAGAATTTGTCAGGCCACCAATGGTATGCACATTTGACTCGAATGAAAATATACTGGAAGGCTATCCCGAAGATGATGACCTCTGATATTTTAAACATACTAGGTAATTGAGATATCTCAATTATTTAATTTTGGGGATTATTTATTTCTGAAATCCCTGCTATATGAAATACTAGCAGGGATTTTATTTTTCTAGCCAATAAAGATTTCTTTTTGGTGAATCCGTTAAAGCGCTATTGGCAGACAGGCATATTCTAGTAAAAGACAGAAAAACTTTTATGATTAAAATTGTATTTCTTTTTACAAATTTTATAAAATCATTAGTACTGTTCCGTTTTTAAAGTTTGTAAATTTAATAGACATAAATCTCATAACAATGCCTGAATTTAAGGCTTTGGATATTACAATAAAAATAACCTAAAAACTTCTACACAATGAAAAGCAAAAATGTATTACTAGGAATCGCAGCCGGAGTTGCCGCTGTAGCCGTTGCCCGATTAATCTTGAAAAAAACGGGGAAATGGGATTCGATGTGCGAAAGAGCATCTGACATGGAAGACAGAATGTTTCACAAAGGATATCGAAGAAGAGAACGGGAATCGTTAAGCAATCTGCCAAAAGGAGAAGAAAAAACCGTAAACAAAAAACATTATGAAGCATCAAAGCTCAAGAATGCTATTCTGTAGCAAATAGGCTCTTATATAAAAAACAAAAAACGGCTTATGCTATGGTTATAAGCCGTTTTCAATTTAACATAATTTAGTAATGCTAGATAGTATCCTGGTGGTAGTTGGGTTCCTTTTTATATTGGACATCTCTTTTTAATCTGATTTGCCTTGAACCAGCATATTTTTTAGAAAAGCTATTGTATAAAAACACATTCATTTTGCGCTTTCCCCGAATGAGTAAGGGTACATTAATCATAACACCCACAACACAAATAGACATCAGGATTAGCAACAATAACATATATATGATATAGTTCAGCTCTAAAGAGTTCCTAAAATCGGCAACAAAAAAATAAGCCGCAATTCCAAAAACAAAAATCGATAAGAATAAGGATACTATTTTCATGATTTTGCTTTTTTAGTTGGACTTTTCACTCTGAAAACGAAATCTTTCTTCTCAAATTTAAGCATTTTTTAACAAAAATTTTTACATAATTTTAAGAAATCCTTACACAATATAAAGACTGTATAAACCTCTATATTTCAATACTATAAATTGAAATCGTATAAATAAAAGTATAAATAATGTAATTTTTCACCTATTAAAAAATAATACATTTGAAATAAGGGAACAAAACTGAGTTATATTAACAAGGGGGGAAAATTGCTATACTAATTCAGCCAATAAAACTGGAGTATTTTGAAAAAAGTACTCCAGTTTTTGTTTATGCAAGTTGCTGAAATATAGCCCAAAGCCAAAAACTGTTAAATATTCTTCTGAATACTGAGCAGGAAGCTGTTGAAGTTAGAACATTTTTTAATAAATTTATTGTCCTAACCACTGATCCCACATGAAGCTATACATCAAATATGACATTAATCAAGCCTGCCGCATAATCTTGCAGGAACAGCTGGAAAAATTCGGTATCCAATACCAGCTTCTCGACCTCGGCGAAATAGAATTCAAGGAATCAATACCCGAAGAAACGTATGATGAATTAAGAGAAGCCTTAAAAAAATATGGCATAGAATTGCTCGACAACCAAAAAAGCCAGCTCATTCAAAAAATAAAAGACACTATTATAGAAATGGTATATGAAAAAGATAAATTACCAACATCAACCATTTCCTCTTATCTTTCAGACAAACTTAATCTGAGTTACGGCTATATCTCGAATATATTTTCAGAACATACCTATACTTCCATCGAGAACTATATCATTATGCAGAAAATAGAAAGAGCTAAAAAATTGATTATAGAAGACGGTCTAACGCTAACAGAAGTATCTTATAAACTCAACTACAGTAGCGTCGCACACCTTTCCGGGCAATTCAAAAAAACTACAGGCCTTACGCCTTCCATGTTTAAAAGGATAGTAGATAAAAGACGTAGCATGAACAAAGAGTAATAAATTAAACCTATATTTGAGATATCAAAAACCCCTAAACTATGATTAAAGACCAGTCTACCATAAACATTATGCTTGCAGATGATGATGAAGACGATCGTAACTTTTTTAACGATGCTATAAAAGAGCTAAAAATCAATAATAACCTTACAGTCTTTAAGAACGGAAGAGAATTAATGGATTATCTCGAAAGGCCAGATATAATATTGCCGCATATTTTGTTCCTGGACTTAAACATGCCTAGTAAAAGCGGAAATGAATGTCTTACGGAAATACGTCAAAATCCTAAGTTTAAAGACATGTCAATCGCAATTTATTCAACCTCGTCTTCAGAAAAAGACATCGAAGAAACTTTTGTTGGAGGTGCCAATATTTACATTAAAAAGCCTAACGATTTTGCAAACCTGAAAAAAGTACTCAGGGAAGTTGTCAATATCAATTGGCAATTCCATACCTCTGGATTAAACAAAGACACTTTCTTTTTCAGCATCTAAAGGCGAAAACCAAAGGATATGAAGCTAAAAGAATTATTAACCCCTACTCTTGTTTACAGAACAGCCCAAGGGATATCATTTATTTTGGTTATAAGCGTTGCCATTGTCTTTCATGTCCAGATGAAAAGCCTGAATCAATCTGTAGATCTCATTTCGACTTCTAACAAAAAACAGTTTGAGCTGGAAAAAATTATTTCTGAAGTCATCCAAAGAGAAAACGAAATGCGGAGCTATATCATTACAAAAGACTCCACGTTTTATGATAACAACTTCGTCACAAAAAGAAAAATCTTCAAAAGCCTGTCACTGCTAAAAGATCAGTTTTCGAGCAAACAGGATTTGAAAAACATAGAATCTATTGACAATGACCTGCAAAAAAGGCTGGCTCTTTTTGATGAAACCTTGGCAATCTCAAATGCACAACCTCTTGATGCCGCACTCTTAAATGCCAAATTATCAGAAGGCGACAAACAAACCAAAGAACTTCAGAAAAAAATATACAAGCTCATAGAGCAAGAAGTTACCAAGCTCAAAATACATAATATCAACCACCGTTATGATATTGAAACATCAACCATTACCGCTTTTTCACTTACCATCCTAACGCTGGTTATCTTACTTTTTTCTCTAAACAAAATTAATATTGACTACGAAAAAGTACAAAAGCTAAACGAAGAACTCAAATTTGTCAACCAGGTAGCCGATAATGCCGAGAAAGTAGCAGGAATAAGCCACTGGAAAATAAACATGAAAACCGGAAAATTCTTCTATTCTGATAACTTTTTCAGAATATTAGGACTGAAACCCAATGCTTTTGACCAAAAAGTAGAAAATGTGCTCCCTTACATCCATCCGGATGATATTGAGGAAACAATGAAGCAGCATGATAAATCCATACAAAACCATACACCAACATCAATGATTTATAGAATCATTCGTAAGGACGGAGAAATACGATATATTAATTCCACGGGCGATTTTACATATAACAACAAAGGAGAGCTTGTCAAGATTGGCGTTAGCAATGATATTACAGAAGAATATAACAACAAACTGGCATTAGAAGAAAAAAATAAATCGCTCATTGCTATAAATGCAGAGTTGGAATCTTTTAACCAGATTGTCAGCCATGACCTTCAGGAACCTTTGCGAAAAATACAGATGTTTATTTCCAGAATAGAAGAATCTGAATCCGAAACGATTTCTGAAAAAGGCAAAGACTATTTCACAAAAATCAAAAGCTCTGCAAACAGGATGCAGAACCTGATGATGGATCTGGTGGATTACTCTAAAACCATAAAAAATGATAAGGTTTTTGTCAAAACCAGCCTTAACAAACTCCTTGAAGATGTGCTTCTTGAGCTTGCCGTTAACATTGAAGAAAAAAATGCTACTGTTGAAATAGGCAACCTGCCAAGAATAAATGCCATTCCTTTTCAAATCCATCAGCTTTTTGTCAATCTCATCTCAAACTCCTTAAAATACAGTAAAGAAGATATACCGCCGGTTATCAAGATCAAAACAGAAAAAATCAAAGCAGGCGAAACCATCAACAACATTGAACTCATTGACAAAAAATACCACAAAATAACCATAACCGACAACGGTATTGGTTTCAGGCAGGAATTTTCAGAAAAAATCTTTATGCTGTTCAAACGTCTGGAAACCGATATCGACTATAATGGTACCGGAATCGGTCTCGCCATCTGCAAAAAAATCACCGAAAACCACAACGGATTTATCATGGCAGAAGGAAAACCAGACCTAGGAGCTACTTTTACCATTTACCTTCCTAAAATAACATAACCATCTCTTAAAGTTAAAAAATGTAACAATCCAGTTTGTTTATCGTCTTACGTTTGTAAAACGTTAAATTATGTTTTTGTAAAATATTTCTTAAACATAAACGTTTTACGAAAGTGAATTTTCTCACAAGAACAATAACAAACAAATCATGAATCAAAAAAATCAAAAAACACACGTTCCTTTACTAATCCTGCTCTTCCTCATTGGAGGCTGGGCAAAGGCCCAAGACAAAGTCACCTTAAGTGGTACTATTGTCAATTCGCAAAACAATGAAACTCTTATCGGAGTTAACATTTACATTCCTGAGCTCCAATCAGGTACTACCACAAACGAATACGGTTTCTTTTCATTATCTATCCCAAAAGGAGATTATACGCTACAGGTCAGCTATATGGGATTCCAGACATCCGAAGAAAAGATTTCACTGCAACAGAATCTTCGAAAAAACGTCAGCCTTGAAACTGCTGCTCAAAATCTCGAAGAAATCGTAATCACAGAGAGAAAAAACATTGCCAACATCAAAAAGCCTGAAATGAGTGTTAACAAGCTTACCATTCAGGAAATCAAAAAAATGCCGGCAGTTATGGGTGAAACGGATATCTTAAAATCCATTCTCCAACTTCCAGGTGTTACAAATGCGGGCGAAGGAGCCTCAGGTTTTAATGTACGCGGTGGCGCTGCAGACCAAAACCTTATCCTTCTGGATGAAGCCTTGCTTTACAACTCTTCCCACCTATTCGGCTTCTTTTCTGTTTTCAACTCAGATGCAATCAAAGACCTCAAACTTTATAAAGGAGGTATCCCTGCCCGTTTTGGAGGCCGAGTTTCATCCGTTTTAGACATTTACCAAAAAGAAGGAAACAGTAACCAATTTCACATGAATGGAGGTATTGGTGTAATTTCGAGCAGACTTTTGGCTGAAGGTCCTATAGAAAAAGGAAAAGGTTCTTTCCTTGTAGCAGGAAGAAGCTCCTATGCACACTTATTTTTAAAACTAACAGACAACAAGAACAGCGCTTATTTTTATGACCTGAACACAAAACTAAGCTATAAGCTTAACGAAAATAACAACTTGTTCCTATCCGGTTATTTTGGAAGAGACGTTTTTGATATAGGCGACCAATTCAACAATATCTATGGAAATGCCGTATTGAACCTGAGATGGAACCACCTGTACTCTGAAAAACTTTTCTCTAACCTGTCGATGATCTACAGCGATTATTACTATGGGCTTAAGTTAGATGTAGCAGGACTGAACTGGGATTCAGGAATCAAAAACTACAATATTAAATACGATTTCAAGCATTATATAAGCGAGAAATTTAAAATGACTTATGGTTTAAATGCCGTGTACTACAACTTTAATCCTGGAACCGTATCGCCAACAGGCCCTTCTTCCGGAATCAACCATCAGCAATTGGATAAAAAATATGCACTGGAACCGGCGTTATATGTTGACGCAGAACAGGAACTAACAGATAAGATTAGCGTAAACTACGGCTTCCGTTACAGTATGTTTTACAGAATGGGACAACAAGACATGAACATTTATGCCAATAACGAGGCCGTTACCTTTAATCCGGAACTTCAAATCTATGAAAAGGGAAAACCTATCGGGACAGAACATTTTGGAAGCGGCCAGACAATCGCATCGTTTAACAATCTTGAACCTCGATTTGCTATCTCTTATCAATTAAGTGACAACCAATCGATAAAAGCAAGCTACAACCGTATGAGCCAGTACATCCACCTGGTTTCTAACACGGCATCGCCTACTCCATTAGACGTGTGGGCACCGAGTGATAACTTTATCAAACCACAACTTTTAGACCAAGTTGCTTTAGGATATTTCAGAAATTTCCACAACGACGACTATACACTGGAAACAGAAATCTATTACAAGAAAGTCAAAAACAGGATTGATTATATTGATGGAGCCGACCTTATTGCTAACGAGGCAATCGAACAGGTAATCTTAAACGGAAGATCAAGAGCATACGGATTGGAAGTCTTATTGCGAAAAAATTCTGGTAAACTGAACGGATGGATTTCTTATACGCTTTCACGTTCTGAGCAGCAGACACCTGGAAGAACAGCAGGAGAAATCGGAATCAATAACGGAAATTGGTATAGCACCGGTTATGATAAAACGCATAACTTAGCGGTTACGGCATCCTATAAATTAAACGAAAAATGGTCGTTTGGAAGTACTTTTGCCTTGCAATCCGGACAACCGGTTACTTATCCGAATGGACAATATGAATATGGCGGAGTAATCGTTCCTACTTATGGCACCAGAAACGGAGACAGGCTTCCTGCTTACCATCACTTAGACGTTTCCGCAACGTATATCCCAAAACCAGACAAGAAAAAAGGATGGCAGGGAGAATGGGTTTTCAGCATCTACAACCTATACAACCGTATGAACTCTGCTTCTATGACGTTTAGGCAAAACGAAGATACCGGAAGAAACGAAGCTGTAAGGCTATCTATCTTTGGTTTTATTCCAAGCGTTACTTATAATTTCAAATTCTAATCCGATACTATCATGAAAAATATAAAATATATAGCCCTTCTTTTCCTATCAGTTCTTTGCCTTAGTAGCTGTGAAGAAGTAGTTGATGTGGATCTTAAAACGGCACCACCCAGACTTGTCATTGATGCATCAATTGACTGGATTAAAGGAACTGACGGTGCAACCCAGAAAATAAAACTGACTACCACTACCGGCTATTTCCAAAACGTAATTCCTGTGGTTTCCGATGCTACTGTTTTTGTTACTAACAGCAGCAATTCCACTTTTACTTTTACAGAAACTCCGGGTACTGGTGAGTATGTTTGTTCTGATTTCCAACCAGTAATTGGCGAAACCTACGTATTGACTGTAGTCCACAACGGACAAACGTATACGGCTACTGAAAAAATGGCGTCCGTACCTGTCATCACAAGAACAGAACAGAATAACGAAGGTGGATTTTCAAACGATGAAATCGAAGTCAAGTTTTATTATAATGACAACGGCCAGGAAGACAACTTCTACCTGAGCAAATTTGAAACGCCGCATCTTCCTTATCCGGATTATGATGTTATGGACGATAAATTTTTCCAGGGTAATGAAATGTTTGGGCTTTTTACGCACAAAGATTTTAAGCCCGGAGACCAACTCAAGATTTCTCTTTTGGGAATTTCCGAACGTTACTATAACTATATGTACATCCTGATTGGTATGGCTGAAGGAGCCGGAGGCGGTCCTTTCCAAACAACGCCTGCTAACGTAAGAGGAAATATTGTCAATCAGACTGACAGGAACAACTATGCGCTAGGCTATTTCAGAGTTGCAGAAAGAACCGAACTGATCTATACGATACAATAATTATTGCTCCAGAGGTAAACCGGTTTCTGTCCAGGAATCGGTTCCGCCTTTGAGCTCTATAATATTCTTAAAACCTTGAGCCTGCATAATTTCAACTGCTTCAGCGCTTCTTCCGCCTGCTTTGCAGTACACATAAACAGGTTTGGTTTTATCTAATTTGTTGATTCGGTCTGTAAAATCCTGGTCATAAAGGTGCACATTTTTAGCTCCCTTAAGATGGCCCTGATTGTATTCTTTTGGAGTTCTGACATCAACCAACTGGACATTTCCAGATTCGATTCTTTTGGAAAAAGCATCTGGAGCAATCAATTCAGGAGATTTATTCTGCGATTGGCAGGAAACAAAACTCATCAAGACAAATAATAAAGAATATAAAGTTTTCATGTTTTAAATTTTTTAGGACATAAAAGTAATTTATTTTTTATAAAAAAGGTACTAAGGTTTTGAGGTACTAAGGTGCTAAGGTTAATAGACTTCAAATCTGTGTAACTATTCTAATCTGTGGCTAAAATCAGAAATCCAAAATCTCAAATCCAAAATCTTAAATCTTAAATCTCAAATTCAAAATCCGCAACGGTCATAAAAAAAAGGAGCAATTGCTCCTTTTTTTATTCTGGTAAAACAACGGGACCATCCCATTCAGACATTCCGCCTATGAGGTTATACGTCGTAGCAAACCCTAACTGTTCCATCACACTGCAGGCTTTCGCACTGCGCATTCCTGCCTGGCAATAGACATAATAATTTTTGGTTTTGTCCAATTCCTCCACTTCATAAATAAATCCCTGCCCTTTATAGATATCTATATTTTTGGCTCCCGGAATCATTCCTCTGTTGCATTCGTCTTCAGTCCTTACGTCAAGAATTACAGCATTTTCATCTTCTTGCGCTTGTGACCACCATTGTTCTTGTGTTATATTCATCATTGTATTTAAAAAAGTTATGCTTTAATAGAACATCCAATAGCTTTAGTTTCTTTTACTGTCACTTCTTTGTTTTTCAAAAGAGCATCTACTGCATTTTCTACATATTTTTGTTTTACTGCTTTCTCATCGCCATAATTGTCATCAATTGCACCAATATATTTAACCTGGTTTCCTTTTGATGTTTTCTGTAGGATGTAAACATGAGGTGTTTTTGTAGCACCATATTGAGGATAAATTTTTTGTCCTTCATCTAACAAATAAGGAAATGTAAACCCTTTTTCCTTAGCGCGAACTTTCATCAGGTCAAAACTATCCTCTTTTTGCTTTTCCGGGTTATTAGGATTAATTGCAATTACTGGATAACCTTGTTTTTTATATTTTTTATCCAAAGCAACAATCCTGTCCTCATAAGCCTGGGCATAAGGACAGTGGTTGCAGGTAAAAATTACGATATATCCTTTAGCATCTTTGAAGTCTTTAAGAGACACTTTTTTATTATCGATATTCTTTAAGCTAAAATCAGTCGCTATATCGCCTACTTTATAACCGGCAGCAGCATCCATATTCTTATACGTAAAAGCGCTCACCAGTCCGGCTAGCAGAACAAAAGCAAAAATTTTAATTGTTTTCATGGTATGATTATTTATAAGTTTTATTTTAAAATTGTTTCACTTCATTTTCAAGCTCCTCAAATGAAAAACTCTTTTCATAAAAACGACGCTTGTTGCCCTTATAGATTATTGTTGCAGGAATAGCACCACTCCAGGTCGAATCTACTTTATTAATCCATTTATTAGCATCCGGATCGTTCAATAACAAAACTTCAGACTTCAGATTATGCTCTTTGATAAAAGGCAACAGTTTAGTTTCTGCCATCTTTGGAAAGTCGATACTCACCAACAGCACTTTTACTTTTTTATCTTTATAATCAGCATTCAGCTTTTCAAAATGCGGAAGTTCTTCTACACAAGGAACACACCACGTAGCCCAAAAATTGACCACATAAGTCGTATCATTGTCTTTTTTCAGATAAGGTTCCAATCCTAAAAAATTATACGAATCGACAGAAATACCATCTTGTGTATACGTTTTTAGTGGTTTTGACTCGGGAACAGCTTCTTTCTTCTCGTCACTTTTGCAGGAAATGAGCAAAAAAACGATACCCAGAGAGATAATTTTCTTCATTTATAAAATCTTATTTTTTCTTTTAAACCCAATAAAAATAAGCATTCTACCAATTACATAATTATTTTAACAAAAATTTAATCAACATTTGTATATACAATTAAAAATAGTACTACATTTGTACATACAAATTTTGTATTTACAATAATGAAAATAGAAGACATTATCAAAACGACCTCTCCTATGGCAATCGGCAAAAGAACGGTGCTGAACATTATGTATACGCAAAACGTCTTGTCAGAACGATTTAATGAGATCTTAAAGGCTTACGATTTATCGCCAGAGCAATTTAACGTCTTGCGAATCCTGAAAGGACAAAATGGAAAGTCAACCAATATGTGCGTAATTCAGGAACGAATGATTGCCAAAACCAGCAACACGACACGGCTTGTCGACAAATTACTTTTAAAAGAGCTGGTTACCCGTGAAGTCTGTCCGGACAATAGGAGAAAAATGGAAATTGCCATAACCGAAAAAGGTCTGGAACTACTAGCAGAACTCAATCCCAAAGTAGAATGCCATGAATCTATCCTGACTCAAAACCTTACGGCAGAAGAATTGGAGCAGCTCAACTACCTACTCGAAAAATTTAGAACAATTAATCAATAAATAATAAAATGAGTACAATCATAAATAACCTGAATTGGAGATATGCAACCAAAAAATACGATGCATCCAAAAAAATCTCAAATGAAGATCTTGAAAAAATTAAAGAGGCAGTACGACTAAGTGCTTCTTCATACGGACTTCAGCCATACAAAATCCTGATTATCGAAAATCCTGAACTTAGGGCAAAAATACAGCCGGTTGCATGGGGACAGTCACAAATAGTTGATGCATCACACTTGATTATTTTCGCAAACGAAACTAACTTTGGCGATACGGGAATTGATTCTTTTGCTAACAATATTGTTGCAACTAGAGGAATTCCTGCAGAAAGCATACAAGGTTATGTTGATTTCATGAAATCAAAAATCTCAACATTACCAGCAGAAACAAGAAACCACTGGACTTCAAAACAAACTTATATTGCCCTGGCAAACCTTTTGAGCGCAGCTGCTGAATTAAAAATCGATGCAACTCCAATGGAAGGTTTTGATGCTGAAAAAGTGAATGAAATCTTAGGACTTGACAAACTTGGGTTGAACACTTCTCTAATAGCAACCTTAGGCTACCGTCATGAAGAAGATGCAACTCAGCACTTCAAAAAAGTAAGAAAATCTAATGAAGAATTATTTATCAATTTATAATAATAACCTAAATTCAAATTTAAAAACAATGAAAAATTTCAAAACTATTGCAATCGCTCTTTTAGTAGCAGTCGGGTCATTCTCAGCAACGGCTCAAGAGAAAAAAGTTGACGTTAAAACAAGTAAAATCAACTGGGTTGGTAAAAAAGTAACAGGACAACACGAAGGAACAATCGACTTAAGTAACGGTGTTCTTATCTTCAAAAGCAACAAATTAGTTGGTGGAAACTTTACAGTAGACATGAACTCTATCTCAACTACTGACTTAAAAGCCGGACAAGGTAAAGAAAAACTAGACGGACACTTAAAAGCTGACGATTTCTTTGGTACTGAAAAATACCCAACAGCCAAATTGGTTTTCAAATCAATCGGTAAAAAATCAGCTAACGTTTACACTGTAACTGCTGATTTAACTATCAAAGACGTTACAAATCCTATAAAATTTGAAATTACAGTTAACAAAAATAATGCAACAGCTGCTCTTAAAGTAGACAGAACTAAATACGGTATCAAATACGGTTCAGGGAGCTTTTTTGACGGCTTAGGAGACAAAGCAATCTACGACGAATTCGAATTGGCTGTAGATTTAAAATTCTAATTCCAAAACAATTATTTTTCCCAAATCCCTGTCAGAACTAACCTGACAGGGATTTTTTATTAGGGCGAATCCCTTCGGGTCAGG
This sequence comes from Flavobacterium sp. 28YEA47A, assembly GCF_041262125.1. Taxonomy (NCBI): domain Bacteria; kingdom Pseudomonadati; phylum Bacteroidota; class Flavobacteriia; order Flavobacteriales; family Flavobacteriaceae; genus Flavobacterium; species Flavobacterium sp. 28YEA47A. Next base: position 39,646 of record NZ_JBGCCI010000015.1, read on the forward strand.
CTATCCGCTCCCATCTTTTGCATCATTATATTCCGCAAAAGGATGCCGCTACTATCCTTTTCGCGGTGTATTACAGCCGAAAAACTTCCGTAACTTTGCCTTATCATAACACTAAAATATCCCATGAAAAATATACTTGTAGTTGACAATTACGACAGCTTTACCTACAATCTGGTTCATTATTTAGGAGCTTTGGAGTGCCAGGTTACAGTACTCAGAAACGACGAAATCGAACTTGAAGAAGTCAAAAACTACGATAAAATTCTGCTTTCTCCAGGCCCGGGATTGCCTTCAGAAGCAGGTTTATTAAACACAATTATTAAAGAATATGCTTCCTCAAAAAGCATTTTAGGCATCTGTTTAGGACAACAAGCCATCGGAGAAGTCTTCGGATCGACCCTAAAAAATCTTGAAAAAGTATACCACGGAACGGCTACCAAGACCAAAATTTTAGTGGACGACGAGCCACTTTTTAAAAATATACCGACTGAATTTTGGGTAGGGAGATACCATTCCTGGGTCGTAGAAAAGTCAAATTTAAGTCCTGATTTGGAAATCACTTCAGTCGATGAAAACGGGGAAATCATGTCGTTGCGTCATAAAATTTTTGATGTAAGAGGCGTACAATTTCACCCGGAATCCATCTTAACACCTTACGGAAAACAAATTTTAGAAAATTGGATCTCCAATTAATCAATATTAATTTATTTGTTTATATAATTAGCTTCAAATAATTGGATTAAAATAAATTAAACAAACAACATAGAAATTATCTATCGTGATTTTCTCAATCGTTTTTTGTTAAAAAACAGTTAAAAACAAATTAAACAATCGTTTAATTTAAACAAGTGTTTAATTTTGTACTCGTTTTTAAAAGACGAAAAAATGACGACTGATTTCAATGAAAAACAATTAGAAATCCTTCAGGTTGCCGAAGAGCTTTTTGCAGAAAAAGGTTTTGACGGAACTTCGATTCGCGACATCGCAAAAAAGGCCAATATCAATATCGCGATGATCTCTTATTATTTTGGCTCCAAAGAAAAATTACTCGAATCTCTTATCATCTTCCGTACCTCCGATTTGAGATTAAAACTGGAAAGTCTTTTTAGCGAAGACCTCACTCCTATCGAAAAAATAGAAAAGCTCATCGAACTTTATATTAACCGTCTGAACAAAAACAGATGCCTCTACCAAATTCTCCATTTTGAATTTTCTTCAAAAAAGAGAATTATGGATTTTAAGGTTTTTACTGATGTAAAAAAACAGAACCTCGTTTCTCTTCAAAAAATAATTTCTGAGGGACAAGATAAAGGAGCGTTCCGCAAAAACATCAATGCGGCACTTTTGCCGTCAACCATCATGGGCACCTTTTTTCACTTCCATACCAACAGGCCTTATTATGAAGAACTCTTCGATCTTAAAACCGATGAAGCTTATGACCATTTTATCAAAACAGAAATAATTAATCACATTAAGCAAACAATTAAAGCCTTTTTAGTTTATGAAAACTAATCCACTGTTGTTAGGAATGCTTTTGGTTTTGGGATTTGCAGAAGTCGCTGCCCAGGAAAAAAAGCCCCTGACACTCAATGACGCCATTAGCTTGGCCGTCACACAAAGCAATGAAGCTGGATTGGCAGACACCAAAGCCCAAACTTCGAAGTACGAGTTAGAAACCGTAAAAAACAATCGCTACCCTAGCCTGAAAATTTCCGGCCAGTACCAACGACTGACCGAGGCCAACATCAACTCAAAGATTTCAATGGGAAGCTCAGAGCCTGGCGAAGGCGGAGCTACTTCATCGCCTAAAGTAAATCAGCTGATTTTGGGACAGGCCAGTCTTTCAATGCCGCTTTTTTCCGGATTCAAATTAAAAAACAGCGTAAAAGCCTCTGAGAACAGATACCAGGCGGAACTGCTCAATGCCAAAAACACCAAAGAACAATTGGCAATGAACACTATCATCTTGTATGTGAACCTCTACAAAGCGCAACAATCTGTAAAACTAATTCAGGAAAACCTAAAAAGCTCCCAGCAGCGTGTAAAAGATTTTACGGCAATGGAAGAAAACGGGCTGATTGCGAGAAACGACCTTCTGAAATCACAACTGCAATCTTCTAATGTAGAATTATCGCTCGAAGATGCCAAAAAGAATGTCACTACAATAAATTATCAGCTGGTAAACCTACTTAAGCTCCCGGAAGGAACCCAAATTATGCCAGATGAAGCCGTTTTCTCTAAATTAGGCTTCTCTGAGGCTACTTTAAACGAAAATGACGCATTATCTAGCAGAAGCGATTTGGGAGCCTTACAATGGATGCAAAAAGCTTCTGAGGCCAACATCAAGGCGGCAGAAGGAAATTATTATCCATCGGTATCGCTACTTGGCGGTTATGTAGCTTTTGACCTTAAAAATGTATTGGAAGTAACCAATGCCATCAATTTTGGTGTAGGCGTTTCGTATGACCTCTCTTCTATCTTTAAAAATGGGAAAGATGTCAAGTTGGCAAAAAGCCAGGCTTCAGAAACCAAACAATCTACCGATATCCTGACAGATCGCATCAAGGTAGAAGTACATGAAGCACAGGAAAATTATGCACTTTCTTTAAAACAATACAAAGTTTATCAGGAAGCTATCGTACAGGCCTCAGAAAATTTCAGAATCGTAAAAGACAAATACGATAACGGACTTTCAGACACCAACGACTTATTAGAAGCCGACGTACAGGAACTTCAGGCAAAACTAAACGAAGCATTTTCGAAGGCAGATATCGCACAAAGCTATTATGAGCTGCTAAATGTTTCCGGCAAACTAACCGATTCATTCAACATCACTAAAAACTAAATTCTTTCACGATGGAAAAGAAAAAAACAAATAAAAAGTTTACCTACATACTTATTGCGCTCGTGGCAATTGGCGCAACCTATGGAATCTACAAATACGTCCACTCGCTTTCGCATGAAACGACAGACGATGCTCAGATCGAGAAAAATATGAACCCAATCATTCCTCGTGTTTCTGGTTATGTGACAAAAGTATACGTCAAAGACAACGACTTCGTGAAAAAAGGCGATACGCTTTTTGTAATCGACAATAAAGACTATCTGGTTAAAGTAGAGGAAGCCAATGCGGCTTTAGTTGCAGCACAGGGCAATCTTGAAGCATCAAAAGCAGACATAGGTGGTGCTTTGGCAAGCGTTTCAATATCAGAAGCAAACATTTCTTCTGCCGGTGGTAATATCGAAACTGCCAAAATCAGATTAACGAGAGCCACTAACGATTTTGTTCGTTATCAAAATCTTTATAAAAACAAATCTATCACAAAACAGCAATTCGAACAGGCCGAAGCAGCGAAACTGGAAGCAGAAAGCGAATTGAAAATCCTGCAACAACAACAAAGAGCGAGCACTTACCAAAAATCGGTGGCGGCTTCACGTTCTAATGTAAGTAACAAGCAGGCTGAAATTGCTGCTGCCAATATCAAAAAAGCACAAGCAGTGCTTGACGCGGCTAAACTTAACCTGAATTATACAATAGTTACTGCTTCTATAGACGGGCAGGTTTCTAAAATAAACATACAGCCGGGACAGTTTGTACAACCAGGACAATCGCTGTTTTACATTATCAACAACAACGAAGCCTGGGTTATCGCCAACTTTAAAGAAACACAATTAAGCAAAATGGTAATCGGGCAAAAAGTAAGCATTCGTGTTGACGCCTACCCTGATTATGAATTCAAAGGTACCATTACCTCATTTTCTCCTGCAACAGGAGCCCGTTTTTCACTATTACCACCAGACAACGCAACCGGAAACTTCGTAAAAACCGTACAAAGGCTTCCTGTTAAAATCACTCTTGATCCGGAAAATGCTTCTGATAAGGTGAAAAATCTGCGTCCGGGTATGAACGTTGACGTTGATGTGCATTTAAAATAAACCTCTTACCTATTGATGATTTCAGGATTGAAATCCAATTTCTGAAATCATCAATATAAAATCTTAAATAATGGAAGCAACTTCAGGAGAAGACAGCTTAGTTGAATACGGCTTCAGGAGGGTTATCATTACGATTACCGCGGTACTTTGTGCTTTGCTGGAAATTGTAGATACGACCATCGTGAACGTGGCCTTGACTGATATGCGAGGAAGTCTTGGTGCTACCCTGACCGACGTTGCCTGGGTCATTACCGCTTATGCTATTGCCAACGTTATCGTAATCCCGATGACCAGCTGGCTGTCACAACAATTCGGCAGAAGAAACTATTTTGCCGTATCCATCATCATATTTACCGTTTCATCATTCCTATGCGGTAACGCAACTAATATATGGGAACTGGTCGTCTTTCGTTTTGTCCAGGGACTTGGTGGAGGAGCGTTATTGGTAACCGCACAGACAATCATTACAGAAAGTTATCCCGTTGCAAAACGAGGAATGGCACAGGCAATTTACGGCTTAGGTGTAATCGTTGGACCAACGCTAGGGCCGCCACTAGGAGGTTATATCGTAGAAAATTATTCATGGCCTTATATATTTTACATCAATATTCCTTTAGGGATTATCGCCACCATATTGACTTTATCCTATATCAAGAGTCCTAAATATGGCGAAAAACTGAAAGCAAGCCAGGTTGACTGGTGGGGAATCCTATTGCTCGCCATGTTTATTGGCTCATTGCAATTTGTTTTAGAACACGGACAACAGGACGATTGGTTTGATGATAAAATGATTACCACACTAAGTATTGTGAGCGTTGTAGGATTGATATTGTTTATTTGGCGGGAACTCACCTATAAATATCCGATTGTAAACCTCAGCGTATTAAAAGACGGAAACCTTAGGATAGGAACCGTAATGTGTTTTATCCTCGGATTCGGATTATATGGTTCAACACTTATCTTGCCTATCTATACCCAATCCGTTTTAGGTTGGACAGCCCTAGATGCAGGATTGTTGTTAATTCCGGGATCAATCACAACAGCATTTATGATGCCTATTGTGGGTAACCTGATCCAAAAAGGCGTACCGCAAGGTTATATGGTTGGCGTAGGATTTCTAATATTCTTTTTCTTTACGTTCTGGATGCATAATGTCATTACGCCCGATACAGGTGCTGAACATATGTTCTGGCCGTTGATTTTGAGAGGAATCGGACTGGGCTTATTATTCGTTCCTATTACCACATTAGCCTTATCGACTTTAAAAGGAAAACAGATTGGTGAAGGTGCCGCTTTTACAGGAATGATGAGACAATTGGGCGGATCTTTCGGTATTGCAATTATTACTACGTTTATTACAAGATTCAGCCAGAACCATCGTGTAGATTTAGTTTCTCACCTCAGCGCAGATAAACTGGAAGTGCAAAACAGGGTTCAGCAACTACAACAAGGATTTATGGCAAAAGGCTTCAGTGCCAGCGAAGCACTCAACAAAGCCTATCAGGTTTTGGACGTTTCTGTCATGAAACAGGCAACTGTCTTGTCATATATGGACATCTTTCTGTATCTCGGTATCATGTTCTTATGCTGTATCCCGATTATCCTGCTTATCAAAAAAGGCAAAAACAAGATTAATCCGGCAGATGCCATGCATTAATATTTTTCAAGGTTATTATTTAAGAAAGCTTCGGGAATCCCGGAGCTTTCTGTTTTTTAATTAGCGTTTATTTAATATCGGCTTAATTTGCTTCCGTAATTTTCCGCCTACTTTAGTCCCGGCATCAAAATAAAAGCCTTCAGGAAAGCAACGAATCTTTTTATTTCATATATTTGATTGAATTTAAGATAGTTGCATTAATTCAAAAATAATTACCATGGGACTATTCGGAAAGAAAGAAAAGAAAATATTTAAGGAATTCAGCAAAAAAAGCGTAGAATACCTGACAGATATCAACAAGGACACTGATGAGCTTTTAGAAGAACTTCAGGAGAGTTATTCTGAAAATAGGTTTGCAATTCCGGAATTCATAAGCCTCATCGAATCCATCAAGGCTAAAATTTCTTTCGAGGAATCTGAAAAGCTTGAGGAACTTTCCCAAAAAATAGTCCAGATAAAAAAATGTGCCAAAAAAAGCGTCAGTGCCGTAGCTGAACTTTCAAGAAATCAGCGCAAAACAACCCGTGAAGCCATTCGCGAATTCAACGAGTTTGTAGAATCATAATACCCTTTAGATTTTGGATTTCTGATTTTAGATTTTTGATTTTAGCTAAGATTAGAATGATTACACAGATTCAAGGGCCTATTAAACTTAGCACCTCTATAGTTGATAATGGTAAGTAGATAGTGGTAAGTCGCTATTATGAAACTTTACACCAAATAAAACACATGCAAAGAATTCACTTTCAACAACTTACTCTCTTATATACAAAAAGCATAAACTTAGCGCCTCTATAGTTGATAATGGTAAGTAGATAGTGGTAAGTCGCTATTATGAAACTTTACACCAAATAAGACATATACAAAAATTCACTTTCAATAACTTACTCTCTTATATACAAAAGGCATAAACTTAGCACCTCTATAGTTGATAGTTGATAATGGTAAGTAGATAGTGGTAAGTCGCTATTATGAAGCTTTACACCAAATAAGACATATACAAAAAATTCACTTTCAATAACTTACTCTCATATATACAAAAGGCATAAACTTAGCGCCTCAGAACCTTAGCATCTTTGATTTGAGATTTTTGATTTCTGATTTTAGCTACAGATTAGAATAATTCCCTGGATTTAGAAATCTATTGAACTTAGAACCTTAGCATCTTAGTACCTTTACAAAACTTTATCGGGTAAAAACCAGCTTATTCCCTTTTGACAGGTTGGCATCAAATTGATATCCTTCGTAGTTAAACCCTTTTAAATCTTCTATCGTTTCGGCATTGGTATCGATAATATAACGTACCATCATGCCTCTCGCCTTTTTAGCAAAAAAGCTGATCATTTTTAGTTTACCATCTTTATAGTCTTTAAATTCCGGAGTGATTACAGGAACTTTTAGCGTTTTTACATCTACAGAATCAAAATATTCGTTACTGGCAAGATTAACAAACAGTTCGCCTTTTTTCAATTCGTCATTCAGTGATTTGGTGATTTTCTTTTTCCAGAATTCGTATAGATTTTTGTTTTTTCCAATAGGAAGTTTCGTCCCCATTTCCAAGCGATAAGGCTGGATTAAATCAAGAGGTTTCAATAAGCCATATAATCCCGATAAAATTCGGAGTTTGTCCTGCAAATCGTCTAATTTCTCCAAAGGCAAAGAATATGTATCCAAACCTATATATACGTCACCATTAAAAGCATACACAGCCTGGCGTGAGTTTTCCAACGTAAATGGAATTGCCCACTCCTGATTTCTATGCCAGTTCAAATCGGCCAACTTTTCTGAAATATCCATCAACTCAGAAAGTTTTTTAGGCTTCAGTTTCTTCAATACTTTGTGTACGGTATTGGATTCTTTTAGAAAAACCGATTCTGTATGTCGGTCTGTTGGCACTGTGGTTTCAAAATCTAATGATTTGGCTGGAGAAATAACAATTTTCATTTTCTGATATTTGATTTCAAAAATACGAAATCAATAACAGCTATTTTAGAGCTATTGGCATTTTTTATGCCCAATCTTCATTTTCCCAACTCCAAATCAATTAGCCTCTTTTTAGTATATTTGTCTAAAACCTCAAAATCCTTACGCCTTGTATTCGCAAATCAACAATAACATAAGTCGTTATGTTTCTTTTTCGGAAGAAGAACTCGCTACATTTAACTCTTTTCTCGAACACAAAAAAGTACCTAAAAAGACCATTATGCTCCATGAAGGAGAAATGTGCAATTTTGAGGCCTTTGTAATCAAAGGCTGCGTAAGGAAATATTATATCGATGCGAACGGCTTTGAAGTCATATTGCAGTTTGCTATCGAAAATGCATGGGTCAGTGACATTTCTTTTAGTATTTATGAAACAAAACCCAGCCAGGTATATATCGAAACCCTTGAAGACTGTGAGTTTTTGATGTTTACACCTGAATCCAAAGAAGAACTCTTTGCAAAAGCACCACGCTTTGAAAGAGCATTCCGAATATTGATGCAAAGAAATCTTGCCGTAACCCAAAACAGGCTGTTCCATACGATTTCCCAAACCGCAACAGAAAAATATCTTGAATTTCTGGAACTGTATCCTACCATCCCACAACGCGTCCCGCAACATTATATCGCCTCTTATTTAGGAATTTCGCCTGAATTTTTGAGTAAAGTCAGAGCGAGAATAGCTAAACAATAGTGGATAGTTGATAGTGGATAGTTGATAGTGGATAGTTTTTAGTGGATAGTCTTTAGTTGGGAAACTGCGGGTAGATCATTTGGAATTTGAGATTTCAGATTTCGGATTTTTGATTTAAGATTTTTGATAGCTGAACGAACAAGAGTTTGTTTGCTATAAACACATATTGCAATTTTGATAGTCTCCTATTCGGACAACACATAATCAGAAATCCAAAATCTGATACTTACATAACTCCCCACTAAAGACTACCCACTATCCCTTATCCACTAAAAACTATCCACTAAAAACTATCCACTAAAGCCTATCCACTCTCCACTGTTTTTCTTGTCCTAGTTCAATGCCCAGCAAAATTTTCTATCGGAAATTTGTCATGTAATTAAAAAGCATTGATCATGGAACGTAAAGATTTTATAAAAAAAGGATTAATGGGCACTGGAATGTTTATCACTTCTGCTGCCGTTGGTGATGTAATTAAAAATGACATTGACGAAATCAAGGAATTGGAACCACTGGGATTCAACCATCTCCCAAATCCGGAGTCTTTCGTTATGGAAAATACGGTATTACACAAAGCAGCTACCCGCGGACATGCCAATCACGGCTGGTTGGATTCTCATCATACTTTTAGTTTTGCGAATTACCATAATCCGGACAGAATGCATTTTGGTGTATTAAGAGTCTTGAATGACGACCGGGTAGATGCCGGAATGGGTTTTGGAAAACATCCGCATGACAATATGGAAATCATTTCAATTCCGTTGGAAGGCGATTTGGAACATCAGGACAGCATGGGCAATACTGCCGTAATCAAAAAAGGCGACATCCAGGTTATGAGTGCCGGAACCGGAATATATCACAGCGAATTCAACAAAAATAAAGACAGGCTGACCAAATTCCTTCAAATCTGGGTATATCCGAATAAGAAAAACGTAACTCCAAGATACGACCAGATTTCTTTAGATGAAAACGACCGCCACAACAAGCTGCAACAAATATTGTCGCCAAATCCGGATGATGCCGGAGTCTGGATTCATCAGGATGCCTGGTTCCATTTAGGCAAATTCGATAAAGGCTTTACAACAGAATACAAGCTGAAAAAAGAAGGTAACGGAATTTATGCCTTTGTCATCAAAGGCGATTTCAATATTGGAACTATCAGCCTAAACGAAAGAGACGGATTGGGAATCTGGAGCACTTCGGCAATAAATCTGGAATCATTATCAGAAAATGCAGAAATCTTATTAATGGAAGTCCCAATGGTATTATAATTCATTAAATTTAAACAACTATTAAAAAACAAAATTATGACAACAACAAAATGGTCAATAGACCCGGCCCACTCAGAAATTGGATTCAAAGTAAAACACATGATGTTTACCAACGTATCTGGAAATTTTGAAAAATTTGACGCTTCAATCGAAACCGATGGCGACAATTTCGAAACTGCACAATTTGAATTTTCAGGAGACATCGATTCAATTTCTACAGGAAATAAAGACCGTGATTCGCATTTGCTAAGCGCCGACTTTTTTGACGCATCTCAATTTCCAAAAATCAATTTCAAATCTACCTCATTTAAGAAACTAAACGAAGGAGAATATAAATTGACAGGCGACCTGACATTGCACGGTATAACAAAACCTGTAACATTAGACGCTGAATTTGGAGGATTGGCAAAAGATCCTTGGGGAAATACCAAAACAGGATTATCCCTATCCGGAAAAATTAACCGAAAAGACTGGGGACTAAATTGGAATTCTGCTTTAGAAACCGGAGGTGTTTTGGTTGGTGAAGAAGTAAAACTTCAAATCGAACTTCAGTTTATCAAACAATAATTATCAGCAAGCCTCTCTTTATTGAAAGGCTTGCTTTTTTAGCTAAGTCATGAAAAATATCTTATACATAGGAAGGCATCCGGAAATACTAGAAACTGTCGTAAGGCTCATCAACAACAATGAAGATTGGTTTGGTACCGGAGCAGAAACGGATGAGAGTGCCATGGAATTGTTTGAGCGTATCCATTTCCATATTGTCTTATTGGGATGTGGCATCGAATCGGAAAGCGAAGAAAAACTGCGTATTTTTTTCAAAAACACAAATCCAAATTGTACGGTTGTACAGCATTATGGTGGCGGAAGCGGACTTCTTACCAATGAAATACTCATGGCTTTAGAAAATCATAACATAGCCTAGGGCTTTGGAGTTTTATTTTTCTCTAACTTTATGCTTATTAACCAACCTAAAATAACACAGATGAAATTTACCAGAAACGCTAGTGCCAATTGGCAAGGAACAGGAATGGAAGGAAAAGGAACCATTTCTACACAAAGCACTACTTTAGATAAAGCACAATTATCATTTAAAACCCGTTTTGCAGATGGAGTTGGTACCAATCCGGAAGAATTGATAGGAGCGGCACATGCCGGCTGTTTTACAATGAAACTTAGCTTTGTATTATCAGAACTTGGATTTACACCTGAAAATCTGGATACGGTCGCTAAAGTAACTTTCGAAGACGGAAAGATAACCACCATAACTTTAGATCTTACAGCAACAGTAAGCAATATTTCGGAAGAACAGTTTCAGGAAGCTGCCAAGAATGCAAAAGAAAACTGTCCGGTATCGCAACTACTGAATGCTGAAATCATTCTGAATGCTAAGTTAGTATAAGCAATAAAGAATACAATTCATTCTAAACCGTTTCCTAAAAAGAAGCGGTTTTTTATTTTTATTATTTCCCAAATTCCACTCTCAACATAGAAATTATGAGAAACATTTTAAGGATACATTTTCTATCTTTGGATATAAAAATCATTTATGCGGGAGTTTTTCCAGAAATATAAGTCTACGATTTTATATGGCTTTTCACTTGCCGTGTTACTGTTTTTAATGAAATGGCTGGAATTCCGACTTATTGTCATTGATCATGCCCTGGAAATATACATCGGTTCCATTGCTGTAGTATTTACTGCACTTGGAATTTGGCTTGCCCTAAAACTCACAAAACCAAAAAAGGAAACGATAATAGTCGAAAAAGAAATCTATATCAACGATGCTGAATTCATACAGGACAGAAACCAGCTTGAAAAATTAAATCTGAGCAAACGCGAAATGGAAGTCCTTGAACTGATTGCACAAGGTTGCAGCAATCAGGAAATCGCATCACAACTTTTTGTTTCATTGCCCACTATCAAATCACATTCTTCAAAACTTTTTGAAAAACTTGATGTCAATCGCAGGACACAGGCTGTCGAAAAAGCAAAACGCCTGAAACTGATCCCTTAAGTAACTACTTAAGTTGTAAACTGGCTATACTAGTGCAAAATCATCCTTAAGTATGACTTTTGTCCATCTAAAAACATTCAATTTTGCATCATTGAAAATCAACTAAAAAATTTAAAAAGATGAAAAAAACGATTTTAATCAATGGACTTATTGCCGGATTTATAATTACGGCAATGATGGTAGTTTCTTCCCTACTATGCTATAAAAATCCAAATTTTGAAGGCAGTATGGTTCTCGGATATCTGGGAATGCTGCTTGCTTTTTCTTTTGTATTTGTAGGTATCAAAAGTTATCGCGACAAACACAACTCAGGAACAATTACTTTTGGAAAAGCCTTTAAAATAGGATTACTCATTACGCTTATAGCATCAACGGCATATGTGGCAGTATGGCTTATTGAATATTATTTCTTTATTCCTGATTTTATGGAGAAATATACAGCCCATGTTCTTAAGCAAGCTGCTGAAAGTGGTGCTACTGTAGCAGAAATACAAGCTCAGACTAGCGAAATGGAAACTTATAAAGAATGGTATAAAAATCCAATTATGGTAATTGTCCTAACCTATGCAGAAGTGCTTCCCATAGGACTAATTGTCACTTTAATTAGTGCTTTAATTCTAAAACGCAATCAAAAACCTGAAAAATATACTACCGCATAAAAAAAGAACCCTGCTTTTAGCAGGGTTCTTTTTTCTCATCTCATGTAAGGGTTTTTCTTTTCGCCATATGTATCGCTAAAACAGCATCATATTGATGTCGTTATTTTTCAAAAGCTCAAAATTCGTTTTTAAGAGATTCCTCAATTGCAAATTCTTATCCTTCATCTTTTTTTTAAGTTCCTCCTTCTTACTGATTAGCTCCTCAGTAAAACTTGGTTTTTGGAATAGGTTTCTTTCCGCCATTCCAAAAGTAATTTTCGTTTCCATTTTATAGCAATTTCAAGGTTAGTTGTGTGTGTTTTTCACATCTACAAGATACGACATTTTATCGGCTGCTATGCTAACTTTAACTTAAGAGATGATTAAATAATCCACCAATCAAAAAAAGAGCCGACTGATTAGCGGCTCTTTTCTTAAATTTAAGTTTATTATTTCTTTATTTCTGCATCTTAAAATAGTAATCCAGCGAGTGCTTTCCACCACCATACATCAAGAAAAATACACAAACAATAAGTGTTACGAGTGATATTATCAGATTCGTCATGACTAATGGTCCCACAAAATTAATTAATACTGCTCCGATTAATATGGGTAACTGTGCCCAGATAGCCCATCGCGTCAGGAGCCCAAATACAATCATGACACCTCCCATGATATGGGCAGCAGCAACATAATGATAGACAAGCATACCTCCATCAAAATTTCCCAAAGGAGCAAGCAAATCAATAAGCCTGTGGCTATCTTTGATGAATGATACGCCTTTGAGGAACAGAAATACTCCCAAAGCAATCCTTAAAATGTCAATCGGATAAGAAGTATGGGAATTGGCCCATTTATTCAGTTTTTTAATTTTTATCGTTTCCATGACGGAATAATTTAGAATTACCTATCTAAATTACTAATATTTAAGCATATAAATCATCTTTTTAAGATTAATTTTATTGATTACCAAAACCATACACTAAAAATAGTTCTTGATAAGCCTTCATATACTTTGCAGCTCTGCGTCTTTGCGAGCAATATTTTCACGCAAAGACGCAGAGCCGCAAAGTTCGTAAGAGAATTATTCAGGCTTTACCAGAAATAAAAAAGCAACGCTAAAACGTTGCTCTCTTTTTTAATCTTCTTCCTCGACAGTGTGCGAATTAGAATAGACCCGCCATTTTGCGATACATTCTTTCATATCTTCCGGAAGTTCTGTATCAAAGCTCATAAATTCTTTTGTCGTTGGATGCATAAAACCTAATGTTTTTGCATGTAGCGCCTGTCTCGGTAATATTTTAAAACAGTTGTCTATAAACTGCTTGTATTTTGTGAATGTAGTTCCTTTTAATATCAGATTACCGCCATAACGCTCGTCATTAAAAAGCGTATGCCCTATATGTTTCATGTGGACACGAATCTGGTGTGTTCTTCCGGTTTCCAACTTACAGGAAACCAAAGTTACATAACCAAAACGTTCCAAAACTTTATAATGCGTCACAGCGTGCTTCCCTTCTCCATCCGGAACAACAGCCATCTGCATCCTATCTTTAGCATGTCTTGCAATATCTCCGGTAACCGTACCTTCATCTTCAGCCACATTTCCCCAAACCAGAGCAACATATTCCCTTTCTGAAGTTTTTTCCTCAAACTGTTTCGCCAGGAAAGCCATTGCCTGTTCTGTTTTGGCAACAACCAAAAGTCCGGAAGTATCTTTATCAATTCTGTGAACCAATCCCGGGCGCTCGCTACTGTTTAGTGGCAGGTTCTCAAAATGATAAGCCAAAGCATTTACCAGGGTTCCTGTATAATTTCCATGTCCCGGATGTACAACCAAACCCGCAGGTTTATTGATTACCAACAGAGCATCGTCTTCATAAACAATATCAAGCGGAATATTTTCAGGAAGTATAAGATTTTCAAAAGGTGGGTGCGACAGCAAAACCCTTACAACATCTAAAGCTTTTACTTTATAATTGGATTTTACCGGAACATCGTTTACATAAATATTGCCTGCCGTAGCAGCCTGCTGTATTTTATTTCTTGTCGCATTTTCAACAAGATTCATCAAAAATTTATCTACTCGCAAAGGCGACTGCCCTTTTGATGCCTCAAATCTGTAATGCTCAAACAATTCGTCATCTAACGCCTCGTCTGCAATCGGATTATCTATCATTCTGTCGTTCCTGTATCAGTATTTTTAATCGAATCTGTTTCTTCTTCAAATCCTACTTTTCCATCACCCAAAACCAAATCAATTTTGGATGCTTTTTTCACTTTGTCGCCAGGCTTTAATTTCTTGCCATCAGCATACATTTCCAAAACCATATCCTTACCCAAATAAGGCTTGTATGTTTTTTTCCCAATCTCAAGACCTAATGCCACAAGAGACGGTTCTGCCTGACGTAATGTTTTTTCAATCAGATCCGGAATGGTAACCATTCCAAAATCAGCAGAATTCACTTTTATATAGATTTTTCTACCTTCTTTTACTTTTGCACCTGGCAATGGATCTTGCTGTACTACCGTATATTTTGGAAAATCTTTATTATAATCTACCGTATCCAGCAAAACATATCCTAAATCAAGTTCATTAAGTTTCTCTTCTGCTTGCTGTTCTGTCAGTTTTCTCAAATCCGGAACTGTGATTTCGGTTCCATGGTCAGTAGCGTAGCTCAGCCATTGCAGGATTAGAAAAGCCAATACGACTATAATCCCAAAAGCCAATAAAAGCTGCTTGAAAAAAGATTTGCTGGTAAGATATTTTCCTAAGGTCATAAAAATTACATTTCGTGCAAAGATATAAAAATACTAAAGGTTTTTAGTTTCAATAATTAGTGATATTTTTGTGAGAGGTTTTGGCACTTTTTAAGCTTCCAGACCTAATTTTTTGACAACAAACAAGTCTAAAATCTAAAATCCAAAATCTTACATGAACATAGCCGTTGTAATGGGTGGATATTCTGACGAATCAGTTATATCGCTCCGTAGTGGTCAGCTAATCCTTAATAATCTCGACAAGAATAAATACAAAACGTTTGAAGTTCATGTTTTATTGGATGGATGGAACGTAATAGTAGGAGAAGAAAAATTCCCGATTGACAAATCTGATTTTACTTTTACCCAAAATGGAACAAAGACAAAATTTGATGTCATAGTCAACACCATCCACGGAACGCCTGGCGAAGACGGCCATATGCAAGCCTATTGGGAACTTTTGGAGATTCCGTATTCCGGATGCAATTTCTATCAGTCTGCCCTAACATTCAATAAAAGAGACACTTTATCTGTGCTTTCAAAGTTTAACATCCCGAAGGCAAAATCCATATACCTCTCTAAAGGAGACACTATTAATGCCGAAGAAATCAAAACCGAACTTGGCTTGCCATTTTTTGTAAAACCAAACCAATCCGGAAGCAGCCTTGGTGTTTCTAAAGTAAATGACCTTTCAGAATTCGACAAAGCTCTGGACTTTGCTTTTGCAGAAGACAGCGACATATTAATCGAATCGTTTTTAAAAGGAACCGAAGTGTCTGTTGGCGTCATCAACTATAAAGGGGAGACAAAAGTTTTAGGTTTGACCGAAATTGTTCCTCATAATGACTTTTTCGATTACGAAGCAAAATATTTAGGCAAATCAGATGAAATTACTCCGGCAAGATTATCTGCTGAAGTGGAGCAAAAAGTAAGGGAAACAGCTGCAAAAGTATATCAGGCACTTGGTATGTCTGGTTTTTCCAGAACCGATTTTATTGTAATGGACGATGTACCACACTTTATTGAAATGAATACCAATCCGGGATTATCCGGGCAAAGTATTTTCCCGCAACAGGCGGCCTATGCAAAAATTGCTTTTTCTGATCTGTTAGACAATGAAATTGAACTGGCTTTAAAAAGAAAACTATTATGGAGAAAATAGCCGTATTTCCGGGATCATTTGACCCTATAACTTTGGGGCATTATGACATTATCAAGAGAAGTATTCCGCTTTTTGATAAAATTATAGTTGCTATTGGTGTCAATGCTGATAAAAAATATATGTTTTCTTTAGATGAAAGAAAACGTTTCATAGAAGAATGCTTTGAAAACCATCCTACTGTTTTGGTTGCTACCTATGAAGGTCTGACAATAGATTTTTGTAAAAAAGTAAATGCAAAATTCATCTTGAGAGGATTGAGAAACCCTGCCGATTTTGAATTTGAAAAAGCAATTGCACATACTAATCGTAAACTTTCAAAAATCGAAACCGTCTTTTTACTTACAGCTGCCAATACTTCTTATATCAGTTCGAGCATTGTGAGAGATGTTATTCGAAACGGCGGAGAATACGAATTATTAGTTCCGGATTCTGTTAGGGTAAAATAAAACTTCACTGATTGTTTTTGTCGCTGATTACGCAGATTTTCACGGATTTTATATCATCTGAATCTTTTTAATCATTATAATCTGTGGCTTATTATTTTCGCCACAGATTAACGGATTCTCACCCATTTTTGACAATTAGGATTATTTTAATCTGTGATATATTTCAAATTTATTTTAATTAACTGTATTTTCGCCAAAAATAAAATCCATTAAAAATGAGTTTAGAAAGAGATTTAATGAAACGTAGTGGCGGAAAATGCGAACTTTCAGGAGCCACAGAAAACCTAAAAGTATACCAAATACTTCCAACCCGAAAAGGAGGCATCGAGGAAAGCATCCTAGCCAGTGCCATCTGTATTGATCAGATTGAAAATCCGGAAACAACCGATCCAAATCTTTGGAGATGTCTTAACGAAAGCATGTGGAGCGAGCACTTGCCTGTTCAGATTGTATCCTGGAGAATGTTGAGCCGTTTGGGCAAACAGGAACTTTTAGAACAAATGTATCTGGAAGAAGACGATTTAGCCTGGGCTAAAGCAACCGGAGAAGGCGACGACGACGAAAACAAAATCGTTCACAAAGACAGCAATGGAGTAACTTTACAGACAGGAGATTCGGTCGTTTTGATTAAAGACTTAAAAGTAAAAGGCTCCAGTATGGTTGCTAAACAAGGAACTGCTGTCCGAAACATCCGTCTTGACCACGAAAACGCAGAATACATTGAAGGAAAAGTGGACGGACAAACGATTGTTATTATTACACAATACGTAAAGAAGGTATAACTTTTTGGAATTTTAGATTTTAGATTTTAGATTTTAGATTTTAGATTTTAGATTTTAGATTTTAGATTTTAGAAGGCAAACTGACTGACAATTCTTATTATTGTACAATATGTGAAGAAAATGGAATTTTTGATTTTGGATTTCAGATTTTAGAAAGCAAACCCGATGTTTAACCTTCTTAATCCGAAATCCGAAATCCGAAATCCGAAATCCGAAATCCGAAATCCGAAATCCGAAATCCGAAATCCGAAATCCGAAATCCGAAATCCGAAATCCGAAATC
>NZ_JBGCCI010000016.1:0-24412 GCF_041262125.1 Flavobacterium sp. 28YEA47A
CGAACCGAAAAATACCCTTGAGGGGAGGTTCAGGTGGTTGTAGCGTATGTCGGTGATGGCCTTGTTTTGGTTTAAAACCATTTTCTTCGATTTAAACCATTTATATCATAAAAAAACAACCCGAAGGCTGTTTGATTTTTTTAGTTGTAAAATTATAAATTATTGATTTTTAAATTAAATTAATTCTAAAACAAGAGTATTGATACATATGATACATTACCGATTTCAATTTACTTTCGTTTTATTAATCCGTCGAAAATTAAGTAAAATATTAGCACAATAATCAAATTTAATATCACATTGAAAATTGTAAACTCACGTTCATTAACATACATTATATAAAACCAGAAAGCAATGAAAATAAAAAATAGCTGTACCTATTGAGTATATAAAGCACGTGTTGTAAGCATAGGCATAAGCTTATTAATTTTTTTTTCTCTTTCGACTCATCTAATTGATCATTTTTCCATCCAAACGCATGTACAATTCATACCCTAATAGAGAAGTTGGAGAATTCACTTTTACAGTTTCCGTGTCCTAAGTTTTGGTATTACTTTACCAAAACTATCGAAAACATTAATTTATATTCTATTCTTGTTGATAATAGGAGATGAGTACATTCTCACGGAACCATTATAATACCAATAATTTAAATTGTTATTTGCATAAATTGTATCCTTATTTACAATGAATGCATAATACAACGCAGCACTTGGCATTAAATTCTCTTTTCCTTTCATGTTTTTTATTTTGAAAAGTTCATCTGTAATCTCTTGATTTTTAATTTTTTTAATCTGTGTATCAGCTTTATTTCTAAAGGGAGATAAATCGAGACTTGAAGGATGATTTCCATAATCTGGTTCACATTCTATTATCTGAACTGTGCTTGCACATGATGACAATAAAATTGTCAGGCATGTTATTAATATATACTTCATTTTCATATTATGTTAATTTCGAGGACTACTCGAGGTTGGGCTTTGGGTTGGTATAGGATTTGCCATATAATTGGTTCTTGTGTCTTCTCTCAGTTTAGTTAAGACTTGATTGGTCATTGTGGTGTTATACTGTTCTTCCATATTGGGATAGCTAACATCATCAGTTTGTCCCCCATCTCTGTAAAACAAGGTTTTAGCAGTTGAATTGTCATCTCTCCTGTTCTGAAAATTTGGATCATTAAATTTATTGTATCCGTGGAAAAGCTCATGGGCTAAATTTCCGGCAGGAGAATTTGTACCAATATTATCTCTTGTAAAAGACTTTGATAAATCTTTGACGAAAAATGTCCCTAAGTCTCCCCTAAACAAAATTTTACCATTATTTTTGTTTTCCTTATCACTTAAAAAAGTATGTGGGGTTTTGTTAGTTCCTTTTTCTATTGTTATAGTATTTTCCTTATCGTTGATGAGAGAGTCTAAAATGTTAACTGTCTTTGCATCTTTACCTTCTCCAAATATAACACTCATAGCTCCAGAGCTATAAAGATAATCTAGTGCCATGTAAGCATCCCTCTCAAAACCTTCAGAATATTTGGAGTAATCTCTGTTTTTCTGATATGAATACGTGTTTTCTCCAATTTTTATGTCGTTACCATCAGGATCTATGAAATAGATGGGATTGTTTATAGCATAAATATATGGAGAGACTGGATAAAATTTTTCGGCTAAATTATCAATATTCATCCATCTTCCTAAAGCAGGGTCATAATTCCTAGCCCCATAATCGTAAAAGTTAAGCCCTAATTCATCCTGCCATTCTTTTCCGTTGTACTTATACTTATACGCGCTGAAAACTTCTCAAAGAACGTGGAAAACTCACTTTTCAAAAATAGCAAAAATTGAT
Source organism: Flavobacterium sp. 28YEA47A (assembly GCF_041262125.1). Taxonomy (NCBI): domain Bacteria; kingdom Pseudomonadati; phylum Bacteroidota; class Flavobacteriia; order Flavobacteriales; family Flavobacteriaceae; genus Flavobacterium; species Flavobacterium sp. 28YEA47A. The sequence goes on from NZ_JBGCCI010000016.1 coordinate 1,843, forward strand.
TAAGTTTGTAATAACTATAATCAATTATCTATACAAGCCATGAAAAGTCAAAGTAATCCCCGCAGCGAAATTCGACAATTTTATCAAGATACAAAAGACGAGTTTAACGCAAAACAACCTACTGTTAGGCTTTTGGAAAGACTTGCCGATAAAGCCATAAACCTCGCCGAGAAATGGCAAGGTGAAAGCAACGAAGATACAACTGGCTTATACTTCATCATTCACAAGATGAAGAATTTTAGGTCTGATGTTTCAGGCGAGTTACAACACGACTACGATAGTGAGACAAAACGTTATCGAGGACTTTGGAAGACTCAAGAGGGATTATCAAAGGACTGGTAAATGAGTTCCTTGCTCTTTACGATAAGGTTGAAGTAGGTGACTAAATTGGAAAAAACTGATTGATAAGCTTGCGCTGCTCTCCATCGTTCGGCCTTCGGTATTTTTCCGTGCTGCTCGGCCACTTATGACCTGCAAGCTCCTGCACCGTTTCCAACGGCAATTTCTTTTCGTTTATCCACCCCGCAATAACGCTCATTCTGACGGTTCTGGGGTTGAGGTTTCTATCTGGAAACAAAAGAGCCAACTGGTCAAAGATGGAATTGATGCCGCTAACGCTTATCGGTTTTCCCAGCTTGTTCAGGATGAGCTTGGAAGTCGTCGAGCGTTTCATCCTCGGTCGGGTCTGCTGTATGTAGCGGTCGAAAAGCAGCATCTGTTTTGATTTCAGTTTAAGGGTTCGGCGGTTGAGCTTGCTCGACCTTTTCACATAGACGGTCTCATTTTCTAAATCAATATTATCCACGTCGAGCCGTGTAACTTCATCGCTGGTCAGTCCCTGATAAATCATTAGCGATATGAGTACCTTGTTGCGGTCGAGCAAATCCGCGTATCGGTTCTCTCGGTTCAGTAGTAGCTCCAACTCCGATGAGGTAAAGAGGTCTTGGACTTGGATGCTGTGCTGGCCGCCTTGCTTTACGGTCAGGGTCTGGCATGGGTCGTCATTGCGTTGTCCCGTCCAGATGAGGTACTGGTAGTATTTCTTGATGGCCGACAGCATACGGATTGAGGTCTGGACATTCGGGTATCTTTTCCTTGTATCGGCCAGCCAGTTCATCAAATCCAGATACTTGTACCGTTTGGCTTTCGGGTGCATCTTGAGAAAATGGTTTATCGTAAAGAGGTAGTTCGCTGCCGATGCTTTGGCCATCCGCTCGAAAAGGTATTGCTCTATGGTCGGTGTCTTGCTCATGTGACTTGCTGTATTAGTTTTTTGCTTTGCTTGTTCTTCTTGGCGTAGATATAGGCCGTATTGATGTAGGAATGTCCCAAAAAGCCCCTGATGAAATCCAGTCCCGCGTTACGTTCCATGAGGTGATGGGCGATGCTGTGGCGGAGGCAATGCAGGGTTATTTCCTTATCCATGAGGCTTTCGTTGCTTGTCCGTGCAATAATTTTCCGTAGCATCTTATTGAGGTTCTCCCCGCTGATGCGCTTGCCGCTTGGATTGATGAAAAAAGCCGCTTCGGGTTCTTTTCCCAGAAACTGGGGACGGTATTCAATGACATAACGTTTTACCGCTGTGAGTACCAAATCACTCATGGGAACTTCACGCCGCTTGCTTCCTTTTCCGCTCCTTACCACGAGCATCCCAGTCGAGAGCTGCACATCCGAAAGGTTGAGGTCTTGAAGCTCCGAGCGGCGAAGCCCGCAACCGTAACCGACCGATAAAAAGGCTTCTTCCAAAGGGTTTTCGCTGTACTGGTAGAGCAGTCGGATTTCATCGATGGTCAAGACCTCGCGCGGGTTCTTGTCGCTGGCTGAAAATCTTGGGATGCTGAAACCCTTTTGAAGTTCGCCCAGCATGAGCAGGTTATCCAGAAACATCGACAGGGTAAGCAGGTGCATTTTTACGGTATTGCCCGCAAGTATTCCCGCTCTTTTTTGGTTCGGTCTTTCAATAAGGTATTCAAAGTATTTCACCAAGTTAGGACTGGTTACATCCTTTATACTGCTGATGCCGATACTTTCCAACCAGATGAGGAACTCCTTTACAGGTGTCGTGTAGGTTGTATCTGTCCCTTTGAATCCTTTGGCCGTGATGAGGTTCTCGTAATTCTGGAAGTGTCTCTCAAAGTTTGGGTTTTGTATCTGTTTGCTCATTTTCGTACCGTCATTTAGGGTTAGTGCTTACTTTGGTTTTGGTTTTTTGAATCGCCAGCGTTATATGCCTTGAATTTACTGGGCTGGCGTGTTCTTTCTGGTGATTTCAAAGTGCTTTTAGCTGCTGGTTCAAATCCTCCCGAATCTTGGCCTTAAGCTTATCGAGGTTATCCCAGTAGGATATGACATATTTGAAGCCCTTATTTACCGCTCCTTCGACCGATTGGATGTACTCCAATTCTTTCAGGAGCTTAAAGAACTTATAGACCGAGGTCTTGGATAGCTTCATGTGGATGCGTACCTCGCGCTCGGTGAATTTGTAGGTACTTCCTTTTTCCTGACTTTTGATGAACGCCTTTAGCTTGTCAAAGAACTGGCGCGTACTGCCATCCAGTTCATCGACCTTTAGGATGATGGCCGTAAAGAACAGCTCAACGGCAAGCCTAACATCGTCTTTGGTCGCAATAAGCCGTCCCTGCTGGTCTTTTGAGCGTTGGAACTGGTGAAGCAGCGTTACCTGACAGATAAAGTCCTGAAACTGCTCATTTAGCCTTCTAAGGCTTTTCGCTTCGACGGGCAGGGTTAACTTATCCGCGAAGGGATTAACGACCGTATGAGGCTTTAGAACGCGCATACAGTTTCTAAGGAGTTGCTTGGCTGCGTGTTCTTCCTCGGTGTTGATGATTCCCGCTCGCCGCTCGTTTTGCCGCTTGATGATGCGAAGGGTCTGGGCTTCGCTCTCGTCAACGCCCAGCATGATGGAGCGGGTAACGTTATCCAGATACACTTCCAAATCCGTCGTGGCCACAAGGCTTGAGAAATGCGCCTTTATTTCCTTCTTGACCGATTGGCTGTTTCCCATCCTGTCTTTCTTTACAGTCGAGCGCATGATGTTCTTGTTGCTCTGCAACTCCCTGAAAGCATACTGACCTTCCTCGTCCAAGCCATCAAAGTCTTGTATCACCATTAGTTTTTGATACAGGGCTTTGTCCTTTTGGTAGTAGAGGGCTTTGCTCGAAAAGCTCGTATTGTCGTAAAGGTCTTCCTGCGGGATGCAAGCCGCTACCGAATTGATGAGGTGGGATTTTCCCGATGCCGAACTTGCTTGTACCATTGCATGGAGCGGATATGCGCTCTTGAAGCTCGAAGCCACCACAAATAGCAGTTTACGGTTGACCTGTTCCCCGACGATGCCGCTCTGCTCCAATAGGCTGTCGATGTTCTGGATTAGGTTCGGCTCGGTCAAAAACTCCATCGCTTTTTCTCCCGCTTTCGGGGTCAGTTCCTTTTCCAGATATTTCTGGGTCATGCTTTCCCTGTCCTCAAAAAAGAGCTGCTCGCGATAGTTCTCCAAGAGCTGGGTAAGGGTCATAAAATCCCGCTCCAAGATGTTGTACTCCAAGCCGCAGCCATCGGAAAGCTCCTTGCACTTGGTCTGTACGTTGGCCATGTCGTACAGCTCCACGCGGATGCGGTGCTTGCGCTTGGTCTGAAATTCCTCGACGTGAACCGCGACCTTGAGGCTGGACAAATCGCTTGGGAGGCTTCCCATGATGAAATACTGCGCTGCCTTTCCCTTGTAGCCGATTTTCATTTCATTATGGATTTCCAAGCTCTCCAATGCCGAAAGGTCGTTTGCGGATTCTCCCAGCAGTTGGGTAATGGCTTCGCGCCCGTAGTTCACCCACATATCGTTAAGGGTGTGGCCGTCTGGGAGCTGAACGGTGGCAACTGGTATGCTGGGACGTAGTTGCTCCAATTGTGTGATGAGGTGCTGCATGGGCTTAGGGTTTTAGGATGATGATTTCAGAAAGGTCAGCAAGGGATTCTATGGCCGCTTGATGCTGTTCTAATAGTTTCCCATTGTGCAGGGCTATTACGGCATCGCGGTTCTCAAGGCTCTTGGATTGGATGAGACTGGACGCATCCACTATCGAAGGGGCTATATAGAGCCGCTTGGTCGTCGGTGGCGGGTGGCTCGGATAAATCCCCTTTTCGTTGAGATATTCGGCTCTGGGCGTGGCCATTTCAAAGCGGATGGCAAAGAGGTTCACAACCTCGCCACGTTCATCCATGAGCGGGAACACGATACCGTAACGACCAAAGGCGGTGTAAGCGGTCATGCTGTCGTCCCGAACGGCGGCGGTGCTTTTGACCAGTAGCCCCAAGCTCTCGTAATGGTCTTTGATTTCCTGTGTGGCGCGGTGGTGGAACTGACCAGAAATGAAGCCGATGCGTTGGGTATTGTAATCCAATCCGAGCGACTGCAAGTATTCTTTCGGCTTGCTGGCTTTCGAGCTGCGTATGCCCGTTTCAAAGGATTGGAAAAGTTGGTCAAGTGTTTTCATAGGCATTCATTTACTGGTTAAACGTTCGGTTTGGGCATGAGTGTCCCGTTTCGGGTGTTTCCGAAAATTTTTAATCTGGCTTTTAAGGGTTTAGCTTATTCCTCTATTCCCAAGTAGAGGTTGCGCTCTAAGTATCGGTCTAATTTTTCTTTGTCATTCCAAAGATTGCCGTCCAATAGCGGCGTGTTGTCCTTGATGTGGTCGAAGCGGATTTGTACCGAGTGAGGGCTTCCTGGTTCTTCCTCCAATAAGGCTATCGTATCTTTTACCGTCCGATGTCCCATATATCTGGATAGTATCGGGTAAATTTCCTTGACGTAGTTATTAGCGTGGGTCACGTCCTTAGCCCAAGCAATTTCAAAGGCGTTGGTTTTAATTTCCTTGAGGTCGAACTCAAGCCCCGTCCGTTGCTTGATTTCGGCAAGGTACATTTTGGCAAACCGTTGCAGCTCGCGGTTGAGTGTCGATGAGGTAAGCGGCTTTCCCGTCTTTGAGTTCACGTACAATGGCGTGTTGCCTTCCTTTATGCCCAATACCTTTACAGCCTCAATGAGATTCTCCCTTACAACATTTCGGATGGGGCGGTTACTGTTTCCTCCAAACATTGGCAGTTCAGCAAGCGGCACACCTTTTTCCATATCGAATACATCCGACCAAGTGAGCTTGAGCTGTTCACCAATCTTCAATCCCCAGTTGGGAGCATGGATGCAAAGCATGGCGTGACCGTACTCTCCAATTTTCCAAAGCCACAATCCAAAAAGGATGAGTTCTTCGCTTTTCCAATGTCTCCCTGTATCGCTCATAGTGTTGTAATTTCAAATCTACATGGCAAATGTAGCAAATATTTTTGAATTATTGTTGTATTTTCAATTAAAATTTGATTTAACAACAAAAAATAATTTTGACTTATTAATTAAGTATTTGATTATCAGTATTTTTTAAGTATTAAGCAGCGTGTTGTAAATTCAGTCTATTATACAGTTGATGAACGGTAGCAGGCAAAAATTCCTTCCCATAACGGGTTTTAAAATTCAATCCGTTGAGGTGGTCGGCGATTTGACGGTAGGTCATACCCTTGTCCTTACAGCTACATATAATAGAATGAGCCTGACGGTTGCGGTCGTTGGTCATAGCGTTCTCCTTTATAATAGATACGCCTTTGCTTCTGGCCTCGGCGGTCAGGTTCTGGGGGCTACCAAGCCGCTTACCCTTTTTCTTGAGCTCGGCGAGGGCTTGACGGGTGCGGTTGCTGATGAGCTTGGCCTCTTGTTCGGCCAATGCCGCGAAAATATGGATGGTGAACTGATTGGCTGTTGGCATATCAACTGCGACGAACTCAATACCCGCATCCATGAGCGAGGAAACAAAGCTGACGTTTCTGGCCAATCGGTCGAGCTTGGCAATTACCAATACTGCGTTTTCTTTCTTGGCCAGTTGGATAGCTTTATGGATTTCCACACGGTCACGTTTGTTCGTTCCCGTCTCGACCTCGGTGTACTCCTTTAATATAGTTCCCTCTTGAGCGGTAACATATTTGGTTACGGAGGTTTTTTGAGCGGACAATCCAAGCCCGCTTATTCCTTGAACTTTTCGGCTCACGCGATAATAGGCGATGTATGTTTTCATGGCGAATAAATGTTAAATTATGATTCTCAAACGCTCGTTTGTGATTTATTACAAACCTCTTTGCAAACCTAAAGACCTGGAATTTAATGAACAAGAAAAATCCTGGTTTTCCAGGTTTGGTGCGGGGTTAGCTGAGTTATGGACATAAAAAAACGTTGCGGATCGCAACGTTTTTTATAATACTGTTTGTCTTCTATAAGTTCAGCAGTTGCTTCTTCTTCTGGGTAAATTCTTCCTCGGTCAGGATGCCTTTCTGGTAAAGCTCGTTTATCTTCTCCAAGTCGTGGATGCCGCCGACGGGTTGTACTGGATTGGTGTCTGGTCGTTCCGTTATCCTGTACGATTCCAGTTTCATCGCCTCGTCGAGCTGTTCCAATGCCACGTAGAAAACGATATGGTCGCCGCCGCTGTTGTTCTGGATGGTGATTTTATGGCCTTTACTCGCGAAGAAGTACGCGCATAGCTGGTAGCCGAACCGTGTACCCAGAAAACCGTCAACCCACAAATCGAGGTTGAAGGTCACAAGGCCGAAAACGATGGCCGCAACGCCAATGACCGAAAAGAATTGAATGTCTGCCGCGATAGCGATAACCGCCAGCACCACGCCGAACAGCAGCGAACGCAGCGCAAGCTGGATAGGCATGATACCTAAATAGGTGTACTGCTCGCTGTTCACGTGTCCCATGTTATGGCGTTCCATCGACTGGAATTGCTTTATATCCTTGACAGCAGAGCGGAACGATATTTTACTGTCCGTTACCTCGATGCTTCCCGAAGCAAACGGTATTATCTTGGTCTCCATCCGTTAGTCGTCTTTACCAGTTCCCTTGCACGCTGGACAGGTCTTGCTACCCGTCGCGTTTCCACCGAGACCGTAAGTTGAAACAACGCCAGTACCATCGCACTCATAGCATTTGTTGTCGGCTTGGGTCTGCTCAACGGGTGCTACTTGCTCCGTGCTGGTGGTTTCCTTGTTTTCAGACCCTAATACTGATTGACTGCACTTATACGCTCCGAACACGAGGCAAAGGATTCCCCAGCCCATCGCGATTTTCATACCGAAACTCGTTTTTTCTTCTGTTGCCATTGGTCAGGTGGTTTGTTTGACGTTACCCGTTCTGTGGTTTGGGTTCATTCTTTTAGCGGTAAGCAGGGCTGCCGAAGCGTTGGCAGCAAATACACGGGTCGCGGTCTTGAATCCGCCGCCTCTCGGATGGAGGTCAACAATCCATTCTTTCATTTTGCTATGTAATTGGTTTTAGCAAATATACAAATAACATTCTATTTTATAGTGTACTTTATTATGGAGTACCAAAAAAAGTACCTTTTATTGAGATTTGACTATGAAAAAACAGAAAAATCTTGATATACCAGAATTAGATGCAATAGCACAGCGATTAAAGGAACTGCGAAAGGAAAAAGGATACTCCAACTATGAGCATATCGCTTTTGATTTGGGGATGAGCCGCTCGGCTTACTGGCGATTGGAAACAGGAGCGAACTTTGAGCTAAAGACGCTCATAAAGATTTGTACGGTTCTTGGCGTGAGTTTGGAAGAATTCTTTAAAGGTATAGACGTACCACAAAAAAAGAAGGGCTAATTAACCCTTCTTCTTTTTAAGCAGCTCAACCAGTTCTTCGAGTTGAGCCTTTGAAACTCTCTTTAGGCTTATCGTGATTGGATAGTGTGCCTCGGTATCGGGTCGCTCCAATATTTTTTTGAGCTGGTCAACGGTCAGGATTATCTTACTCATGGCTTATCCTAATATATCCCAATCTTCTCCTTCCAAGCCTTCTTTGGTCATGTAAAATAAGCCAGCTTGGAACATATCGTAAGCGGCAATGTCCACACGGTCGTACTCAAAGAATTTTCTGATGTCATTGCATACCAGCGGCTCAAGTTTCTTATTCTCGACGTACAGCGTAAAGTGGTTGTGATACCCTTTGCGGTTGGTGAACGGCTCGGTAGTGAAGAACATTCTTATTTTGGTATCGTCTCCATACTTTTCCGTCAGCTCGTCATTGAGCAGGTGCATCAACCTAAAGCAAGATTTCTTATTCCTTTCCGCTTGGTAGGCCACCGTTACAAAGAAAGACCAATCCAAATCCCATAACGTTCTGCACAACGTGTCTTTGTCGGCTAAATAGGTGATGAGGTTTCTAAGGGATTTGTTTTCGAGCTTCGTCGTCTTGAGTTCGTCAAAGAGGACTTCGCTGTCAAAGTATTTGGCGTGCATGGCCGGTATCATTCTCCGACCGCTCTTTATTTTGGTCTCTGACCAGAACTCCTCATTTTTCTTATAGAATCTATATAGTGTACTTCGGCTAATTCCAGCAGTAACAACAAACTCATCAATTTTCTCATAGACCATTTTCTTTACAGGTTAATCTCTTATTATCAGATACAAGAAGTCCATACAAGGGGACTTCATCAGCGTATCTATTCTATATATAGTGTCAACCTTCGGAAAGTGTAGATTTTGTGCGACATTTTTTGAAAAATATTTTTTAGGCATTGTGTCCAGGCTGACACAGTTCTGAAATATACCTGCGATAGTGTCCGAAATTTATTCGGAACTCAATATGGGTTATACTGTCGAGTTGGAAAAAGAGCATCGAAAGAGCGGAAACGCGAAAGCTCTAATCTGTTTCGCGTTGAGGTTTCCGAGCATTGGAGGGAGGGAGGGAGGTGTCGGCCTTGATGGTTTCCGACCATACGTGCTAATCAGCTACACGCAAAGCTGTACAAATGTTGGGGTTGGAACTGGTTTAGCCGTTGCCGTAGATACAAAAAGTTTTACCGTTGTTTGCGGCTGGCAGTTGCAGAGAGGAAATAACGGTGAATGCAGTTTAAGGTCTCAAATCAGGTATAAAAGAGAATCCCTCGCCAAACAAGCGAAGGATTCATCATCAAATTACTTTACTACTTCCAGTAGATAACACAATTTGGCATTTCTTTCTTAAGCCGAGTGATTTGCTCTTCTGGAATATTATCATTCCCTTCGATGCCCAAAACAGTTAATTTTTTCATGTTCCAAATACCCTTTGGGAAACTATTCAAATTACAATCATTTAAATTTAAAACCTTTAACGATTGTATTTCGATGTTGGAAATGTCTATACCAAAATTGTTTGACAAATCAAGACTTTCCAGTTTTAAACTGTTCAGTTCTAAGGGCAATGATTTTAAATCATTCATAACTAAATTGAGCTGTCGGAGACTTTTTAGATTCCGAATCTTGGCAGGGACATTTGAAATATTCGTACATGGTTTAACATCACATTCCGACCCCGAAAACGAAAGAATTTGAAGGTTACGTAACTCGAAAATTTCATTTGGAATTTCCTTATAGCGATTTCTATTCTGAATCTTTAATTCATTTGTTCTTTTCGCTTCCTCAATTTTACCTTTTGTCTCATCATCGATTTTCTGCGCAGTTGCGCAAGACGAAATAGATAGCAGAATTATCAATATTGAAATTAACTTAAGGTGTCTTAACTGTACCATTTGCATTATATATGTTATTTGTTGCTGTTCCTACATTTACCGTTCCAGAAGCTTTCAGAGTTTTTGTATCGATATTAAGTTTGGTAATATCAGAAGCTAATACGCCACGTCTATATGGACTCATGGTTTTTTGTCCCGCTGGTTGTCCGCCGTAACCGTATTGGTCAGAAACTGGTGTCCCTCTTGGTGACATGATACCAGGAACTCCGTTATCAACTGTCGCATCATGTCTGCCGCCGTCAGCTTCTCCCGCTTCGTACCAACCTAAACCGTGTCCGTACTCGTGAGCATCAGTAGAACCATTACTTAGCTCGCTTCCTATATAGTAACCTGAATTACCTGGAGTGTCGTAAAAAGAAGATTTAAAACTCAACTGCGAACCATCTTCTACACGGACAAAATTATTCTCTGCGTTACTTCCGTTGTTCTTTGCCATATCTGTGGCATCTTGCTCACTAACATATTCGCCTGATATTGCAAATTGTACGGAATATGTAACTCCATCAATATCCATCGTTCCTCCCGCGGCATTCCAAAGCTTCTGAATATTAGCAGCCGTATCAGTCGCTTGTTGCTTACTCGCTCCGCCTCCGTAAAAATACATAGTTGAGCTAATTGTAATCGTTTTGTTTTTCTCATCAAGTGTTCCAATTCCAGAACGTCCATCAGGGTCAATAAAATTCAACGGATTATTACTAACATAATTGTAAGGCGTATTACTATATAATTGCTCTGCCAACGGGTCAATATTCATCCATCTCCCGATTGCAGGGTCATAATTCCTCGCTCCGTAATCGTAAAAGTTAAGCCCCAGCTCGTCTTGGAACTCCTTTCCATTATACTTATAATTATACGATTCTGTAAAAACACCATCATATACGCAAATCAACAGGGACAAAGATGTATTTTTAAGAACGTTTTGTCAGACGAAAATAGGTGTAATTCAGTAAGAATCCTAATTGATTTGGACAAAATAACTATTACCTCATAGTAATGACAACAAACAAAAAAATCCACCCGAATTGGGTGGATTACCTAATTGTTTAACAAAGACAAATTTACTTTTTGTCTGAACTTTTAGACGGTTTCAACGAGGGAGTATTGCCTGGTGTGCTTTTATTATCACGTTGACGTTTGTCAGGTTGCCCTGTTGATTTCGCTATTCTTTTCGGTCCTGTTTTAAGTGACATAATTTTCGTTTTTAATGTTAATAATCATTTATGTTTTTAAGTAAAGCCGAATCAATAAAGATTCGGCTTATTAATGATTAACCTTTTTCCCAAGATTTTTTATGCGGCATCCCACATTTTTTTTACTTCTTCACAGATAACTTCAATGTCTTTCATCTTTTCATCAATGTTTTCTGGAGAAGTAACAAATCCGTCGCCAAAAACATCAATTGAAATACACAAGTCTGGTAGAGCAATTTGACCGTTTTTAGCAACTTCAGATTCTAAATATTTATAAATGGCAGTTGCTACATAACTCTGTTGTTTTTTGTCAAATTTATTTCCTTTGGAAATATGTGTCTTGACTCCGCCTAAATATTTTTTCCCTTCAATTTCAATTTCAATAATTAAATCTGGAGACACAATGACTTCCACTCCTTTTATGAAAATTGATTTTGACTCAACTTTTTTCAAGACTTTATAATCATAGTCCTTTAGTAAGTTGGGGATTTGTAAACTTATAAATCTCTGCATGGCATCAAGCGAAACGGTTCTGTCGTCAATTTGCCTCTTTTTTGTCAGAGTTTTACTTTTCAACACTTCGATTCCGTCCAATATTGGTTGAATATCACCTTTATTAGCCATTACTTTTTTAATCCTTGCCTTAGCGAGTTGATACCAAGCAGTTTTAAAAGTATTCGGAACTTTTTGTTGTTTAATGATGCTTCTCTTTTGAGCTTCTGAGCTTTTAGAGAAGTCGGCTAGCTGGTTTATCGAAATATTATAACCTCTCATATTCTAGCCTTTTGGTGGATAATTATCAGTACCATAACTGTTCTTTTCCCTAATCTTGCCATCGTTGCCGTGGATTAGAAGTTCTGAACTATTGTTTTTGGCAACAGTTTTTCCAATTTCGATAGCCTCTTTTTGTGTATCGACATTTCTGTACGATTTTTGGCTATTCTCTGTTTTGACGGACCATCCGTCACCGTCTTTCGACTTTACTACATGAACATTTTTTCCCATGTCCTTTCTTTTTTTAAGTTAAAAAATCTTTTTTTTGAAAAAATGTTGTAACTTTAAAAAGAAAATGTACTTTTGCGGTGTCAAAACAAGAAGCACACTTTCTCACATTACACTTTTTTCTTAATCTTGGGAAAAGATTAATCGGGTTTGTATTACAAAAATTATACCAATTTTTGTATAGTTATATTTTATGTATTTATGCCACCTTTAAGGTGGCATTTTTCATTTAAATCTGCCACTCCTTTATTTATTGTCACTGACAAATTTACATGTCAGGAAAATACTTATTTATAAGCTCCCGCTGCTTTCCGCTATCTTTTTTAAGATACTTTTCCGTTGTTCCTGGCCACTTGTGACCCGAAAATGCCTGTACGTCCTCCAAGCGCATTTTCTTTTCGTTAAAACAGCTAGAAATCACGCTCATCCTGATTGTCCTTGGGTTCAGCTTTCGGTCTGGAAAAAGCGAACCTAATGGTTCCACCATTGCTTTGATGCTGTCAACGGTTATCGGCTTTCCCAGCTTGGTCAGAATCAGCTTTTCCGTATTGCATCTCTTTAATTTAGGTCTGGTCTCGTGAATGTACCTTTCAAAAAGAAGTATCTGGCTTGCTCTTAAGGAAAGCGTCCGCCTTTCCAATTTGGAGGATGCTTTCACGTAGACTTCTCCCGAATCCAAATCGATAGTTTTCACGTCCAGTCTTATAAGCTCGTCGCTGGTAAGCCCTTGGTAAATCATCAGTGAAATCAGCACCTTGTTCCTGTCGTCCAGATGCCTGTACCTGTTCTCGCGCTTCATGAGCATTTCCAGTTCCGTGCTGGTAAAAAGGTCTTGGAGCTGGATGCTCTGGTCGCTTCCTTTCTTCAATGTGAGCTTCTGGCAGGGATGGTCGGTTCGCTGTCCAGTATCCACCAGAAAATCATAATATTTCTTCAGTGCGGAAAGGATTCGGATGCAGGTCTGGATGTTCGGGTATTTCTGCCTTACATCCGCCAGATGGTCGACCATCTGCTGGTATTTATACCTTTTCGCTTTTGGGTGCAGCTTCAGGAAATTATTGATTGTGTATAGATAGTTGTCCGCTGACTGCTGGGCCAGATGCTGGTAGAGGTATTCTTTGATTGTAGTTTTGCTTCTCATGGGTCTGGTTAGATTAATAATATTTCTCTTTTCGTTTTGTTCTTGATGGCATAGATATGTGCGGTATTGATGAAGGAATGTCCTAGAAAGTCCCTGATAAAGTCTATGCCAGCGTTGTTTTCTGAAAGGTGGTGAGCAATACTGTGGCGGAGGCAGTGCAGGGTGATTTCTTTTCCGATTATTGTCTGGTTCTGGCTTCTGTTGACAATCTTCTTCAACGTATTGTTCAGCATATCTCCGCTCATGCGCCTTCCTTTTTTGTTGATGAAAAATGCTTCTTCAATATGCCCGCTTCCAAGATTCTGGTATCTGAAATCGGAAAGATATTTCTTTACGTCTTCCAGAACGCTGTCGCTCATCGGTACTTCACGTCGCTTTCCGTTTTTTCCTTTTCTTACGATGAGCATTCCCTTGTGCCTGTCCACATCGCTGAGGCTGAGGTCTTGGATTTCAGCCCTCCTGAGCCCGCATCCGTAGGCAATAGAAAGCAGGGCTTTTTCAAGCGGGTTCTCGCAGGCTCCGTAAAGGATTCTGGTTTCCTCCACCGTCAGGAAGCTTCTTGGCTTCTGGTCATTTTCCCCGTGCTTCGGAATCAGGAACGTCTTTTCAATATTCCTGTTTTCCAAAAGACCGTCCTGAAAGATTGAGATTGACAGCAGGTGCAGCCTTACCGAACTTGAAGATAGGACGCCGCCTCTTCTCTGGTTGGGTCTTGTGATGAGGTACTCATAATATCCCATCATTTCCTTGGTAGTAACCTCTCTTATCAGCGTGATTCCAAATTCTTCCATCCAGATTAGGAATTCCCTTGTCGCTGTCGGATATATTTTTGCTTTGTAATTCCTAGCCAATATCAGGTTTTCGTAATCCCTGAAAAGGTTTTGGTAGGACGGTGTCTGTATTGTTTTTTTCATAGTTTAATTAGGTTTCAAAATTTGTCGTGACAAAACTTTCCTTATGCTCTTTTTCCGAAACGTAGAACGCCAGCGTTATATGTCTTATGTCTATTGGGCTGGCGTGTTCTTTCTGGCATTTTTACAACTGCTCTAGCTGGCTGTTGAGGTCTTCCTTAATATTAGCTTTGAGTTTCTCTAAATTATCCCAGTAGCTGACTATAAACCTAAAGCCCTTATTCGGAGAGCCTTCCACTGCTTTTATGTATTCCATTTCCTGCAATAGCTTTATGCAGTTATTGGCTGGCGTTTTGGAAAGCTTCATTTCTTGGCGGATTTCCCGCTGGGTAAATCTATGGGTCGTGCCTGCGGGCTGTTTCTTTACGTATTCTTTCAATCTGTCAAAGAACTGTCGGACGCTTCCGTTAAGCTCGTCCACCTTTAAGATGATAGCATCAAAAAAGATTTCAACTGCGAGCCTGACATCTTCCTTGGAGGCTATGAGCCTGCCCTGCGCATCTGCCCTGCGCTGGTACTGGTGCAGAATGGTAATCTGGCAAATGAAGTCCTGAAATTGCTCGTTGAGCCTTCGGAGCATCTTGGCATCCAATGGGAGCGTTATCTTGTCGGCATAGGGATTTACCACCTGATAGCTTTTCAGAACCCTCATGCAGTTACGCAATAATTGCTTGGCTTCGTGTTCCTTTTCGCTGTTGGTAGCACCTGCTTTCTTTTTGTTCTGCCCTTGGATGATTCTCATGGTCTGTTCAATACTTTCATCAATTCCCAGCATGATGGTTCGGCTTTCATTATCCTGATAGATTTCTGTTTTTGTGGTAGCGATAAGGCTTGCTAAACTGGCTTTTACTTCTCTTTTTACTGATTTTCTGCTGCCTGTAATCGTTTTTTCTATTGTTGTTCTTTTTAACTTTTTAAAGCTCTGGATTTCCCTTAATGCAAATTTTGCATCGTCATCTAATCCGTCGAAATCTTGAATGACTAATAATTTATTATTCAGCTGTTTATCAGAACAGTAATACAATGATTTGCTGGTAATGCTGGTGGTGTCAAATAATTCGTCTTGGGGCATGCACTCGGCAATCGAATTGATAAGGTGGCTTTTGCCGCTTCCTGAACTTGCCTGAACCATTGCATGCAGCGGGTAGGGCATTTTATAGGATGATGCAACGACAAAGAGAATTTTCCTGTTATTCTGTTCCCCGATGATTCCAGCCTGTTCCAGCAGCGCATCAATGTTTTGCAATAGCTGGTCTTTAGAGAGGAATTCCGCCGCTTTTTCGCCAGCTCTGGGCGTCAGCTCCTTTTCAGAGTATTGGTCGGTTACAGGGTTTATTTCTTCTTTGAAAAGGGATTCCCTGTATTCTTCCAGCAAGTCAGTGAACACAATCAGGTCCGCTTCGAGCCTGTTGTAGTCGAACCCCTGTTTTTCCGATAGCTCCCTGCACTGGTTCTGGACATTCATAAAGTCATACAAGTCAATTTTTAACCTGTGCTTCTTTTGGGTCAGCTTCTCGACAATATGCATCGAGATTCTGAGGTTTCCCAAATCCATCGGGAGCTGGCCCATTACCACAAACACTGCTGTTTTGCCTCTGTAGCTGATTTTATAATTGTCGATGATTTCCAGAGAGCTTGGCATTTCGCCAGTTGGATTGTTGAGCAGCTCCTGTATTCCGTCAGTCCCGTAGTTCCGCCACATGGTATTTAGGTTTTCCCCATCGGGTAGCTGAATCATTGATACTGGCAGCTTTGGCTGTAATGCTTCTATTTGCGATTTGATGTTTTCCATGATACTTAGTTTTTAATGATTATGATTTCTTCCAGTTCGTGCAAGGACCTGATGGCTTCCAGATGCTGGGGAAGCAGTCTGCCTTCATGCAGGGCCAAGACGGCTTCCCTGTTCTCCATGGCCCTGCTTTGCAGAAGGCTAGCCGCATCTAATGCATTAGAGACAATAAAGAGCCGTCTGGTATTGTCATGCGGATAGCTGGGGTAGAGCCCCTCTTCATTTAGGTACTGTTCAATCGGACTGGCCATCTCGAAGCGGACGGCAAACAGGTTTACAATCTTGCCAGAGACATCCAGCAGGGGGAATGTGATGCTATAGCGGCCAAATGCGGTATAGGCAGTCATGCTGTCGTCCCTCACGGCGGCATTGCTTTTGGCAAGAAGTCCCATGCTTTCGTAGTGGTCCTTGAGTTCTTGGGATACCCTGTGGTGGAACTGGCCAGAATTGAAGCCTATACGCAGGGTATTGTAGTCCAGCCCTATGTTCTGGAGATAGGCTTTTGGCTTTACGGCTTTCGGGCTGCGCATGCCTGCCTCGAATGACTGGAATATTTCGTTTAGATTTTTCATAAAATTTTCTTTTTTTGATATTTAAATTTTTGGCATAGGTAATGCCGTTCGGGTTTTTCGGCCCAAATCGGATATGATATATGGTAAGTGGTTTAGGGCTAATTGTTCAGCTTGCCAATCTGCCCTTTTTTTGCTGAAACCATCCTTTAGCTGTCAGGATGGCTAAAAATCCTCGCGAGATTCTTTATGTGGAATTCCTGTGGCAAATATACGCAGGGAATAAGGAAGTTGCAAATCTGAAAATCTGTAACATGCTGATTTTAAGCAAATACTGTTTTGTATTTTCTTACTGGTATAAATATAAAACAATATTTTGCTAACATTCTGTTTGTCAAAAGTTTAATATTTTTTAAAAGGGCAAATCCCCGGTGAAAACGCTATGTTAAATATATGTTAAAATTTTTAAACAGGCATTCCAATCTATAGGCTGAGATACAGGTTGCTGATTTCGGTCTCGCGTATTCCAAGGTATATCTTGGTGGTCGATACGCTGGAATGGTTGAAAAGCTGGGAGAGCAGGAGCAGGGCCTGGTCGCTGTACTTGTTCACCTCCCAAACCCTGCGTCCTAGCGTCTTGCGCATAAAGTGGCTGGAATATTGCCCCCTGATATTGTACTTGGTGAAAATCTCCTTCAACTTGGAATTTACGTACTGGATGCTGAAAGGCTTTTCCCCGAAGCGGTTGGCAAACATGAAATCGGATTGGTCCGCACCTAGTTCATTGAAAAGACGGGTAAGGATTTCTTGTAATTCTGGATTGACAGTAACCCTACGGGTCTTTTTGGTTTTCTTTTCCGTTACGGTGAAATAATCCTGATTCAATACCTGATTCCAACGGAGCTGTAACAGGTCAGAAATCCGAAGCCCGATATAACTGCCTGTTGAAATCAATAACGCAAATTTCAATTCGCCATCACGTTCCAGTTTCAAGACCAATGATTGCATCTTTTCCCATTCTAAAAAATCGCTTGTCGTCTTTTGTCCTTTTAATGCCATAATTCGGGTTTTAAGTTTCACTTTTATTGCTTTTCTATACTTTCTGAAAGCGGTCATTTTGCCGACCTTTGTAAACCCTTGATATTGCTGGGTTTTTTACTCAACATTCAAATTGTATTGAAAGTGAAACAAATGTAAATTCCTGGAAATTAGCAGCCTAATAAAAAATGTTAAATCCAGGTTTCATGCGGTTTCCCGAAGTTTTGGGTATAAAAAAACGAGGCCCTTGGCCTCGCTTCTTATTTTCCGATAATCATCTGTTTTCGATAGCTGGTACTTCCACAGGTGCAGCCCGTAAAGGAACATTTCTGGCAGGTTACTTTTCCGCACTTGGCACATTGTTTGGCCCTGTCTCCGCTTTTGGTGTTGCCGCAAGGGCAGCTTGGTATTTTGTCCATGGTATTAAAGTTTGATAAAAAATTGAACTATAATAATTAAGAAAACCACCATGTGGAAACCTACTATGTAAGCGTATGGTTTTTCTTCGCTGGTTTTGTCTTCAAATGCACTTTTGATGTCAATGTCCTTGATTGCGTCAAATTTTTCCTCATGGTAGGGCAGGATGAACCTAACAAAGATAAAGACCGAGACTGGGCAGAGTAACCACACATAAAACCAATAGGAAGTATCTGGTATGTTAAGGATTTGCTGGGCGATAAGTCCGACGGCAAATGGGAAGACGAGATAGGTAAGATGTTTTACGGTCATAACTACTGGAAATCTTCTGCCGTTACTGTATGAAGCCAATTCATTTGCTGGCTTGTTCCACTATAATAACGGTCAACTATAACTTTAGCACCAATCTTTACCGTAATATAATAGTTGATGGTCGGTGAGGCGAAACTGCCAGACATGACGCGTACCACATCGTCAACTTTAACCATTCGATTAGTCTGGCCAGATTGTGAGGAGCCATTTACAAAAACAAGTAGTTCGCCTTGCGTTACAGGGATGTTGGTATCAGAGACCACCAGCCGTTTTTCGGTTGCAATTGGTACGGGGTCTGGGTCATCGTTTGAATCTGAGGAACAGGCAAAGAACGGAAGGCTCAATAAAAAGATTGCTGTAATTTTCTTCATGGGTTTAATGTGCTGGTTTGACACCACCTATTCGGTGGTTTGGATTCATTTCTCTTGCAGTCTTCAATGCGGCTGACTGGTTGGCCGCAAATACTCTTGTAGCAGTTTTAAAACCGCCCCCTTTTGGGTATAAATCAACAATCCATTCTTTCATACTATATTTAATTTTGTTAAAACACAAATATAATATTTTGCGGAGATAAATCCGCAAGTATAATTCTTTTTTTTAATTGTCAGTCAAGACTTTTGTTTCAGTTATGCAAAATGAGCTTGATAAAATAAAAAAGGAATTAGTACAAAGGATTTTGGTTGTATTCAACAAAGATTTTGAGGGAAACAATAGAAAGTTTGCCAGAGCTGTTGGATGTGATGAAAAAACTATTAGGTTGCTCTTTGACCATAATCAAGGAATGACATTAAATTTATTTCTTAAGATTTGTTCGGCCATAAAAATTACTCCAAGTGAACTTTTAAAAGACTTGGAATTAAAAAAAGAAGGCTAGGCCTTCTTTTTATTGCTATTCTTTAAAACTGCATGAGCTTCCTTCTTATCCACGCCTCCCATAAAGGTAATCGGGTATCTTATCGGCTCTGTCTCTAAAACCTTTCTCAGCTGTCCGAGCGTGATTATCATTCTTGCCATAATTTTCTTTAATAATAAATATCTGGGTTTTGCCTGAAATCTATCTTGGGGCAATAATTCTCAAAATTTTACCCAAAAATTTTTTTCACAGATTGGAATATCCTGAGGGCACTTGGTAAAATCGCCTGCTGAATAAGAAGGGATTTTTGAACGGCCAAATAGAAAAGCTATTAAATTTTCCCTAGCAGGAGGGAAGGACTGCAAATCACTCTGGATGGTTCAGCCTTAAGCATTGCAGATAGAGGGATGGCACGGCATTTGGGTATTGCAATACGTGCTAATGAGAGAATATTTTCGACTTAAACGGCTTGATATAACAAATAAATTATACTAAAAAGCACCCATATCATTTACTTTATCCTCCTCATTAGTAGATTCTGTGTATAAGATTCCTAATTAGGTTTCGCATAACAAAAAGTTAACTGAATATGAATGTTTCAACTTACACAGTATGCCCATGCTAAAAGCCCACAGATTCAAAAGGTCGCTACCTTAGAATCTGTATTACAAATAATAAAGAATGGAGATGAGAACCTTACCTTGATTCGGTCTGCCAGAGAATTTGGGAAGGGAAATCCAAAGTACGATGCCATAAAGACAACACTCTTGCCTACATACCGATTCAATTTCCTCTTTGACGGTTCGGCATCCAATGATAATATCACTACCGCAACAGGATTAATCTATCTTGATGCCGATAACTTGGATGAGATTCCCGATAATCCTTATATCCTTGCCAGTTGGAAATCGCTTTCTGATACTGGCTTCGGAATCTTGGCAAAGGTGGATAACCTGACCAAATCCAATCACGGGGATGTATATGACCAGTTATCGGAACTCATCGGAATAACCAGCGATGCTGGCGCAAGGAAGGCGACCCAGCAGACTATCCTGAGCCATGACCCCAATTTATATTATAATCCCGATTCGCTGGTTTTTCATTTCCAAGACAAGGTATCATACGCTCCTATATTAGAAAAGAAAGAGAAGTGTATAGGGACGTGTGATACCTGTGGCAATTGGAATGAGGACGCTATACGCTTCAATAATATAAGCGATTACTTTACTGATGATACGCCCTATCTGGTGTTTCAGGAGAAGATAAAAATCTGTAACCCGTTTATCCCGCTTAGGATTGAGGAAGGAAAGAGAAACAGTACAATGTTCTTCCTGTTATCCCAGTATGCGTTACTGAATCCTAGAGCAAGAAGGCCATTTCTAAAGAGTATCGCTGAATCCATCAATAAACACATGTATCCCCACATTTCGGATAGGGAACTGAATGCCGTTGTCGATAGCGTCCTAACAAAAAGGGATGAGGGAACGCTGACCATCCATTACAATGAAGAAAGAAGGATACTCTTTAACCCAAAAACCCTGCTTTCCCCAAAAGAAAAAACTGCCATTGTAAATAGGGAGTTGGGAAGGCTGAAATCCGACATCACAAGGGAACTCATACAGACGGTACTGGAATGCTGGGATTCTGAAGCTGAAGGGGCAATTACGCAGAAGAAAGTAAGCCTTTTGACTGGGCGCAGCATTGCCACAATTAAACGGTATTGGAGCGAGTTCAAAGATGGCGTACAGGAGGTCAATAATGCCTTTTGGAGTAGGGAAGGTATAACCGTAGATGAGCCAAGGCAGAAAGGTATTCCTGTTGAAAAGTATATCTTTAACATGCGATGTAAGTTTACAACGATGGACCCATCGGATGAGAAATTTCTGCGTGAGACCTTTAAGAGCCGAAGCATTACACACGCTGGCGATGCTGACTTTGATGAGGTTCACCAATATATATGGGATATCCTAAAAAAACGACAAGCCCTTTATAGGGTTGCCTGATTTTTATAAGATGGTCGTTTTTACAGAGTGACCGAAGGTTGTTTTAATTTTTAAGATTATAAAATAAAAGTTGTTGATTTTAAATACTTTGTAGCTTAAAAATTACCCACCAACACATCTGATACATTACTGAAATTTCTTTTGGCACAATATGTTTTTTCCATGCCCTAATTTGATACATTCCCCTGTTGTGCTACCACGATTAAATTTATTTATCTTTAATATATTTTTGAGTATAGATTTTTATTTCCTTATTGTTTATTTTCCCATGATAGTTGTCAAAAAACATTTTCGTATAATCTTTTGGTATTATTCTTATTTCGAATGCTTTTGCATTAAAGTTTTTAACTTCATAAAGGCGGTTTGACAAGCCAATATACTCAACTATAATTTTATCAATTTTCATGTCATTTCGCAATGATACAATCCCTGATTTATCAGTTACAAATAAATTATTAATATCATTTATTTTGATTGTAACCCCTTCAATCGGAATATTACTTTCGTCTAAAATCTTTATAATTCTATTTTCAGAAAAGGTTTCTTTTACATCCATAAAATCACTTAAATAGAAATCATCACTTTTCAGTATAATACTTTTTTTATCTAAATGCCATTTGCCCTTGCTTGTATAGGTTTCCATTGGAGCTTCGTAACTATATTCAAAAACATTGTTTTCATTTAAAATCAAAGAGCCTTTTGAAATTTTTGCTTCAAGATTATACCTTCCTAATATATCTTTGTCTTTTAAAGAACTACAAGAATAGATAATGAAAGCTGCTATTGCAGAAAAGATTATGTGTGGTTTATTTTTTAACATCATTTTGCCAATTAATATAAAATTGTTGTTGTGCCGTTCCTTTTGATGAGTTATGATAAGTTTGAACTTTCAATTGTTGACCAAATGTAGTAAAGCCATTTTGAGAATTCATATTTAGTGGTCCTTTTGGTCTATTTGGATATTTTGCATTGATTTCATTTCGATTTAAAAATAATCCCCCGAAATAAGAACCTCTATCAAAAGCCTCATATTCATCATTTAAATCATATAATACACCACCATTTTTACCGCTTGGACCAAAAGATAAGGCTCCTGTGTCAAATTGATATGCATGTTTTAACTCATGAGCAAAGACTCCCATACTAAATAAACCTCTAGAACTAACATTTACAGCATTGGTACTAGTGTCATATGTTGTTATTCCATCGGCTTCGGATGGAACTTCATTGGATTTTTCAAATAAATTGTAAATTTGAGACGAGTTCTCTAATTGAGTTAATTCATTTAGTGTTGCATTCAAAATACTCATGGCAGAACCACTTTTTGCATCTTGACTTGCAAAGAGAGCCTCTAAACTACTTGCCTTATCTGTTTGACCTTTCGCTAGTGCTTTGGCAATTTGTGATTTTCTATCATTAAGAATATTATTCTTTTTGTTTAAAACTTCATTTCTAAATTTATTAAATAAATCTTTTCCTATCCCGATACTATCTCCCTGTATATCATTAAATATTACAGGATTATTTCCTGCATAACCGTAGGGACTTAAATTATAATATTTTTCAGCAAATCTATCCATTTTGTGAAATCGTCCAATAGCAGGGTCATAATTCCTTGCGCCATAATCGTAAAAGTTAAGTCCTAGCTCGTCTTGGAATTCTTTTCCGTTGTACTTATAATTATACGGTAACACTGGTACCAGAGGCTCCGGAGTCACCGGGTCTTTTATAGCCAATGCGCCCCTATATTCCCTGTGAAC
>NZ_JBGCCI010000017.1:0-17709 GCF_041262125.1 Flavobacterium sp. 28YEA47A
ATCCGAAATCCGAAATCCGAAATCCGAAATCCGAAATCCGAAATCCGAAATCCGAAATCCGAAATCCGAAATCCGAAATCCGAAATCCGAAATCCCAA
Organism: Flavobacterium sp. 28YEA47A; assembly: GCF_041262125.1. NCBI lineage: Bacteria > Pseudomonadati > Bacteroidota > Flavobacteriia > Flavobacteriales > Flavobacteriaceae > Flavobacterium > Flavobacterium sp. 28YEA47A. Next base: position 99 of record NZ_JBGCCI010000017.1, read on the forward strand.
CTATCAACTATCCACTATCCACTATAAACTATCCATTATCAACTATCAAGTTTATTCTTCTTTTTTAATAACCTGTCTTGCGATTTCAATCTTAAACTTCTTTCCTTTCATCTTAGCATCTTTGATATTTTTAAGAAGCTCTCTTACCTTTTGGGATTTAACGGCCGCAAAAGAAATAAAATCTTTTACTTCAATCAGGCCTAAATCGCCTTTTTCTAATTTCCCTTTCTGAGAAAAGAATCCGACAATATCTGTTTTATTTAATTTGTTTTTCTTCCCACCAGAAATATATACTGTTTGGAATTTTGGAGGTTGTGGCAATGAAGCTGTAGTTGTGACATCAAAAACTTCCATACCATAATCAATATAGTCCAGCTTCTTTTCGCTTTCATGTACAATCACATAAGCTGTTCCCGAAGCCATCATCCTGGCCGTACGTCCGTTTCGATGTGTAAATTCATCTTCTTTCATTGGCAGATGGTAATGGATAACATGTTTCATTTCCGGAATATCCAATCCTCTTGCCGCCAAATCAGTTGTAACCAGATAGCTGACACTTCCGTTCCTGAATTGGATTAAAGCACGTTCCCGCTCTTCCTGATCCATCCTTCCGTGATAATAAGTTGAATAAATTCCTTTTTCGTTCAGCAAATCGCTGATTCGTTCCGCTGCATCGCGATGGTTACAGAAAATCAACGCCGATTCAGAGCCTAAAGAACAAATCAGTCGGAACAAAGTATTGATTTTGTCCTTTTCTTCAGAAACGACCATCTTTATAGAAAGATTGGTTTTCTCTTCATTTTCCGGGATAAAATCTAAAATTTCAGGATTCACCACTCGGGTGTACTTAGGAATTTCGATATCGGAAGTGGCAGAAACCAAAATGCGTTTGTCTACTTTTGGCAATCGGGACAGGATAAAAGACATTTCTTCGTGAAAACCGAATTGTAATGACTTATCAAATTCATCCAAAACCACCGTACGTATCTTATCTGTCCTGAAAGTTTCCTTGTCAATATGATCCGCAATTCTTCCCGGAGTTCCAATCAATACTGCGGGCGGATTGCTCAAATTTTTGATTTCCGTTTCCATAGAATGCCCACCATAACAAGTATTGACCTTATAGCCCGTGCCCATTTTTTTCCATACCTGTTCAATTTGCAGACCTAATTCTCTTGACGGCACAACAATTAAGCATTGTACCGAAAGGATTTCAGGCTGTAGAATTTCAAAAACAGGCAGTAAGAAAGCCAAAGTCTTCCCTGAACCTGTTGGTGATAATAATAAAACCGAGTTGTTCTCTAAAATGGCTTCTTGTGCCGTGAGCTGCATTTCATTCAGGCTTTCAATACCTAAATTCAAGAGCAGATTGTTGGAATGGTGATTGTTCATGCTGCAAAGGTAATTTTTTAATGATGAATTACGAATTATGAATTACGACCGACACAAATTCGTAATTTTGATATTTTCAAACCAACCTATGAAATACCTTCTTTCAATCTTCTTACTTTCCATTATGGCAAATGCTCAAAATACAGATTTCCTGACTTCTTATGAAAAAGGAAACAGGAATCAGACCGCTACTTACGAAGAAACAATAGCCTATTTTCAGCTTTTGGACAAAAACTTCGAAACGATTTCCATGCAAGAAATGGGACTGACCGACTCTGGCGAACCGCTGCATATAGTTACATATAATAATGACAAAGACTTTGATTTTAAAAAAATCCAAAAAGATAAAGCCGTCCTTTTAATCAACAACGGAATCCATCCGGGAGAACCTGACGGAATTGATGCCACAATGATGCTCTTTAGAGACCTGGCTTTAGGAAAAATCAAAATCCCAAAGAATTTGGCAATCGTTACTATTCCTATTTACAATATTGGTGGTGCCCTAAATCGTAATTCATTTTCGAGAGCCAACCAAAATGGGCCGGAAAGCTATGGCTTTAGAGGAAATGCAAGAAACTATGACCTAAACCGTGATTTTCTAAAATCGGACACGAGGAATGCACGGAGTTTTGCCCAAATTTTCCATCTCGTCAATCCTGACATTTTTATTGACAATCATGTCAGTAATGGTGCCGATTATCAATATACCTTCACTTATATTGCCACACATTACCAAAAGCTAGGTGGAAATCTTGGGAAGTTTTGGAATTCGGATATGCTTCCCTCTTTATTATCCGACCTAAAAAAGAAAAAAATAGAATCAGTACCTTATGTAAATATCCATGATGAAAAACCAGACGGCGGTTTTGATGCATTTATGGATTATCCAAGATATTCGACCGGTTTTGCATCCATGTTCAATACGATAGGTTCTATGCCGGAAACCCATATGCTGAAAGACTATGCTTCGCGAGTAAAAGTTACGTATGACTATATGATTTCTACTATCGAATATGCCGATAAGAATTATGAGAAAATCAAAAAACTACGCAAAGAAAATTTGCAGAATTATCTTCCGGGTCAAAAATACCCACTACTCTGGGAGTTGGATTCTGACAAAATTTCCAGCATACCGTTTTTAGGCTATGAAGGAGGTTATAAGCCAAGCGAAATTTCAGGAAAACCAAGACTGTTTTATGACCGTTCCAAACCTTTTAGCAAAACCATACCCTATCACAAAGAATACAGGCCTTCTTTGGAAGTGATTATCCCGGATGCCTATATCGTTCCAAAAGCATGGTGGACTATCATTGAACTCCTAAAAATTAACAATATTGAAATGACGCCTCTTGAAAAAGATGTTGAATTTGAAGTAGAAAGTTATCGCATTAAAGATTACAAGACCAGCACTTCTGCTTATGAAGGCCATTATCCGCACCATACCGTAAATGTTATTCCAACAAAGAAAAAAGTAGTATTCAAGAAGGGCGATTTTTTAATCAAGACGCAACAACCAGGTGTTAAATATTTGTTGGAAACTTTAGAGCCGCAAGGAAATGACTCTTATTTCGCATGGAATTTTTTCGATTCCGTATTACAGCAAAAAGAATATTTTTCTGCCTATGTCTTTGAAGACCTTGCCAAACAACTGCTAGATAAAAATCCGGAAATGAAAGCCGAATTTGAAAAGAAAAAGTCAGAAGATCCAAAATTTGCAGATTCTGGCGAAGCCCAATTGGACTGGGTTTACCGCCATTCTGATTACTACGAAAAATCACATATGGAATATCCGGTTTTCAGAATTATGAAGTAAGCAATCTTAGATAAAGACAATAAAAAAAGCTCCTATTTCTGGAGCTTTTCTGTTTCAAATAACAACTTGATATTTTCGTATGAGTTTTTTAATGCTTCCTGGATTTGTTCCGGATTAAGCCACGCCACTTTTTCAATTCCTTCTTCTTCCTGAGGCGTTGGAGTTCCTTCAAAATCGGTTTTCATTTCAAACCAGTGTGTGATTTTTAGTTTATACCTTCCGTTTCGCATAAAAACATGGTAGGTTTTCTGTAACTTCTTTGTAATTGATAATCCTGATACGCCAGTTTCTTCACTTACTTCACGAATTGCCGTATTTTCTATCTCCTCTCCTTTTTCAATGCCTCCTTTTGGCAGGTCCCATTTTCCGTTTCGAAAGATAAAAAGTACCTCTCCTTTTTTATTATAAACCAGTCCGCCTCCAGCTTTGTTCACCAGAATCTTTTCTTTCAGCTTTTTCATAATTTCCTTTTCATCAGGATGATATAGATAAGCCTTTTGGATTTTATTCTGAAACATTTTCACTATAAGCTGATGAATATCAACACTTTCCAAAAGAAAAAATTGAAAATCGGTTTCTTTAACTATCTGATTAGTTAAAAAAAGTGGTTTATCGTTGACAAAAACTTTATACATTTGTAGTATGATTTTTAATAAAGACACCGCCCAAAAAACAGCCGAATTGCTTTTACAAATAAATGCAATTAAATTGAATCCTAAAAATCCTTTTACATGGGCTTCCGGATGGAAATCTCCCATTTATTGTGATAACAGGATAACTCTCTCATTTCCACCTATCAGAAATTACATCCGTGAAGAATTTTCTAAAAACCTGGAAAAACAGTTCGGAAAGCCTGATGTGATTGCTGGTGTAGCTACCGGAGCAATTGGAATTGGAATGCTCGTTGCTGAATATATGGGGCTTCCGTTCGTATATGTACGTCCGGAACCTAAAAAACACGGAAGACAAAACCAGATTGAAGGCTTTTTGCAAAAAGGGCAAAATGTTGTCGTTATTGAAGACCTGATTAGCACTGGAAACAGCAGCCTTTTGGCAGTTGAAGCATTAAGAGAAGCCGGAGCTAACGTAAAAGGAATGGCAGCCATTTTTACTTATGGCTTTGATGTTTCTGTTGAAAATTTCAAAAAAGCAAACATCGACCTGTTTACCTTAAGCAATTATGAAAATCTTCTAGAATTAGCAGTCGCTAAAAAATACATTACCGAAGAAGAACAAGAAACATTAAAAATCTGGAGCAAGAGTCCTGCAACATGGGATGTTGAAAGTGACAATGCATCAGTAAAATAACATTAATCACAGCAACATGAATTTAGAAAGTCCAAAAACGAGCGTCCAAAAACCAGCTCAATATATGTTTGACCAATTGACAGACGTAAAGAATTTTGAAAAATTAATGCCTGATAACATTGCAAAATTTGAAGTTACGGGCGAAGATTCTTTTATTTTTGGATTAAAGGGAATGCCTGAAATCAAATTAAAGATGAAAGACAAAATAGCCCCTACTAAAATAGTTTTAGGAGCTGCAAGCGACAAACTTCCTTTTTCACTTACTGCCAACATCACACCTACTTCAGACGATTCAAGCGATGTACAGTTATTTTTCGAAGGTGAATTTAATGCAATGATGGCAATGATGGTCAAAGGTCCAATCAGTAAGTTCATTGAAACCTTATCTGGAAATATGCACAAGCTGTAAAAAGCAAAAACATAGATAAAAAAGCCTTTCAAATGAAAGGCTTTTTGTTTTTAGTATAGCATCCTGATTTCTTTTATTTCATAAGACTTTACAAAATCATCTTCCAATGTCAGTTGAAGTTTTCCGGATTGGTCAACGCCGTTGATAATCCCCATGAATTTGCTTCCTTTTACATTTTCAAAAGGCATTGGAATTCCTTTTTTGTAAAGACAAGCATGATATTTCTCCCAAATAGACTCGGTGTTTTTATTCAGGATTAAGGAAACATTTCGTGTCAGGCATTCAATAATAGGAATCAAAATAGTTTCCTTGTCAATATCCTTGCCCAGCAAAAGTGACAACGAAGAAGCTTTTGGAAGATTCTCGAAATCCCTTTGATTGACGTTAAGTCCAATACCTACAATTGAAAATATCTCGCCATTGCTTTTTATGCTATTTTCAATCAATATGCCACCTATTTTTTTGCCTTCTGCCAAAATGTCGTTTGGCCATTTTATAGCCAAATCCTTAATTTCTAAAAAAGATAAAGCCTCAATAATGCTGACTGCTGCCGCCACATTCAAATGAAAAATCTGATTGACTTCCAGCAGCAGGTCTTTAACCAAAACACTAAAAGTCAGGTTTTTACCAGCTTGAACATTCCATTTCGATCCCATTTGTCCCTTGCCATTAGTCTGGTTTTCAGCAGTAACAATCGTGAAGTTTTCCACAAATTGTTGTTGCAATAATCCCTTAAGATAATCGTTGGTAGAGTTAATGGCATCGAGTTTGATGATATTCATAAAAAATAATTGAAGTTTATCGTTTTTAATCTTATGTTAAGGTTCAAAAATAACGACAAAAAATGATAACTTTGCGAAAACATAAAAATTTTAAATGGCGAAAAAAAATATAAGCAATGACGATCTGTTAGCCCACATCATCAAAGGGATTGAAGAAGTAAAAGGCAATGACATTGATATTTTAGATTTAAGAGCAATCGACAACACCGTTTGTGATTATTTTGTAATCTGCAACGGTACTTCAAATACTCAGGTTAACTCCATAGTTAACTCTGTCCAAAAAACAGTTTCAAAAGAATTAAAAGATAAGCCTTGGCACGTTGAAGGTACTGAAAACGGCGAATGGGTGTTGATGGATTATGTGAATATTGTTGTTCATGTTTTCCAAAAGCATATCCGCGAGTACTACAACATCGAGAGCTTGTGGGGTGATGCTAAAATCACTACAATCCAAAACAAATACTAAAAGAAAAGACAGCAATGGCTAAAGATAACAATACAAATCCTAATCCTAAAAAATTCAGGTTAAGCCCGTGGTGGATTTACGGTGGCTTGATCTTGTTTTTCTTTATCCTGAACTGGGCTTCCGGTGGCTCAAGTTGGGGAGAAACCAGCAAGGCATCTGCTTCTGACTTCAACAAAATGCTTGAAAAAGGGCAGATTGAAAAAGTTATAGTCTACAACAAAAGTGAGGCTGAAATATTCCTGAATAAAACAGGACTGGCAGATCCGATTAATAAAAAAGTAACCAAAGATATTTTTGATAAGCCAAATCCTGGCCCTCACTATATCCTTGAAAATATAGGAAGTGAAGATATCTTCCAAAAGAAACTGGAAGCAGCTCAGCTGGAAGGAAAACTAAAAGATTACAACTTTTTGCCAAAAAGCAATTGGAGTGAAATCTTTATCGCTTTGCTACCTATCCTGATTATCATAGGAATCTGGCTTTTCATCATGAGAAGAATGTCAGGTGGTGGTGCTGCAGGCGGTGGCGGTCAAATATTCAATATTGGAAAGTCAAAAGCCAAATTATTTGACGAAAAGACCGATGTAAAAGTGACATTTAAAGATGTTGCCGGACTTGAAGGAGCAAAAGAAGAAGTACAGGAAATTGTAGAATTCCTGAAAAATCCTGAAAAATATACCAATCTTGGTGGTAAAATCCCAAAAGGAGCTCTTTTGGTAGGACCTCCGGGAACTGGAAAGACCTTATTGGCAAAAGCAGTTGCCGGCGAAGCAAAAGTGCCATTCTTTTCGCTTTCAGGTTCTGATTTCGTTGAAATGTTTGTGGGTGTGGGTGCTTCCCGAGTAAGAGACTTATTCAAGCAGGCCAAAGAAAAATCTCCTGCCATCATATTTATTGATGAGATTGATGCTGTTGGACGTGCCAGAGGCAAAAACAATATGTCAGGCTCAAACGACGAGCGTGAAAACACACTGAACCAATTACTTACAGAAATGGATGGTTTTGGCACAAATACGAACGTAATTGTTTTGGCTGCTACCAACCGTGCTGATGTATTGGACAAGGCCCTTATGAGAGCCGGTCGTTTTGACAGACAGATTTATGTAGACTTACCGGACATCAGAGAACGTAAGGAAATTTTTGAAGTACACTTGGCTCCTTTGAAAAAAGTTGAAGGCTTGGACACTGATTTCTTAGCAAAACAAACACCTGGTTTTTCTGGAGCTGATATTGCAAACGTATGTAACGAGGCTGCTTTAATTGCTGCCCGAAAAGATAAAAAAGCCGTTGACAAACAAGACTTCCTTGATGCTGTTGACAGAATAATTGGTGGTCTTGAAAAGAAAAACAAGATTATTACACCAGAAGAAAAACGCGCTATTGCTATACACGAAGCCGGTCACGCAACCGTAAGCTGGATGTTGGAGCACGCTGCACCACTGATTAAAGTAACAATTGTTCCTAGAGGACAAAGTTTAGGAGCGGCTTGGTATCTTCCGGAAGAAAGACAGATTGTAAGAACGGACCAGATGTTAGACGAAATGTGTGCAACAATGGGAGGACGTGCAGCAGAAAAAGTAACATTCAATAGAATTTCTACTGGTGCATTAAGCGATCTTGAAAAGGTTACTAAACAAGCCAGAGCTATGATTACCGTTTATGGTTTGAACGACAAGTTAGGAAATGTTACCTATTACGATTCATCAGGACAGGGCGAATATAACTTCTCAAAACCGTATTCTGAGGACACAGCAAAGATTATTGACAAAGAAATTTCAGACTTAATCGAAGGTCAATACCAAAGAGCTATCCAAATTCTTGAGGAAAATAAGGATAAATTGAACCAATTGGCCGATATTCTGATAGAAAAAGAAGTAATTTTCAAAGATGACTTAGAAACTATTTTTGGCAAACGCGCTTTTGGTGAAGCAGTTGAAGAAGTCTTCGAAGAATAAATCACACTTTTTAAGAATTTTTACAAAAATCTTAATTCGAAAGCAGTTTTGAATTAAGATTTTTTTATCTTTGATTGTTTTGAAATTGCAAACAAAGAATTTGGCCAATTTATGAGTCTGTTTAAAAAACTTTTTGGCGCCAGCGAATCCTCTGATGACGATAAAGATGGCAACTTAAGTCCATTCAATCCCGAAACTGTAATTCCGGCGGATGAATTATTTACCCTGAACTTTAAAAAGAACGGAGGCAAATTCTTGTATTGTGAAAATCTTGAGGAGGCAAAAGATCATTTCGAACACATCCTTGAAGAAAACGACTGGTTTGAATCGGAAGCACTTTGTTTTGAACCCAAACTTTTCAGTCTGCTTGAAGAAAACAAGCTTTCTTATACCAAACCTGCAAATCCTAGATTTCTTTTAGCCGGTTGTGAAAACCTGATTGCTGACGAAGGTTCTGTTCTGTTTTCATCAAATCAGATAAAACAGTACAAACCTAACGAATTGCCTAGTAACATTGTTATTCTTGCTACAACGAGCCAAATTCTGGCTAGTAAAAGCGATGGGCTTCGTGAAATCAAAAGAAAATACGAAAAGGATTATCCTACCAATATTACCACAATAAAATATTTCGAAAAGGCAAAAGATGAGGACTTCCTTCAATATGGAAGTGTTGCTAAAAATCTCTATCTGCTGCTTTTAGAAGACCTTTAAAATGCGCGAAACCCTAACGAGATCACTATCTGGACTGGTCTACATTCTTCTTCTGATCGGGGCGACTCTTTATTCCCTTGACAGCTTTCTTCTGCTTTTTGGATTATTTCTGGCAGTATGTACCGTCGAATTCTGTGATTTAGTAAATCTCAAGAAACCCATTCCACTATTGCTTGCTCTTGGCGGATATGCCTTATTTGCCTATTTCAATACTTTTAATAAAACCAACGATTGGCTTTTAACCGGAGCAGCCCTTTTTGTATCCATAAGGCTCATTCTATTTCTATTTAGTGAAAAAAGACAGAAAGTAGATCTACCGTCAAAATATGTTTATTTAATTGGCTATATCATACTTCCTTTTATCCTGTTGACAAAAATTCCTTATGAAGCGACAGTATTCAATCCAAAAATTCTGATTGGCCTATTTATCCTGATCTGGACTAATGACACATTCGCTTATATCGTTGGAAAATCTATCGGAAAAAGAAAACTTTACGAAAAAATATCACCTAAAAAAACCATTGAAGGCTTTTTAGGAGGATTGATTTTTGCAATCATTGCCAGTATTATCATTGCTGTTTATTTTACCAAACAGCCTATATTTATTTGGATTATCTTTGCCTTGATTGCCGGAATCTTTGGAACAATTGGTGACTTAGTAGAATCAAAGTTCAAAAGAATTGCCGGAGTTAAAGATAGCGGTAAAATCATGCCGGGACATGGAGGCATCCTAGATCGGTTAGATAGTATTATATTTGTATCACCATTCATTTTTTTGTTTTATCAAATTTTAGATTATGTTCAAATTTCATAAAGAAGGAGCTAAAATTATTCTTATAACCTGCGCAGTAGTCGTTGCTATAGTTTTGCTAACTGATTCGTTGATTCCTAATTTCTGGGTTTTAAAAACCATACAGATTATCTCGTTAGTATTTCTTATATTAGTACTTCAGTTCTTTAGAAATCCTAAAAGATATACCCTGATAAACGAAAATCAGATTATTGCACCCGTAGACGGAAAAGTTGTTGTGATTGAAGAAGTTTATGAAAGTGAGTATTTTAAAGATAAAAGACTCATGGTTTCCATTTTCATGTCACCAATCAATGTGCATGTAACCCGTTATGCCATGAATGGAATCATAAAATTCAGCAAATACCATCCGGGTAAATATCTTGTGGCCTGGCATCCAAAAGCAAGCGAAGAAAATGAAAGAACGACCGTAGTTATCGAAAACACTACTTTTGGAGAAATATTATACCGTCAGATTGCCGGAGCTTTAGCAAGAAGAATTGTAAACTATGCTAAAGAAGGAATGCAGGTAATCCAGGGTGAAGATGCCGGATTTATCAAATTCGGTTCAAGAGTGGATTTGTATCTGCCTCTTGGTACAGAAATTAATGTGAAATTGAATCAAAAAGCAGTTGGAGGTATAACCGTAATTGCAACGAAGTCTTAATGTCGGAAAAAGATTTAGATACTCTGTTTGAAGAAGCCTATGAATTGGCTTCAAACATGACAGAACCTCTACCGCAGGATGTCATGTTACGAATTTATGCTTATTATAAACAGGCAACTCAAGGCACTGCAAAATCAAAAAGAGTAACCAGTGTGGATTTAAGAGATGCTTTTAAAACGAATGCCTGGATGCAGATCAGCCATTTGTCAAGTGATGAAGCAAAGCGACTTTATATTGAAACTATTCATTCACTAATTAAAAAATAATTATGAAAACAACGCAATTATTTCTTTCGAGCCTGGTACTGGCATTCGTATTGCAATCTTGCAATAAAGAAAAAAAATTAGACGAAGTTGAAGTACCGCTTCCTGCTGCCACTGAAGAAAAAGCTCCTATGGGCAATCCAGATGATGTAGCAGCTGAGCCAGGCGCTTTCAAAATGATGAAACTTCCTTATGCATATGATGCTTTGGAACCATATATTGATGCCAGAACGGTTGAAATCCACTATTCTAAACACCATGTAGGATATGTAAACAACCTGAACAAGGCTATTGCAGGAACAGCATTAGAAAAACAAACTATTGAGGAAATCTTATCTAAATTAGATTTGGAAAACAAAGCAGTTCGTAATAATGCAGGAGGATATTATAACCATAACCTTTACTGGGAAATCATGGGACCTAAAAAAGGCGGCGAGCCTACAGGTGCGCTTGCAGAAGCTATCAAAAAGGATCTTGGTTCTTTTGAAAACTTCAAGACGCAATTGACAGAAGCGGCTACAAAGCAATTTGGTTCAGGATGGGCATGGTTAGTAGTTGACAAAACAGGAAAACTTGTTATTGGAAGCACTCCAAACCAAGACAATCCTTTAATGCCAAATATGTCAATTTCCGGTACTCCAATCTTAGGTTTGGATGTTTGGGAACATGCTTATTACTTAAAATACCAAAACAAAAGACCTGATTATATCACAGCCTTTTTCAACCTGATTAACTGGGATGCCGTTGCTAAAAAATATGAAGCGGCAAAAACTCCAGCTACTCCAGCTCCTAAAGTTTAAAAGTATTTAAATAAAAAAAGCCCCAAATTAATGGGGCTTTTTTATTGGTATATGTTACCTTATTTTAAACTAGCTAAACTTTGCTCAATAATAGCAATCTTAGCCAAAGCATCTGCTTCTTTCTTTCTCTCGATTTCCAAGACTTTTTCAGGAGCATTGTTTACAAATTTTTCATTTGACAATTTCACCTGAACCGATTTCAAGAAACCTTGAGTATATTTCAATTCTTCAGAAAGCTTTGCCATTTCTTCTTCTACATCAACTGATCCGCTGATTGGTACAAAATACTCATTAGATTTTGCACGGAACATCAAGGCTCCTGTTACAGCTTCTGAAACATATTCAAAAGAACTAATATTGCCCAATTTTGTAATTACAGCATCAAAATAGGTCGAAGCATTATCGTTATTAATCGCTTTTAATTCGATTGAATCTTTAAAAGGAATATTTTTCTCCTTTCTGATAGTTCTTATTCCTGAAATCACTTCTGTCGCAAAATCAAAATTAGCAATCAATTTCGCATCAAAGGGTTTTGATTCCGGCCATGTCGAAATGATTAAGGCCTGTTCAGGAGTTCTGTCTGCAATATGCTGCCAGATTTCTTCAGTAAGGAACGGCATGAACGGATGCAATAATTTCAAGTTGTTTTCCAACATTTCAATAGCCTTGTCAAACGTTTTTCTGTCAATTGGCGCCTGGTAAGCCGGCTTAATCATTTCAAGGAACCAAGAGCAGAAATCATCCCAAACTAACTTATAGATACCCATCAAAGCATCTGAAATTCTGTATTTTTCAAAATGATCTTCAATTTCCACTAAAGTCTGCTGTAATTTTGCTTCAAACCACTCAATAGCCACTTTTGAAGATTCGGGTTGTGGAATCGTATCGCTTATCTCCCATCCTTTTATCAATCGGAAGGCATTCCATACCTTATTTGTAAATGACTTTCCTTGATTACATAATTCTTCATCAAACAAAATGTCATTTCCGGCAGCAGCGCTTAATAATAGACCAACACGTACACCATCTGCACTAAATTCTTCTATCAAATCCAGTGGATCAGGTGAGTTTCCTAATGATTTTGACATCTTACGACGTTGTTTATCACGAACCAAACCTGTCAGGTAAACATTTGTAAATGGTTTTTCTCCCGTATATTCATAACCAGCAATAATCATCCTTGCTACCCAGAAAAACAAGATATCCGGAGCTGTAACTAAGTCATTTGTTGGATAGTAATATTTAAAATCTTTGTTTTCAGGTTCCATAATGCCTCCAAAAACAGACATTGGCCATAGCCAAGCTGAAAACCAGGTATCTAAAGCATCAACATCTTGACGCAAATCTTCTGCTTTCAAATCTGCTTTTCCAGTTGTTTTTTGGGCAAGAATTACGGCATCTTCAATTGTTTCAGCTACGACAAAATCTTCTTTGCCATCACCATAGAAAAACGCTGGAATTCTATGTCCCCACCAAAGCTGACGAGAAATATTCCAATCACGGATATTTTCCAACCAATGGCGGTATGTATTTTCAAAACGTTTCGGATACAATTTGATCTCTTCTGTTTCAAGAACGGCTTTGATAGCCGGCTTTACCAATTCCTCCATTTTTAGGAACCATTGATCAGACAAGCGAGGTTCAATTACTGCCTTTGTTCTTTCTGAAGTTCCTACTTTGTTAAGATGCGTTTCTGTTTTTGCCAAACTTCCGTTCGCTTCTAATTCTTTGGCTATTTCTTCACGAACTACAAAACGATCTTTTCCTGCATAGTGCAATCCAAAAGAGTTTAGTGTTGCGTCTTCATTGAAAATATCGATTACTTCAAGATTATGTTTGTCTCCTAAAGTCTTGTCATTCATATCGTGAGCCGGAGTTACTTTCAAACATCCTGTCCCGAATTCAACATCAACATAGTCATCTTCAATAATAGGAATTACTCTCCCTGCAATAGGGACGATTGCTTTTTTGCCTTTCAGATGCGTAAAACGCTCATCATCCGGGTTAATACAAATAGCCGTATCACCAAAAATTGTTTCAGGACGTGTAGTCGCAATTGTCAAGAAGTCATTGCTTCCTTCAATTTGATATTTTAAGAAATAAAGTTTTCCTTGTCTTTCTTCAAAGATTACTTCTTCATCTGATAAAGTTGTCTTTGCTTCCGGATCCCAATTAACCATTCTATAGCCGCGGTAAATCATTCCTTTGTTGTATAAATCAACAAAAGACCTGATTACAGAAGCAGACATATCCGGATCCATTGTAAATTTTGTCCTTTCCCAATCGCAAGAAGCTCCTAACTTTTTTAACTGGTCAAGGATAACACCACCATATTTATGGGTCCAATCCCAGGCATGTTCTAAAAACTCTTCACGAGACAAATCATTTTTATTGATTCCTTCCGCTTTTAATTTTGCTACAACTTTAGCTTCGGTAGCAATCGATGCATGATCCGTACCCGGAACCCAGCAAGCATTGAAACCTTTCAGACGTGCACGACGAATCAGAACATCTTGTATGGTATTATTCAACATATGTCCCATATGCAAGACACCTGTGACGTTTGGTGGCGGGATCGTAATCGTATAAGGCGTTCTGTGATCTGGTTCAGAATGGAAATAGTTGTTCTCCATCCAGTAGCTATACCATTTTTGTTCTACTGATTTGGCATCGAATTGCGCTGGAATTGTCATCTTTTCGTCTTCGTTTTTTCTAAATTGTTTTTTAAGTGCTTGCAAAAAATCCGCAATTATCAAGCCTGTCTATCCTCTTTAAATACAAAAAGTAAGCTTGGTATGAAATTTGCGAATCTTAAGCTACAAAAGTAATTAAGTATGTGCAGTATAAAAAATTAAGATTTAATAATTTGCACATTAATCAAAACTAAGTAATTTTACTAAACACTAACTAAAATTTTTATGATGAAAAAAATACTAAGTTTATTTGCAGTCATGATGTTTGGCGTTTCAGCCATGGCACAAACCGGACCAAAAATCGAATTCAAAGAAGAAACGATAGATTATGGAACTGTTACTAAAGGTGAAGATTCCGGATTGAGAGTTTTTGAATTTAAGAATATTGGTGATGCGCCTTTAATCATTAATGATGTAAAATCATCATGTGGATGTACCGTACCTACAAAACCTCAAGAACCGATCATGCCTGGAAAAACCGGCAAGATTGAAGTACAATATAACATGAATCCTGGCCCTATCAGCAAGACTATCACTGTTCAGTCTAATGCTGTCAATAAGGATAGCGGCATCATTCCGTTACGAATTAAAGGAAATGTCATCGTTAAAGAAGAAGTTAACCTGATGGAGAAAAAGAAAACACTTCCAAGTTCATAAAAAATCCCGCTGATGCGGGATTTTTTTATAATATCTTTTTAAGCTGAAATTTAAATGCAATAATTTTTGATTTCCTTTCAACATCCATATAAATCCATTTCCCTTCTTCTGACTGCAAGAGATCACTTATTTTTTGGATTGTATAGCCATGGGTCTTTTTTTTGTTTATTCTAACAATTTTATCACCTGCCTGTAAGCCTGCAAGATCTGCCGGAGATCCACTCCTTATACTGGCAATTTCAAAAACTGGTTTCAGAGAAAATTTATATCTAAAATTGCTATCATTAAAATTATCCAAACCTCCATCTACTTTTACACCATAATTGGATTTTGTTTCAAGCCTTATTGCCTCCTGCACAAATTCTACTCCATTATGCTGTACTACAATACCGCTCATATTATAATTGAAAGGTTTTTTAAATTTTGAATTCTTTTTCAGGTATATAAATTGTTGTTCATAATCTAAAACGACATTAAACCTATGTAAAATTTCACCTCCTAATGAGCCGTTACGCCCTTCAATAATTCCAATCTTAGGGAAATACATTTCATAAGGATAAGAAACCAAGGCTTCATTCAAAGTAAAATCTGCAACTTTAACAGTCTTTACCCTTGATTTTTTGCCAATAATCAGTCCGTTGAGTCCCCTACCCAAAATATCTTCAAAAAAATTGTCTCCAGTTCTTATCTTCTTGTTTTCAAATAGCCACAAGCCATCTCCCAAACCAATATCTATCAAGAGTTTTAAGTCCAATGTATCTTCTTCAACCTTAGCAATCACATCAATATAAGGCCTCTTATCTATAACTTTTATCCGATGTTTCAAATACTTTTTAAATTTTTTCTTTTCAAGGAATTCCCTAGTCCGATGAATTGTCACTATCTTTTTTTGATAATTGATTTCAATCGGATATTCCTTAAAAAAAGAATAACCTATGACTCCATTGACAGGTATGCCCAATCTGGATGAAAAATTCACATCCTGATCCAGTACTATTAATATTGGAAACTTGTTATCCTCATACGAAGAAACTTTAATCTTATTGTCGATAGAGAGTAAAGCCTCAATAATTTCTTCTGACCCTATACCTCTGACTTTTACTTTTTTGTAATTTTTAAATTGTATGGAATCATTTTCAGGAAGACTGAAAATCATTGAATTATCGGCCCCGGTATCTAGTAACATATTTAACTTGACATTATTAATCTCAACAGGAATAACAATCAGATTATAAATATGCTGAAAAGGGATTTCAATCTTATTTTTATTTGAATTCCACTGAAATCCTTCTTGCCCAAAAAATGAACAGGGTATTGCCAATAAAAAAAGAACAAGTATTCTTAATTTCATATGCACCTTTTTTATATTAAATGTAGAAAATTTTAATGAATTGATAACATTTTAACTCTGTTTTGGATATACTTTTTTCTATATTTCTTGAAAAAAAGTCGCAAATTTGCATACAAAATAATAAGTCATGCCAAAAATTTCTACTAAAGGACAGCACATGCCCGAATCACCAATACGAAAATTGGTTCCCTATTCAGAAATAGCAAAAAAGAAAGGCCATAAAGTCTATCATCTTAATATAGGCCAGCCCGATATCAAGACTCCGGAAGTTGCTTTAAACGCAGTAAAAAATACCAATATTACGGTTTTGGAATACAGTCATTCCGCAGGTTTTGAAAGCTACAGAAACAAGCTTTCTCAATATTATCAAACACATGGATTGCCTATCAATACTGCTGATATAATTATCACAACCGGTGGATCTGAAGCATTACTTTTCGCTATGGGAAGCACAATGGATCAAGGTGATGAAATTATCATTCCTGAGCCATTCTATGCAAATTATAATGGATTCTCAACTGCTTCGGGTGTTACTGTCGTTCCTGTAATTTCGACAATTGACGAAGGTTTTGCATTACCTCCTATTGCTGCTTTTGAAAAGCTAATCACACCAAAGACCAAAGCAATTCTTATCTGCAACCCTGGAAATCCAACCGGATATTTATATTCAAAAGAAGAAATATTACAGCTTGCTGAAATTGTAAAAAAACACGATCTGTTCCTGATTGCTGACGAAGTATACCGAGAATTCATCTATGATGGCGAAAAACATTTTTCTATCATGAATGTTCCGGGCTTAGAAGAAAATGCCATCATGATTGACTCTGTTTCTAAAAGATACAGTATGTGTGGAGCGCGTATTGGATGTATCGTTTCTAAAAACAAAGAAGTAATGGCTACTGCTATGAAATTTGCGCAGGCACGTTTGAGTCCACCTACTTTAGCACAAATTGCCAGTGAAGCTGCTTTAGATACTCCTCAAAGTTATTTTGATGATGTTATTACAGAATACAGAGACAGACGTGATACTCTTATAGCAGGGCTACAGAAAATAGAAGGTGTTAAAGTTGCCACTCCTAAAGGAGCTTTTTACTGTATTGCCAAACTTCCTGTAAAAAATGCTGACGATTTCGCACAATGGTTATTGGAATCGTATGATTTAAATGGAGAGACTATTATGGTTGCTCCGGCTGCTGGATTCTATTCCACACCAAATGTAGGATTAGATGAAGTACGAATTGCTTATGTACTTAAAAAAGAAGATCTGATCCGTTCAGTAGAAATCCTTGAAGACGCATTAAAGAAATACAACAACAAATAAGAATAGAATAAAAGAAAGCTCCTGTTATTAGGAGCTTTTTTTATTACCTACTCCTATCCATTCCTATTCATAAAAACTAAAAAAGGCTTCCGAATTCGGAAGCCTTTTTTTATTAATAACCTTTATAATAATTATCTTTTTAACGAGAAGTGAGCCTTGAACTCCTTGCTCGCACTGTTCTCCTTGTAGAGTACCTTGAACCAGTAGTCGGTCGATGGCAGCGGGTGCCCGTT
>NZ_JBGCCI010000018.1:0-7303 GCF_041262125.1 Flavobacterium sp. 28YEA47A
CGTTCGGAGTTTAAGATTATAAAGAGATAAGACACGGTTCTTACCTATTAAAGAATATAGTAACCTGACAGCTGGTCTTTTTAAGGCCGGCTGTTTTGTTTTTAGTCCTCTTCGATACAAGAGAATAGTTTTTATCTTACTATAAATACTTTTCTTTTTAGTTTTAAATCTATGAAATATGATGAACAATTGTAAGTTGGCTTATTAATTCTCAGATCTAAAAATCATGAGATTCTGATTTGAATGTGAATAAAGAAACGTCTGATTAATGGCATAGAATTTTTAACAATTCGTTTAAAAAGAGTAAAAATCAATAAAATGTAAGTGTTTTGACGATTTGGAATGTCTCTGGGATAGGGTAATTATTAAATTCTAATAACTTAATTGATAATAATAACAAATGTTATATTTTTCTGTGTATTAATTAAGAAAAGTGAAAAAAGTATATTAAAATTAAACACTATTAAAGGAAAAGTTTAAAACTGTAAAGAAAAATCTATCCGGTTAAGTTTGTTTTATTTTTAGTTGTAATTTACTGATTTAAAGTATTTTAAACTGCTTTTTAGCCTTTCAAATTTCGGTAAATAGTAAAGACATTCTTAAGAAAAGGTTAACAGTAGTTCCTATTTTTATGACGAAACACTAACTGAAAAATGTAATGACTCATGAGAAAAGAATTACCATCTACTTCGATAATAAGCCGGCTTTTGCCAAATAGCTTTTGTCGATTCTCAACAATTCAAGACATACTAATAAATAGGAGTATGAGGAAGAGAATTGTTGTCCCTCTGTTTTTATTTTTTATTTCCATTGGTGCTCAGGCACAATTGGCTTTACAAACATTTGAAAGCGGCATACCATCTTCATGGCCATCTTTTACAAGCGGTGTCGGGACACAAACCTGGGGAATTTCTTCTGACAGCTACAGAGGAACCAGTGCGGCTTTTTTGAACCCGAGTGCAGAAAATATCGGTGCCGGCAATACCGCACAGTATTTTTTGGCAACACAGTTTCTGATGCCAGAAAATGGGGAAATTCGTTTTTATTCAAAACAGGCGACTAATGCCAATAACGGGGCTATCTACCAGATCAGGCTGTCAACAGCGAGTCTGACAGACCCGGCTGGATATACCGTAATATTAAAGTCGTGGACAGAAGCTGACCTTAATATAGGTTCGCAGACGGAATACGAAGAAAAGATAGTTGCCATCCCTTCAAATATCCAGGTTGGGCTGAACGTCAATATTGCGTTTGTGGTTGTCAATACCCAGACC
Organism: Flavobacterium sp. 28YEA47A; assembly: GCF_041262125.1. Lineage (NCBI taxonomy): Bacteria > Pseudomonadati > Bacteroidota > Flavobacteriia > Flavobacteriales > Flavobacteriaceae > Flavobacterium > Flavobacterium sp. 28YEA47A. Next base: position 1,275 of record NZ_JBGCCI010000018.1, read on the forward strand.
GGTGCAACGCCAAGCGGCGATGCCTGGTTTATAGACAACGTCAGGGTTATAGAATCCTGCCAGAAAGTCAACCAGGCTGATTTTTCTGCTAGCAATATAACAGTCAGCGGTGCCAATCTAGCCTGGACACATCCAACGGCTACTGATTTTCAGATCCAGGTCGTAACGCAAGGAACGGCACCTGGAGCTACAGGCACTAACGTTCAGAACTCTTATCCGGCAGGATCGCTTGATGCAGATACTGCTTATGATGTATATATTAAGACGGTATGTGACGCTGATACGGCAAGCGAATGGGCAGGGCCATTTCCTTTTAGAACGAAAAAATTTGGATTGTCATGCGATTCTCCAATCGTAATTCCTTTTAGTACTACGGCAACTTATGCCCTTTCTAGCAATCTTAATCTTTTTGGAGACAACCCAGTGAGCTATACGACTCAGGGAACAGGATGCCTTCCGGCTATTGTTACAGACAATTACCTTAATGGAGCAAAAGCCTTTTTCTCCTACACGCCTACGCAAAGCGGATTGATTAATATAAAGCAGATGACTCTTGATGGTGGACCGGGATGTTTTGGCAATAGTGAGAGTGGTGTATTTGTGTATGAAAATTGTGCCAATGTAGGCGTAAGCTGTATTGCAGGATTAAATACGACAGCTGTGAATGTGCCAAAATACATATCTAATTTATATGTAGAAGCCGGACATACGTATATTATTGTAATCTCAACAATATTTGATTCGAATACAAGCGTATGCTTTAATTTTGAGCTGAATTTTTCTACTTGTGCACCACCAGCTGCATTTACTTTGAGTGATATTACCACAACCAGTATTACGGTTTCCTGGGATAATGTTGCCAATCTGGTAAACTCATGGGAATATGCAGTACAGCCTGCAGATGCGGGTGTTCCAACAGGTTCCGTAACAGCTACCAATACTAATGTTGGAAACCTTATAAATTCAGGAATAGCAGCAGGAGGGACTTATGATTTGTATGTACGCTCTGTATGCGGAGGTATACCAGGTAATTGGAGCATACCATACCGATTTGCAACCCAATGTCTGTTTAATACACCCTATAGTGATTCATTTGATGGAGTTTACCCAAATAACCCTGTTCCATGCTGGATTCCGATTGACATCAATAATGATGGTTTCAAATGGGGTGCAGGATATAATAGTATAGGAATAAGACCAGGAAACAATCAGACCAATAATAATGATATGATGGTTTCGCCTATCATCAATTTGGGAACGACTCCTAAAAGGCTCAAATTTAAGTATAACACTCAGGGAGGTCCTGTACGTTTTTCAGTAGTACTATCTACTACAGGAATAGCGCCAGCTGATTTTACCACAACACTATTGCCATCTCAGTTAATTGATACAGATGGTGATACACGGGAAAAAATTATCAACATACCTACATCAATAACAGGAAATATAAACTTTGCATTCTATATACAGCCTGACGCAGGCGAATCTGCCTATTTATTTGATATAGACGATGTGGTAGTGGAAGATAAACCGGTATGTCCGGATCCGCTAGATCTTGCTGCGAACAATATTACTACTTCGCAGGCACAGTTGTCATGGACAGCAGGCGATGCCGAATCGCAATGGCAGATTGTAGTACAACCTAAGAATACAGGTATTCCTACAGGAGACGGAACACTTATCAATACGGCTCAATATACGGCAGATCAGCTTACCCATGCTACCCAATACGAATATTACGTAAGAGCCTATTGTTCTTCTACGCAACAGAGCAACTGGGTAGGACCATTCTATTTTACAACCCTTTGTGCTGTGTTTGAGACACCTTTTTACGAGAGTTTCAACGATTCAGATGTCAATAACCACAGGTCATGCTGGAGCATTACTGATGCTAATAGTGATGGTGCTACATGGCGTCTGGATGATACATGGGCGGCAATTCAAGGAAATGCATTTTGGGGAACACCTGATTATGATGACTGGCTCATTTCTCCGGCTATCAATGTGGTAGGTACCAAGGCTCTGAAATTTAAGTACAGAGCAGCTTTGAGTCCTTTTTTCCCAAATCCTAGATTTGGAGTAGAGGTATTGATGTCTACTACAGATACAGACCCGGCAAGCTTTAGCGTTGTCATGCCGCTGATGAATTTTACCAATACTGATTATATTGAAAAAACAGTCTATATCAATGCTAACGGACCAGTATACATAGCCTTCAGGGTACCGCCATCCTTCTCAATAGTGGGCGGTACGTCTGTACTAAATCTTGATGATGTAAAAATTGAAGATGCACCGGCCTGTCCGGCACCATCTGATTTGCATGCTGCCAATATTACGCAAACCGCAGCCATACTATCTTGGACCAAAGGTTTACAGGAAACCCAGTGGCAGGTAGTGGTACAGAATGCGGGTTCAGGAATCCCTACCGGAACCGGACAATTGACAAGCAACAACACGGCTTATGCAGCAGGATCGTTACAGCCTAATACGCAATATGAATATTATGTAAGGGCTTATTGCAGTACTTCGGAACAGAGCCAATGGGTGGGTCCATTTAAGTTTACCACATTATGTAACGTCTTTACGACACCATTTGTAGAAACATTCAACCCGGGATCGGTATCAGAAGAATGCTGGAGAGTTGTTAACGGTAACAGCGATACTTTTTCATGGAACCTGCATAATACGCTAAATCCATACGAAGGAGAGCATGCAGCAATGATATTCACGGGATCTAACGGTAATAATGACGACTGGTTAATCTCACCAACAGTAACAGTTAGACCTGGCCAACGCCTGCGTTATTACTACAGAGTGCTGTGGGGCGGAGATTTTAGAGAAGACCTTGAGGTAAAATTATCAACCAATGGAATTGATACGAGCCAATTCTCAACCATGTTATATGAAATAGAAGCTACGGATGAACCGCCACTTAACAATTCGGAATGGAAGGAAAAAGTAATCAACCTTCCGGCTGGTGTTACCGGCGATATCAACATTGCATGGCATATCCCGCAAAAAGACCCTGCTCCATGGGGTTTCAGAGGTCAGCTATTAGTAATAGACAAGGTAGTCATTGAAGATATACCAGCATGTGCTGTTCCTAACAATCTTGCAGTAAGCGATATTATCGATACGGGTGCTAAAATTTCATGGGATGCCAACGGTACAGAAACTTCATGGGACGTATACGTACAGCCTGCTGAATTGCCGGCTCCTGTTGGAGATGGCGATGCGCAATATAGACATAATACAACAACGAATCCGTATACTGTGACAGGTCTTATACCTGCCATACGATATGAATATTATGTACGAGCAGTATGTAGTGCTTCACAAGATAGCGAATGGGTAGGTCCATTTGAATTTGTTACAAGATGTAGTTTTGAAAACCTATGTGAATATACCATTACCCTAAGTAGCGGTAATTCAGGAACTCCTCCAGGAGGAATAAACCTGGTTCAAAATGGCGTTATAGTCCAGAATATGGGATTCCCATCTGGACCATGGGGCGAAATCCCTGCTCCGGTAGACTTTACGGTATTCTTATGTACGGGAGTAGAATTCTCATTAGTAAATGGTGGAGGAGGTAGAGATTCGCAGTTTACTGAGGCCCGCATACAAATCAAGGATGCCTCAGGAAATGAGGTTTGGACAGGAACTATAGGTCAGGATTACTCAAGATTATACACGGGAGTTGCAATCTGTGGTCCGGTTAGTTGTCCGCAGCCAACTAACCTTGTGGTTAGCCCTACAGGAGTGCTTTCCTGGACAGCAGGCGGCAGTGAAACCCAATGGGAAGTATTCGTACAGCCAATGGATAACAACACATTGCCACAATTAGGAACGCTTGTAACAACAGCTTCCTATACGCCACAGGCTTCTGATTTTGCAGATCTGAAAGCAGGAACTTATGAGTTCTTTGTAAGGGCAGTCTGCGGAACTAATGATAAAAGCTACTGGTCAGGTCCTCGTAAATTTGTAAGAAATGATGATGCTTCCAAAGCAGTCGTTATTCCTGTAAATGCAGGCGCTACTTGTGAGCAATCGGCTACCAGGGCAAGTTTTATAGGAGCAACGGCTTCAACTGAAGCTATGGCCTGTACAGGAGTTAACAATGGAGACATCTGGTTTGAATTTGTGGCCACATCAAAAGTGCATGTACTGGAATTGGGCAACTTCTCAGGAAAGGGAAGTTATCAGCAAGGATATACGCCAGATGTAGTTGCTCCAGCCATTACCTTGACGTTATACAAAGTTAACGGTTCAGCCTTAGAGCAATTGGCATGTACCTATAACAATGCGATCGTAATGTCGTATATGGCAGAAGTAGAACCTGGTGCTACCTATAAGGTAAGGATGACTATGAACGATAGTGCACCTAACATCTGTACATTCGATGTGTGTATCACTACGCCTCAGGATCTTTGCAAATTAGATATTGTGAATGGCAGTTTTGAAAGACCGGAAGCTGATTTTGGAATGGGTAACTTCTATCCACAGAACATAATTCCGGGATGGAGAACCAATGCCATAGAAGATACGACATCTTCGCTTTATAACCTATTCTTCTTTGGTAATGCAACAGGAATAGATGGTTACATGCCTTACGAAGGAGGACAAGTTATTCAGGTTCTTTCTCCTGATTCAGGGTCTACTACACCTGATAATGTAAGGGGAACCTACCAGGATCTTGACAGTTCAGAGATAACTCAATTTAAATACAGCTATGCTCATGCAACCAGAGGTAATGGTGATTCTTTAGAGTTATTTGCAGGACCGCCTTCAGGACCGTTCGTATTGCTTGAAGATCATCCGGGTACTCTTTTATGGAATTTCTATGAAGGAACTTATAATGTACCAGCTGGACAGACTGTAACTCGTTTTGTTTTCAGGTCGAAAGACAATGCCATCGGTAATCTTTTGGATGCTGTATCTATTACAGCTAATGTAGATATACAAACAGTACCTCGTACACTTCAATGTCAGGAGCGATCGATTACGGTAGCAGCTGAAGGTGTTGGAGCATGGGTTGCTGACGAAAACAACCCGGCAGAAACGGTTATTGAAAATCCAAATAACAAATCAACTGCGATTTCAGGATTTGGTACATCAGGTAACTATACCTTCCACTGGAAGACAAGATATTGCGATAAGACCATAACATTTGTTTACAATGGACTTGATGATGTGCCAACAGTTATTACTCCGGTAGAGTACTGTCGTGGTGCAGTTGCACAGCCGTTAACAGCTACACCAACAGGAAGCAACTCTTTAAAATGGTATACGCAAGAAACAGGCGGTACAGGAACAACAACGGCTCCAACTCCGGTAACAACCACTGTAGGATCAACAACATATTATGTAAGCAATGTTGATGTTAACGGTTGTGAAGGACCTAGAACCGCAATAACAGTAACAATTAATGAAAGAGCCCAGGCTGAAGTAGGATTCCAATACAACAGTACAACTTATTGTAAGCAAGGTACGAATCCGGTAATCACAAAAAATCCAGGTTTTGCAACAGGCGGAACTTTTGTGGCTACGCCAAGCGGACTTGGAATCAATACGACAACAGGAGAAATTAATTTAAGTACCAGTGCAGCAGGAACCTATAGTGTGAAGTATAGTATAGGAGCTGTTGGATGTACAGACGGTGGAGAACATACCGTTTCGATCACGATCAATGCGGGCACCGCGCCAACTGTAGGCTTTACCTACGACACTCCGGTATGCCAGAGCAATGCGAACCTGCTTCCGAACCTTGCCGCAGGCTTTACAACGGGAGGCCGTTTCAGCGGACCGTCCGGATTATCGGTCAACACGGCCACTGGAGAGATCTCGGTTTCACAGAGCGCTCCTGGAACCTACCAGGTCAGCTATACGGTAGACGAGAACACCGCGACGTGCAGCCTTGGCGGCAACGGCAGCTTTACGGTTACCATCTCAGCAGGCCTTGAGGCATCAATTGCCAAGGAATGCAGCAACCAGAGCCTATGGCTCAAGGCTACGCCTTCGGACGCGGCCAG
>NZ_JBGCCI010000019.1:0-5603 GCF_041262125.1 Flavobacterium sp. 28YEA47A
GAAAAGAAAAACCCTATCGAGGCCTATCCCAACCCTACCCTGCACTACACCAACGTGCTGGTAGGCTACGAATTCCAAAAGGGAAGCGCCACCGTTTACGACCTTTCCGGAAGGCAATTGCAGCACTTCGACATTACGGACAGAACCGTGCCGGTTGACCTGGGGGGCATGCCCGAAGGGATTTATATCATAGAGATACGCACCAACGTGCAGAACGACTCGGTGAAGGTCGTAAAGGCCATTAACAAACAATAAAATACACTACACATGAAAAAAATATATGCACTTTTGGTATTACTGACAGCCAGCCCTTTTGCAATGGCACAGGTATCGTCCGCAACGGAATACGGACCTCAGACAGTCGCGAATACGGCCGCCGCCATGTTCAGGTTTGACGACCTGCCGGTCAGCCTCCATACCGGAATACCCGACATAAGCATACCGCTGCTCTCATTACCCACGCGCAGCAAGGACATAAGCCTGAACCTGGCAATGGCCTACCATCCGAGCAGCATATCCATTGGAGGTGTCGTGAATGACGACATCAGGCAGCCCGGATGGTCGATAGGCAGGGGAGGCACCATCACAAAGACCGTCGAAGATGCCTGGTTCAATTACAAAAACGAACAGAGCAATCCCAACGACGACACCCGATATTTCAGCGACCGCTACCAGTTCAGCTTCATGGGCCATTCCGGTATCTTCTATGTTATCAAGACCGCCAACAACGAGCTGGTCCCTTCCCTATTTTCGGGGAAGGGAGAAACCCTAAAGGTTACCCTGGATTACGATCCGGTAAACTTCAAGATCAATTCCTTTATCATATTTGATTCGAGGGAATACAAGTATGTCTTTGACATCGTGGATAGGGATGTTGAGGTTGCAAATAATGTGTATGTCAAAAATACTCCTAAGGGCTACAGCCTTTCTGCCATTTATGACAAAAACGGCAACAAGCTTCTCAGCTTCGCCTATCTGGAAATGAAAACCCCTTTGGCAATACAAAAACAATCGATTGTCAACAAGCTGACATCTATCCAGGCAGAAGGCTTCGGAAAAGTGCAATTTGCCTATTCAACGGGCAACAACACCGTCTACGACCCATCCAGAGAACTTATGCTGATAAATGAGATGACCCTTACCGATCCCAATTCCAATACTGTCAAGAGAATCGACCTCAGGCAATGGGACAGGCTGACTTTCCGCGATGCGGCGCAGGCAAAAGGCGAGGAATACCGGTTCAGCTACAGTGACGGCACCTACGGGTACGAATACGAGGCACTGGACGGACGGTTAGGTAACGACAGGTTCGGATACCCGACCTTTATCCCTTCCGAAATGTATGAGTACAGCCAGCAGCTGACAGATTATGCCGTCAATCCCAAGTTCTGTACCAGGAATGTGCTGGAAAAAATCCTGCTGCCTACCGGGGGATCCATACTCTACGAATACGAATCCAACACCTATTCCTACTTCCAGGGAGTCTCAATTTCTGAAAACTATGTCCCGGGAACAGGCTATGTGGAAGAGCCGGAGAGCTACTACACCTACTATGTGGGAGAAGCCGTGTATCCCTACAACCATATCGTGGAGGAGCTCTATAGGGGAAGGATACCCAACTCTTCCGGCTTTGCCATCAGCGGCACGGCGCCCATGGAGGTCTGCATATTCATCAAGCCGTACGAATATTTCAGCGATCTCAGCAATACCTGGGTCGAGCCTACAGTTACCATGAACGGATTCCCTCCGTCCAATACATCCGTTGCATTCCAGAATACCCATAATTCTGAAAACTTTGGCTACGGAAGGAGCTATATCCTGCCCCCGAGCCGCTATTATTTCATACAGCTGGGAGATGTATCCCAGAACCACATCCCTAAGAGCGCCTATAGGGTAATCCGCTCCATACGCAAGAATCCCGACATCAAGAAATGGAAATACGGCGGTGGGATACGCATTAAGAGGATAGCGCATTTTAATGAGGACGTCCCTGCCGACCTTTTCAGGGGGAAAGACCAGATGCAATACCCGGAGTATACTCCCGTAAAGGAAACCTACTATTCCTACAGCCTGTTTGGTGAGCCCAACAGAAGCAGCGGAAACCTGGTGGCAGACAACGGGCGCGATTTTCAAAAAAAATACGGCCACCTGGAATTCGTGAGCTACCGCAACGTGACGGTAACCGACAGCGGAAACAACGGGAAGACCGAATACACCTTTACCACCTCAGCCGACTATCCTGCACTTGGCCTTGATACCGGCTCTTACATGAGCCTGTCGCAGGATTTCAGGAGGGGGCTGCTAAAAAACAGGAAGGACTACGACAGGAACAATGTGCTGGTTAAAAATACCGACTACACCTATCGTTTTTATGACGCGGCACGTTGGCAGAGCTATTATATGGACAGGAGCGTCGTGGACAGGACCGCCAAGGTAAGGACGGCCAGCGAGACCGAAACGCTCTACCAACCCGGCTCTGCCCCTATCGTGCAGCAGACAGGCTTCGCCTACCATCGTGATGCCAACCGCGCCCTGGAATCAAAACAGACCACGGCTTCCGAAGGGGAAACGCTAAAAACGGCCTATACCTATCTTACCCGCAACGCGCCGCTGGCAGAACAGCGATTTTCCGAAATCGAAAAGACGGAAAACTATAAGAACGGGAACCTGGTAGCGACTGCCAAGACAGACTATTCCAACACATGGCCAGGAAACGTGTCCTGGATGCCTGCCACAATTTCCACCTCCACAACCAACAAGACGCTGGCTGTCAAGGCCAAATTCAACCGCTATGACGAGTTCGGAAACATACTGGAAATCGAGCAGCCCAACGGGATGAAGACCAGCTATGTGTGGGGCTATAACAATACCCAGATGGTGGCAAAGATAGAGAACATGGCCTACGGAAGCATCCCCCAAAGCCTGATAGGGGCAGTACAGGGCTATTCGGACAGCGCAACATACAATGAGGCTTCCCTTCTGTCTGCCCTGGAAGACCTGCGTATCACCGCAACGGCCTCCGGAGCCATGATGACGGGATATTCCTATAAGCCGCTGGTCGGGGTATCCGCAACCATAGACCCGAAAGGCAAAAGGACCTACTACCAATATGACTCCTTCGGGAGACCCAAGTCCGTGAAGGACAAGGACGGCAACACCCTGACCGAGAACCAATACAATTACAGACCCTAATCCATGACGGCCATGACATTACGCAATACATACAAGATAATAAGGGCATGCCTGCTGCTGGCCATCGCGCCTCTAGCGGCAACAGCACAGACCGCCACGCAGAACTATACCACCTCCACCACCTACCGGGAAGCAGGCAGCGGAAGGCCGGCCGTATCGGTTACCTACTATGACGGGCTCGGGCGCCCCATACAGCAGCGCGCCCACAAGATGTCCGGCTCGGGAAAGGATATCGTCACCCATATCGAATATGACGCATCGGGAAGGCAGGCAAGGGAATTCCTGCCTTTCGTGAGCCCTTCCGCAACGCTCGACTACAATACCGCAGCCGCAACGGACGTGATGTCCTTTTACGGATCGCCAAGCCTTTCGCTGACAGGAAACCCGGCCTTTGAGGCGACAGGAAATCCCTACACCGAAAAGATTTTCGAGGCTTCTCCCTTGGGACGCGTGCTCGGGCAGGCCGCTCCCGGAAATGCATGGAAGATGCCAGCCTCCGCTGCCGATCCCGACCATACCGTACGCACCGAATACCTTGCCAATTCCGCAGCAGATGCCGTAAGGCTCTACAGGGCCGCAAACGGCGCCTACTCGGCAGGCTTCTATCCCGTGACGCTCTCCCAGCAGGGAACCTATCAGGCCGGATCGCTATACAAGACGGTACTTAAGGATGAGAACTGGACAGCCGGGAACAGCCATACGGTGCAGGAGTTCAAGAACAAACAAGGAAAACTTGTGCTGAAAAGGGTCTGGGGCTCCTCCATCGTAAACGGAACTCCGGCCGAAAGCTGGCACGATACCTATTATGTCTATGACGATTTCGGAAACCTCGCCTTCGTGCTGCCTCCCCTCTCCGACGGGAGCGCCAGCCAGGCAGACCTGGACGGGCTCTGCTACCAATACCGCTATGACGAGCACAACAGGCTCGTGGAAAAGAAACTTCCCGGAAAACAGTGGGAGTTTATCGTCTATGACAGCCTTGACCGTGTCATTGCCACAGGCCCGGCCCTATCGCCCTTCAAGGACATGGCAGGAAGCATCGGGTGGCTCTTTACCAAGTACGATGTCTTTGGCCGGGTGGCCTATACAGGATGGATGCAGGCTGCCGTGAGCAGTACGGACAGGAACAGCCTGCAGGCGGCACGCAACGCACAGGTTTCAAACCTGAGCGAAGCCAAGGCTGAATCCGACAATACCGTAAACGGGGTGGTATTCCGCTATACCAGTACCGCATGGCCTACCGGAAACGGATGGCATGTGTTGAGCGTGAATTATTATGACAGCTACGCCTTCCCCGGAGCGCCTTCGGGTTTTTCAGACGTGGAAGCACAGCCAGTATACTATAACCTTACCGTCAAACCGAAAGGGCTGGCCACAGGATCATGGACAAGGGTTCCGGAAGCCTCTACCGCCACCGCAGGGGAAACCTCCTACATCCTTTATGACTACAAGGACAGGCCGATACGTGTCCGCACGAAGAACTTCCTTGGCGGATATACCCAGACAGATTCAAAGCTTGACTTTTCTGGAAAAATACTCTACACGGTAACCCAGCACAAGCGCATCGACGCCAATACGGCATTGACTGTAAGGGAAGATTTTACCTATACAGACCAGGACCGACTCCTCTCGCGGACCCATAAGGTCAATAGCAATCCGGCAGAACTGCTGTCCCTGAATAACTATGACGAACTGGGGCAGCTTATATCCAAAAAAGTCGGCAGTACCGACCTCACGGGAAGCACTCCGTTGCAAAAAGTAGACTATGCCTATACCGTACGCGGTTGGCTCAAAGGGATCAACGATATGGGAGCGCTGGCAAAGCCTGGAGACCCGGAAGACCTGTTCGCCTTCAGGCTCTATTACGAGTCTCCGATAGCCGCCCAACCGCTATATAACGGAAACATTGCGGAAACGGGATGGAAAACCGCAAGTGACAATAAGTTTAGGAGATACAACTATACCTACGATGCCATGAACAGGCTCACAAATGCCGTCTACATAAAGGAGACCCTAATGACCGGATCCTACAATGAGTCAATACGCTATGACAAGAACGGAAATATCATCTATCTGGAACGCAACGGAGGGCTGGATTCTGATTTGGGACCCTATGTCCAGATCGATGACCTTGTCTATGCCTACGACCCGCTCTCCAAGAACAGGCTGCTGCATGTGGAAGACGGTTCCGGTGACCCGCAAGGATTCAATCAGGCCAATGCACCCGGCCCCTCGTTCGCCTACGATAACTTCGGCAATATGACCGCAGACAAGAACAAGGCCATCACCGACATACGCTACAACCACCTGAACCTTCCCTCAAGGGTATTTTTCGGTTCGGAAATACGAAAAATTGAGTATCTTTATACCGCTGGCGGGAAAAAAGTCAGGAAGGCTGTCAGCAGCAGGAA
>NZ_JBGCCI010000020.1:2500-5208 GCF_041262125.1 Flavobacterium sp. 28YEA47A
TCGCTTTCGCTACGGATCCGTGGCTGAACCACTTATCCTTGCCGGCAACGTTAACTCGTAGGCTCATTATGCAAAAGGCACGCCGTCACCCCACTAAAGGGCTCCGACCGCTTGTAGGCGTATGGTTTCAGGATCTGTTTCACTCCGTTATTCACGGTTCTTTTCACCTTTCCCTCACGGTACTGGTTCACTATCGGTCTCTCAGGAGTATTTAGCCTTGGCGGATGGTCCCGCCGGATTCAGACAGGGTTTCACGTGCCCCGCCCTACTCAGGATACCGCTATCCCTTACGCTCATTACTTATACCGGGCTGTCACCGTCTATGGCCCAACTTTCCAGATGGTTCTAATTCTTTACGCAGGAAATATCGCGGTCCTACAACCCCGGAAATGCCGTAACATCTCCGGTTTGGGCTAATCCGCTTTCGCTCGCCACTACTCACGGAATCACTTTTGTTTTCTTCTCCTCCGCCTACTTAGATGTTTCAGTTCAGCGGGTTCGCCCCCTATCGGGTAATGTACCTTCAGTACACTGGGTTGCCCCATTCGGATACCTGCGGATCAATCGGTGTGTGCCCGTCCCCGCAGCTTTTCGCAGCTTATCACGTCCTTCTTCGCCTCTGAGAGCCTAGGCATCCCCCATACGCCCTTATTTTGCTTATTGCGCTTTCGACACGTATAAATACGCATCATGCTTTCTACTTTTTAAATGTTTTCTTATCCCAATATGTCAATGAACTTTTTTCCTTAACGGAAGTGTGGAGAATATCGGAGTCGAACCGATGACCTCCTGCGTGCAAGGCAGGCGCTCTAGCCAGCTGAGCTAATCCCCCGTATCTATAGTTGCCAGTCACAACTTTACGGCTAGCCAACCCCTAGAATTTCCTTCAAAAGCCTTAAAAAGTAGTCCCGGGCAGACTCGAACTGCCGACCCCTACATTATCAGTGTAGTACTCTAACCAGCTGAGCTACGAGACTCTGTTTTTTTGCTTTTTTTTGATTTTTTTGAACTAACAGCGAGAGCAGGCGGGCTTGGAGCCCTGTGCGCCGAAGCGACTTTTCTCTAGAAAGGAGGTGTTCCAGCCGCACCTTCCGGTACGGCTACCTTGTTACGACTTAGCCCCAGTTACCGGTTTTACCCTAGGCAGCTCCTTGCGGTCACCGACTTCAGGCACCCCCAGCTTCCATGGCTTGACGGGCGGTGTGTACAAGGCCCGGGAACGTATTCACCGGATCATGGCTGATATCCGATTACTAGCGATTCCAGCTTCACGGAGTCGAGTTGCAGACTCCGATCCGAACTGTGACCGGTTTTGTAGATTCGCTCCCCCTCGCGGGGTGGCTGCTCTCTGTACCGGCCATTGTAGCACGTGTGTAGCCCAGGGCGTAAGGGCCGTGATGATTTGACGTCATCCCCACCTTCCTCGCAGTTTGCACTGGCAGTCTCGCTAGAGTTCCCGACATTACTCGCTGGCAACTAGCGACAGGGGTTGCGCTCGTTATAGGACTTAACCTGACACCTCACGGCACGAGCTGACGACAACCATGCAGCACCTTGTAAACTGTCCGAAGAAAAGTCCGTTTCCGGACCTGTCAGTCTACATTTAAGCCCTGGTAAGGTTCCTCGCGTATCATCGAATTAAACCACATGCTCCACCGCTTGTGCGGGCCCCCGTCAATTCCTTTGAGTTTCAAACTTGCGTTCGTACTCCCCAGGTGGGATACTTATCACTTTCGCTTAGCCACTCAGCTTGCGCCGAACAGCTAGTATCCATCGTTTACGGCGTGGACTACCAGGGTATCTAATCCTGTTCGCTCCCCACGCTTTCGTCCATCAGCGTCAATCCGCCGGTAGTAACCTGCCTTCGCAATCGGTATTCCATGTAATATCTAAGCATTTCACCGCTACACTACATATTCTAGTTACTTCCCGGCAATTCAAGCCCTGCAGTATCAACGGCAGTTTCCCAGTTGAGCTGGAAGATTTCACCGCTGACTTACAGGGCCGCCTACGGACCCTTTAAACCCAATGATTCCGGATAACGCTTGGATCCTCCGTATTACCGCGGCTGCTGGCACGGAGTTAGCCGATCCTTATTCTTACGGTACCGTCAAGCCCCTACACGTAGGAGTGTTTCTTCCCGTACAAAAGCAGTTTACAATCCATAGGACCGTCATCCTGCACGCGGCATGGCTGGTTCAGTCTTGCGACCATTGACCAATATTCCTCACTGCTGCCTCCCGTAGGAGTCTGGTCCGTGTCTCAGTACCAGTGTGGGGGATCTCCCTCTCAGGACCCCTACCCATCATAGCCTTGGTAAGCCGTTACCTTACCAACTAGCTAATGGGACGCATGCCCATCTTTCACCGTTGTTACTTTAACAGCAAGACGATGCCGTCTCGCTGTGCCATGGGGCATTAATCCAAATTTCTCTGGGCTATTCCCCTGTGAAAGGTAGGTTGCATACGCGTTACGCACCCGTGCGCCGGTCTCAAAGGAGCAAGCCCCTTCTACCCCTCGACTTGCATGTGTTAGGCCTGCCGCTAGCGTTCATCCTGAGCCAGGATCAAACTCTTCATCGTATATTTTAATATTATAAGACGTTTTCGGCTTGTGCGCAGATCTCTTCGATCCGCCTTGCTCTCTAATTCTTTAATTTGCTGTCAATCCAATATGTCTATGAACGTGTTCTTCTGTATGTTTCCGCC
>NZ_JBGCCI010000021.1:0-4349 GCF_041262125.1 Flavobacterium sp. 28YEA47A
GCCCCATTCTGCGTACAGCCAGCTTCAGGCAGTGTTACAATCGAGGTAACGGATGCCCCAGTTGCTACGATATCGACCTCTACACCGGTAATCTGCGAGGGCGGCAACGGTACGGTAACGATTAGCGGAACATTGAATTCTCAGGTTACCTATACGATAAACGGCGGTGCCCCGCGCACCGCGCAGCTTACGACGCCTAACGCTGGGAACCCGGCCCTTGGGGACTACGTCCTGACGCAGGCCCTTACGGCCACCACGACATACGACCTGGTGAGCGTGTCCACCACCGGGGCGACACCATGTACGACAACCCTTACCGGCAGCGCCACCGTCACGGTGACGCCGCTCCCTACGGGCACGATCACGGCTACCGACGCTACGGTATGCCACGGCACGGGCACGACTATCGTGATAACCGGCCCTGCAAACGGCTCGGTGACCTATTCCGTAGGAACGGGCACGCCTATACCGGGCACGCTTGATGCGGCCGGAAGGCTGGCGATCAACACGGGCGCCCTTACGGCTCCGGAGACCTACAGGCTACTGAGCGTGACCACTGCCGGTGCGGTGCCATGCACCAAGGCGCTGAACCTGCAGGCGACCGTTTCGGTAAAGGCGCTCCCTGCGGCGAGCTTCACCGGCCCGGCAAACGTGTGCTCCAACAGCACTGCGCTTTTGGAATTCACGGGAACCCCGGGAGCCACGGTAAGCTTTACCTGGACGGGCGGGGCAGGGGGCACGGGCAGCGTCACCCTTGACGGGGCCGGCTATGCACCGTATACGACCCACCTTATAACGGTACCGACGACCTTTACCCTTACCACGGCGGTAACCACGGGCACTGCACCCTTCTGCAGCGCTACCCTTACGGGCAGCGTCACGGTGAACCCTATCGCTGCGCCTATAATATTCAACCCAACGCCACTTGAGGTGTGCGACGACAATAATGACGGTATTGCGGTATTCAACCTCAGGGACAAGGACCTTGAGATTACGGGCGGCCCGTCGACGCTTATCGTGAGCTACCATGAGACCGAGGCGAACGCACGCAACAACCATTTCCCAAAAGGTCCCCTATACGGCAACCTTACTACGGCCTTCCCTGAGGATGCCCCATATATCATGTGGGTAAGGGTTGAGGAGCCGGGCGGAAGCCAGTGCCCTTCGTTCACGCAGCTTCGCCTGATCGTGAACCGCACGCCGCAGCCTACCTCTCCAAACCCGATCGAGGTCTGTGACGACGCGACTGCTGACGGCTTTGCGACCTTCCCGGACATAAGCCTTAGGGAGGCTGACATGCTCCTGGGTCTTGACCCTAGGGATACCTATACCTTCGAATACTACGAATTTGAAACCGATGCGAAGGCAGCAGTCCCTACAAGGCCCGCGCTTCCTGTGTTCAACTACAATAACACTACGGCCTACAGCCAGACAATCTGGGTCAGGGTATCCACGCCTAAGGGCTGCTTCAAGGCGGTTCCCCTGGAGCTTAAGGTAAACCCTAACCCTGTGGTTGCCGTGCCCCTTCCCGAATACACCCTTTGCGACGATCCTAGCGGTGACGGCTACGAGGTGTTCGACCTTGGCGCGCACAGGCAACAGGTTACCTCGGTACCTGGCATGGAGGTTAAATACTATTTTGACAATGCTGCCCTTGCGGCCGGCACGGAGCTTCCGCTGGCCTACCCGAACGCTGTACCTACGGTGCAGACGATCGTTGTGGGTGTGACCAACACGGCCACAGGCTGCTTCTCCCAGACGACACTTACCCTAAGGGTACAGCAGCGTCCGCTGATTACCGTTCCTGCGGTAGTTCCTACGGCCTGCGACCCTGACGGCAACGGTACAGAACAGTTCGACCTGGATGCGCTTATTCCAGGTATCACGGGAGGTGCGCCTTATGACGTTACCTTCCACGAGACGGAGCAGAATGCTGAGGACGGGGTGTTCCCTTACGTAAGCCCATACAGCAACCTGGCTTCGGGAACCATCTGGATCCGTGCCACGGACAGGACTACGCTGTGCTACTCCGTGGAGCCGCTGCAGCTGATCGTAAACCCTGTTCCGGTAGTTCCTGCGGCTATCGACGACCTTGTGGTGTGCGACACGAATGCGGACGGTATGATGAGGGTAGACCTCCAGGGCCATGCAGAACAGGACCTTCTGGATGCACAGGTTCCGGGCGGTAGCTATACGGTACGCTTCTATACGCTACAGGCGGATGCGGATGCGGGCCTTGGCGGAGCCATCACCACCCCTGCGAGCTATCTGGCTACCAACGGGCAGATTATCTGGGTGAGGGTTACCAATACTGCTACAGGATGCTACAAGACCGGCAGCTTCAAGGTCGTGATCAACCCGTCACTATCCTTCGCTCCGGTAGAATACTCGCTCTGCGATGAGGCCCTTCCGAATGACGGATACACGGTGTTCGACCTTACCACGCAGATCGGAAACCTTACAGGCAACCTTCCAGGGTATACCGTTGCGTTCTATACGCTTGGCGGTACGCTTATTGATCCTGCCAATGCCTATACGAACCAGAATCCAGGAGTTCAGACCCTGAACGTGGTGATTACCAATACTGCTACCACGTGCGAGAGCAGGACGACCCTTACCATCAGGGTAGAGCCGCTTCCCAACCCTAGGACGGATCCCCAGGACATCGAGGCCTGCGACAACGGCACGCCAGGGGACGGGATAGCCGAAGGGGTCGACCTTACGATACGCGAGACCTATATTAGAAACAATACGAACCCTGCGAGTGTAGCGTTCTACTACTATACTAGCCGCGGCCAGGCAGAAGCGGACGGCAACCAGGGCACGACATACCCTAACGCGATTGCCGACCCTACGGACTATGACGGACCTACCGGAACGATATACGTCCTGATGACCACGAATGCGGGCAGCCCGGCGGCAAAGAAATGCTACCAGATAGTGGAGCTTAAGCTTATCGTGCATCCGCTTCCGGCGCTGGCCAGCCCTATACCGGACTATACGGCCTGCGTTGGGGGTGCTACGCATACCTTCACGCTTAGCAGCCACAATATCAGTGTAATCGCATCGGGGCTCAACCCTGCGGACTATACCTTCACGTACTACCATAGCCAGATAGATGCCGATGCGGGAGTAGCGGGAACCCAGCTTCCGGACAGCTACCCTAACGCGACCAACCCTGAGACCGTCTGGGTTAGGGTAGAGAACAAGACAACGAAATGCGTGAGCGTGGGCACGTTCAGCCTAATCGTTGACGAGCCTGCCGTTGCCAATCCGGTGACGGACCCGGCGCTTATTACCAAGTGCGACACGGACGGTACCAACGACGGGCAGACGGACTTCGACCTTACCTCGTTTGATGCTACGGTATTGGGCACCCAGCCTGTAGGTAACTTTACGGTACACTACTATGAGGACCTGGCCAAGGCACAGGCAGACGGTAACCTGGGTACGGCATCGACCAACCCTCAGGCAATCACGAACCTTAACCCTTACCATACGGGTACAAGGATGATCTATGCATTGGTAATCAACAGGACATCGATGACCGGCTGTCCGGCTATTGCCAGCATCCAGCTGACGGTGAATAAGCTGCCGGAGGTAACCCTTACGGGAGGATTCTTCTGTGTGGACCCGGTGACGCTTGACCCTCTGAATACCTTTACCCTTACTGCCAATACGGACAACGGGGCGAACCCTGCGCTGTACACCTACGTGTGGACCAAGGACGGAGGGGTGCTTCCCGATACGGGCGCTACCCTTGTGGTGGACGAGCAGGGAAGCTATACGGTAACGGCTACCAACATTGCTACGGGCTGCGTGTCAGAGCCGTCTGAGCCGGCCATCGTTACGGCTACCTCTGCGGCTATCATCACCGATATTACGGTGACCAATGCCTTCACGGACAATGCCACGATCACCGTGGTAGTCGATCCTACGAGCCTTGGGGACTATGAGTTCAGGCTTGATGAAGGCCCGTGGCAGGACAGTAACGTGTTTGCCCCGGTATCTGCGGGCGAGCATACGGTATATGTTAGGGACAAGAACAACGGGGGCTGTACTGATTCCACGCCTGTCAAGGTGTCGGTAATCGACTATCCGAAGTACTTTACTCCTAATGCCGACGGGTATAATGACACGTGGAACATCATCGGGCTGGCAAACCAGCCGGAGGCTGCGATCTACATCTTTGACCGCTACGGCAAGCTTCTGAAACAGATCAGCCCTGCTGGTACGGGATGGGACGGAACGATGAACGGGCACCCGCTGCCATCGACCGACTACTGGTTCAAGGTACTCTACAAGGAGAACAGTGCGAGCAAGGAGTTCAAGGCTCACTTCTCGTTAAA
>NZ_JBGCCI010000022.1:0-2579 GCF_041262125.1 Flavobacterium sp. 28YEA47A
GCCACAATGCCGATCACCTTTACGGTAACGGTAGGGTCCGGGGCATGCAGCACTACGGCGAGCTTCACGGTTGAGGGCAGTTCCTGCAGGCTTATCCCAAAAGGAATCTCCCCTAACGGCGACTCGCTGAACGACACGTTCGACCTGAGCGGGATGGGAGTAAGGCACCTGAGCATCTTCAACAGGTACGGGACCGAAGTCTACAAGTTCAGGGGAAGCTATACCAACGAGTGGCACGGCCAGGACAGGGACGGCAAGGACCTTCCGGATGCCACGTACTTCTACAGCATCTCCAAGCAGGACGGGACTACGGTAACGGGATGGGTCTATATCAACAGGCAGTACTAACAATCATAAAAAGCAATGGCAGCCTGCCCCAAAAGGAGGCAGGCCGCCATTACACCAAAGAAAACTACAGATACATATGAAAAAAATATATCTCACACTGGCCTTTGCGTTTATGGTCACGGTAGGCGCCCAGGCACAGCAGGACCCGCACTACACGCAGTACATGTACAACATGAACGTGATGAACCCTGCATATGCGGGCTCCAAGGAAAACCTAGCGGTCGGGCTGCTCTACCGCGCCCAATGGGTAGACATCGAAGGGGCGCCGAAAACGGGAACCCTGTCGGTACACAGCCCGGCAGGTAAAAATGTCGGATTGGGACTGTCAGCCATAACCGACAAGATAGGTCCGGTGGACGAGACCAACGTCTATGGTGACTTCTCCTATACGCTGAACCTCGGGGGCGAGCACCGCCTGGCCCTTGGAATCAAGGCGGGAGCCACTTTCCACAAGGTAGGCCTGTTCAGCGACATCGGTAACGGACACGTCCCGGATATCAACGACCCTGCCTTCAGGGAAAACTCGAGCAATACGTTCTTCAATATCGGTACGGGATTTTTCTACTATACCCAAAAATACTATCTTGCGCTTTCGGTACCGAACATGCTCAAGAGCAAACACCTTGACATCAGGAACGACGGAAGGGAATACCAGTTCGGCTCGGAGACACAGCACTACTTCCTGACGGGAGGTTACGTGTTCGAGCTTTCCGAGAACACGAAGTTCAAGCCGTCGTTCATGCTTAAGTCGGCATTCGGCGCGCCTACGTCGCTTGATGTGTCGGCCAACATGATGTTCTTTGACCGCTTCGAGATAGGGGCCACCTACCGCCTTGACGATTCCTTCGGGGGGATGGTCAACTATGCGGTTACGCCCAACATACGTGTAGGCTATGCCTATGACCGTATCGTCTCGGACCTTAAGGTGAGCACGCAGTCCTCGCATGAGATCATGCTGCTGTTCGATTTGAACTTCCCGAAGAAGGTGTCCGTATCACCAAGATATTTCTAACCTAAAAGAGCAAGAAAATGAAAAAAATATACATAGCCGCAGGCCTGCTCCTGTCCATTGCCTCCGGTTACGGGCAGAATAAGAGTTCTGAAAAGGCAGACAGGCTGTACGACAGCTACCAGTATGTTGCGGCCATAGACGAATACCTTAAGCTTGCGGAAGGCAAAAAGGGCGACAGCCATGTCTACAGGCAGCTTGCCGACAGTTACTATAACGTGTTCAATATGCCGGAAGCCGCCAGATGGTATGCCAGGGCAGTTGAGGGCGTCCAGGATGCGGAAACGTATTACCGCTATGCACAGGCGCTAAGGTCGCAGGGCAAATACCAGGAAGCCAACAAGCAGATGGACAAATTTGCGGGCCTGCTACCCAACGACCAGCGAGCCAGAGACCATAAGGCAAACCCGAACTATATCCCGAGCCTTTCCAGCAAGGACAAACTGTTCGATATCAGCGAGACGGCCATCAACAGCAAAGACCAGAGCGATTTCGGGGCGGTGCTCTCCAATGACAACATCCTGTACTTCGTGAGCACGAGGAACAACTCGAACAGGACCGACAAATGGGTGAAACAGCCCTACCTGGACATCTTCCAGTCCATAAGGAATGCGGACGGAACCCTCTCTGAACCCAAAGCGGTCAATGAGCTGAATACCGCCTTCCATGACGGGCCTGTTACGATAAGCGCAGACGGGAACACCATGTTCTTTGCCAGGGACGGCCTTAATGACGGGAACTTCGACAAGGACAGGAAGAACAACGTGAAGATAGGACAGCAGGGACTCTACAGGGCAACAAGGGTGGACGGCAAATGGACCGACATCCAGGCACTGCCGTTCAACAGCAAGAGCTATTCCGTAACGCACCCAAGCCTCAGCCCGGACGGCAAGACCTTGTACTTTACCTCTAACATGCCCGGAGGGCACGGTGATTCCGATATCTGGAAAGTATCGGTTGAGGGCACAGGCTATGGCAAGCCCCAAAACCTTGGATCGAATGTGAACACGGCCGGCAAGGAAGGGTTTCCTTTCATGGGCGATAACGGCATCCTTTATTTTGCATCGAGCGGCAAACAGGGATTCGGGGGACTGGACGTGTTCATGGCAGACCTGGACAGGGATGGGGAAGCGATTAACGTAGGCCGGCCGGTTAACAGCGAGAAGGACGACTTCTCGTTCAGCTTCAATACGGCCAAAAACGAAGGCTACTTCTCCTCAAA
>NZ_JBGCCI010000023.1:0-2148 GCF_041262125.1 Flavobacterium sp. 28YEA47A
GAAGCGATTAACGTAGGCCGGCCGGTTAACAGCGAGAAGGACGACTTCTCGTTCAGCTTCAATACGGCCAAAAACGAAGGCTACTTCTCCTCAAATAGGAACGGCACGGACAATATCATCAAGGCGGTACCGGTGTGCAGGGTAGAGGCCGTAGCAATGGTGAAGGACAGCAAGACAGGCCGCGCATTATCAGATGCGAGCGTCTCTATCCTGGACGCAAAGAAAAACGTGATCGCCACAAAACAGAGCAATTCCAAAGGAGAAGTCTCTTTTGATGTGGAATGCGATACGGAATATGTATTCCAGGCCGCCAAGAAAGACTATGATGCGGGATCCGGCAGGGTAACGAAAACCAAGGGCGGCAGGACATCTGTCGATATAGCCCTGGAACCTGTAGAAGTAGTGATCACGGATACCGAAGTATTGCTTAAGAACATCTATTTTGAGTTCAACAAGAGCAATATCACCCAGCAGGGAGCTACCGAACTTGACAAGCTCGTGAATGTGATGAACAGGTACCCGGATATGGTTATCTACGTGAAGTCGCATACGGACGGCAAGGGAAGCGCAGCCTACAACCTGAAGCTTTCCGAGCAGAGGGCACAGTCCACGGTTCAGTACCTGGTGTCGAAAGGCATCGGCAGGGAACGCCTATCGGGCAAAGGGTTCGGAATCACGGAACCGAAGATCGACTGCAAGGCGAACTGCACGGAAGAGGAGGATGCACAGAACAGGCGTTCGGAGTTTAAGATTATAAAGAGATAAGACACGGTTCTTACCTATTAAAGAATATAGTAACCTGACAGCTGGTCTTTTTAAGGCCGGCTGTTAGGGTTTTCAAAAAAATGCAATGATTAAAATGAGAAAGTTTCTGACAATAAGTCTTTTGGTATTATTTGGTTATCTAGCCAACGCCCAACAACCCAATGATTGTGTCAATGCCATAACGGTTTGCGGTAATGGCACATTCACATCCAATGCCTCTGGTATAGGAAATGTACAGGAGGTATCAGGTTGTGGTGGTTTAGAACATAATTCCATATGGCTTAAAATTAATATTGCCACTTCCGGAACTTTAGGATTTCATATAAAACCCTTGGATCCTAGCATTCTTGTAGATTATGATTTTTGGGTATATGGGCCTAATAGAACTTGTTCTAGTTTAGGAAGCCCTATTCGTTGTGCTACAACGAATCCCAATCTTGCCGGGCAGACAAACAATCATACCGGTATGTATGCAAGTACGACAGCTACTCAGGTTGGACCTGGTGCTAATGGCGATGGCTATGTAAGATGGTTGAATGTGACAGCAGGACAATCCTATTATATTGCGATTGATAGACCGATAGGTGATGGTGGTTTTGAACTGGAATGGATAGGTACTGCCACTTTTCCTACAGCCCCTCAGGCCAATGCAATTGGAGAAAGAAGAACCTGTAGTAATACACCTGGTATAGGACTGTTTGATCTTAATTCCTATAGAAGCCTTATTAATCCTGATCTCACAAATAACACAATAACCTTTCATACAACATTAGCAAATGCTATTGACCAGGTGTCGCCTTTGCCAAATATAATCAGCAACTCTCCTAATCCTCAGCAAATTTTTGCCAGAGTGACTGACAATGTTAGCAAGTGCTATAGTGTTGTTGATTTTACCTTGAAAGTGTATCCTATACCCAATGCTACAATAACCGCATCAACTCCTACGGCATGCTTAGGAGAACAGGTAACATTTACAATTAATGGAATACCCAATGGCATAATTGATTATAGGGTCAATGCAGGGCCTATACAAACGGTAACCTTAGATGCAAGCGGAACTCATTCTTTTTTAGAAACTTTCACGAGCCCCATTACTTATACTTTAGTTGAAGGAAGAATAGTAGATTCAAGTAATATTGTCATCTGTTCACAATTGCTTACAGGTCAGGCTACAATTGGATCACCTACAATAACCGCCGATATTACTACAGTAGATACTCCTATCTGTGAAGGTACTGCTCTTGCCATCGATATACAGGGTACTCCTGGCACTGTTGCGACCTATACGGACCCTGCAGGGCTACAGCAGACGCTGCTTCTTGACGGTACGGGCCACGGCACCATAAATTTTC
This sequence comes from Flavobacterium sp. 28YEA47A, assembly GCF_041262125.1. NCBI lineage: Bacteria > Pseudomonadati > Bacteroidota > Flavobacteriia > Flavobacteriales > Flavobacteriaceae > Flavobacterium > Flavobacterium sp. 28YEA47A. The sequence continues at coordinate 2,118 of NZ_JBGCCI010000023.1, forward strand.
CTACGACGGCTGCTCCGGGCACGTATACCTA